>NZ_JBILVF010000055.1:0-19189 GCF_044370595.1 Mycobacterium sp.
TTGGTGCGCACGAGCAGCAGGACGAATGCGACCAGGCCACCGATGACGTGCAGGCCGTGGAAGCCGGTTGTCAGGTAGAAGACGCTGCCGTAGGCGCTGCTGGAGATCGTGGTGCCCGTTTCCACCAGGTGGATGTACTCGTAGCCCTGCCCCAGAACGAAGAACAAGCCCATGAGCAGGGTGATCGTGTACCACCGGCGCAGGCCGAACACGTCGCCGCGTTCGGCGGCGAATACGCCCATCTGGCAGGTGAACGACGAGGCAATCAGCACCAGAGTGACCGGGACGGCCAGGGCGAGGTTCAACTCGGTCGGCGGCGGCGGCCAACTCCCGCCGGACTGGGCGCGTGCGGTGAAGTACATCGCGAACAGTCCAGCAAAGAACATGAGCTCACTGGAAAGCCACACAATAGTGCCGACACTGACCATGTTCGGTCGGTTCAGCGAATGCACCCGCGACGTGATCGCGGTTCCTGAGGTACCTACAGCACTCGTCACAAGGAGAAGTATGACGCTTTGTAGTTGTTGAGGTACAGCCAGGGGCGGAATTGGTCACAACAATTTCCGGCCGCCCCCTCTCCGGCGTTGGTAGCCGGTGCACCGCATGCGACGATCGGGCGATGACCGCACCGTCCCCGGGCCCTCTCGCGGGCTCCGCTACCCCGACATGGCCGCAGGTCCTGGGCCGTTTGACCACCGGTTCGGAACTGGTTGCCGGCCAGGCCGCCTGGGCGATGGACCAGATCATGGCCGGGGCCGCGACACCGGCCCAGATTGCGGCCTTCGGCGTGTCCATGAAGATGAAGCGCCCGACACCGGCCGAGGTACGGGAACTGGCCGATACCATGCTGGCCTACGCACTGGCCGTTCCCACCGACGTCATCGGCACCGATACCGTCGATGTCGTGGGGACCGGTGGTGATGGTTCGAACACCGTGAACCTCTCCACCATGGCGGCCATCGTGGTCGCGGCCGCCGGGGTGCCGGTGGTCAAGCACGGGAACAGGGCCGCCTCGTCGCGCAGCGGCGGTGCCGACATGCTCGAGGCGCTCGGGGTGCGTATCGACTTGGGGCCCGAGCAGGTGGCGCGATGCGTCGCCGAGGTGGGGATCGGCTTTTGTTTCGCCCCCGTGTTCCATCCGTCTTATAAGTACGCAGGCCCGCCGCGCCGTGAGATCGGGGTGCCGACGGTGTTCAATATTCTTGGGCCGCTTACCAATCCGGCCACTCCGCGATCCGGACTGATCGGCTGCGCCTTCGGTGAGATGGCCGAGGTGATGGCCGGTGTGTTCGCCGCGCGACGCTCCAGCGTGTTGGTGGTGCACGGCGACGACGGTCTGGACGAGTTGACCACCACCACGACCAGCACCATTTGGCGGGTGCAGGCCGGCACCGTCGACAAGCTGACCTTCGACCCGATGGGCTTCGGCTTCCCCCGTGCCCAGGTCGCGGAGTTGGTGGGCGGGGACGCGCAGAGCAACGCCGAGGAGGCGCATGCGGTGTTCGGCGGTGCGGCGGGCGCGGTTCGCGATGCGGTGGTGCTCAACGCTGCCGGGGCGATGGTCGCCCACGCCGGGCTATCCAGCCACGCCGAATGGTTGCCCTCGTGGGAGGAGGGTCTGAGCCGGGCCGCCGAGGCAATCGACTCCGGTGCGGCCCGCGGCCTCTTGGATCGGTGGGTGCGGTTCACCCAGCAGCTCTGAGTCTCCTCCCGAGCTTCCCCCGGCAGCATCCCGGAGCAGTTCGGAGGCCGCGTACTGCGCGGAACGCGCGGTGGCGGCCCAACTCAGCCAGGGGCCGGCTGAATGCAGGGGAGTGGCGAAACCCTCTGTGGCACTGACGATCCGGACGCCGGGCGCAGTGAGCCACCGGGTGATCAGCGAGGTTTCCTCTACCAGCGCACCGCCCAGCGGCGCGGGCTGTGGCAAAACCACCTGGGCGGCGCTGCGCAGAGCGTCCACGACCGGCATGGGCGGCACCCGTCTTGGGGCGCACCCCGCGGCGGCCAACTGCCCATGGCGGATCACCGTCAGCTGCCAGCCGCCCTGGCCGTCGGGAGCCGCGGCCACCAGTTCCGCGATCGCAGACAGCGCGCGCAGCCGCTGGCCACGCCACAACACCTCCACTGCAGCCGTCGTGGCATCCCGCAACCGGGCCGCACTTTCGTACCGGGCCCGCGCGGCCAAACCGGCCACCCGGTCCACCGAGGCGGCCAGTGCGTCGTTGTCCAGCCCGTCGATCAGGTCGGCGGCCCGCCGGGAGGCTGCCGCGTATTCCGTCGCGGTTGCGCCGCGCGCAGCCGGACAGGGGGCCACCTCGCGTTCGGCACACGCCGGACCGTGCTCGCCGGTCCGGCCGATCCTGGCGGTGCAGGTTCGCACCCCGGTGAACCGGGCTATCAGGGCGGCGGTGTCGGCAGCGTCGGTACGGGACCGGAAGGGGCCGATGGCTCGCTCCTGCCGGGGTGCGCGCACCGCCGACAGCCGGGGGAATGGCTCGTCGGTCAGCACCACCCACCACCATCGGTGGGGGAAACGCGACCGCCGGTTGTACGGCGGTGCATGGGCGGCCAGTAGTCGCAACTCGCGCACCCCGGCTTCCAGGGCGTGCGCGCACTCGACGTGGTCGACCGCTGTTGCCAGGGCTACCATCTCTTTCATCCGGCCCCGTGGGTCGGCTCCGGTGAAGTACTGGCCGACCCGGCGGTGCAGGTTCCCCGCGGTGCCGATGTAGAGGACTTCACCGGACGGGCCACGAAACAGATACACCCCCGGCCGGTGTGGCAATCGCTGGGCCAGAACTCGCTTGCGACGTTGGGCGTTGGTGACTCCCGGCAGATAGGCGCGCAGATCGCGGTAGCTGGTGACACCCTGATTGCCCACCCGGTCGATCAGGGCGTGCAGCACGTCCACAGTCGCACGGGCGTCGTCGAGAGCGCGATGGGTCGGTTCAGTCGACGAACCGACGAGCCGGGCCAGGGCGGACAGCCGCACGCTGGGCGCCTCGTCTCGGCTGAGCACCCGGCGGGCCAGTCTGACCGTGCACAGCACGGGCGGTTTCGGCCAGGCGATACCGCATCGCTGCGCTGCGGCACGCAGGAAGCCGATGTCGAAGCCGGCGTTGTGGGCCACGAGTACCGACCCGCGGGCGAACTCCAGGAACATCGGCAGCACCACCGAGATGGTCGGCGCGTCCCGCACCATAGCGGTGGTGATGCCGGTGAGTTCGACGATCTGCGGCGGGATGCGGCGCTGCGGGTCGACCAGTGTCGCGAACTCGCCGATGACCTCCCCGCCGCGCACCTTGACCGCTCCGATCTCGGTGATCGCGTCGAAGGACCCGTCGGCGGCGGTCTTGGCCCGTCCGCCGGTGGTCTCCAGGTCGACGATGACGAACGTGGTCTCCCGCAGCGGCCCCTCGGCCGTGTCGAATGCCGTGTCGAATGCCGTGTCGAATGCCGTGTCGAATGCCGTGTCGAATGCCGTGTCGAATTCAGCGTCCTCGAGGTCGGCGAAGCTCAGTTGGGGAAAAGTAAGGTGGCCGGCCACGATCTGCAGACGGTAAGCCGGGACACCGACAGCGTGCACTCGCCACACCCGCAATCGATTGGGTTAACCGAATCACTCCAACCGTTCCGATTGAACCGAGTGAATGTCAGAGGGTCGGCCTAGGGTCCGTGACAGTCCGCTGCACACGCAGTTCGTTCGACGAGGGAGAACCGAGATGGGACACTGCACGCCGGGGCCCGATGAGCCGGTGATCATTGACTGCGATGAGTGCGCGGTGCGTGGGCCGGGCTGTCGGGACTGTGTGGTCAGCGTGCTGCTGGGCGTGCCTGCGACTTTGCTGCACGATGAACGTCAGGCCCTGGAAGTGCTCGCTGAAGCGGGTCTGGCGCCCCGGCTGCGCCTGGTCCCGATCCGCCGGGGCGGCGATCCCGGGCTGGCCAGCTAGGGATCATCGGCGCCATTCGACGGTGCTGGTGGGGCTGCTGTGACGGCAGTTCGCAGCCAATTCTCAGTCCTGCCGTTGGACAAAGTCGACGCCGTTTCGTAACCTGACCGAGACCTAAGGCACATCGACAGGCAGTTCGACGGATTGCGCGTCGACGGCAGTCAAAGGATGCGAAGTCTTGAAGTTTGACCCCCCGTTTGTGGCGAAATACGTAGCTGGCAAGCCGGTGGTCGGCGCAATCGTGGGTCTCACGGCCCTCTCGGCCGTGTGGAGTGGATCTGCGTACGCCGACCCTGCCGAAGATACGCTGGCAAAGCTCAACGAATTGTCCCGGCAGGCTGAGCAGCTAACCGAGACCATGCATGCAGCCCAGATCGACCTGGACGAAAAGCTGCGCCTACAGAGCGAGGCTGATCAGAGGTACGCCGGGGACCTCGCCGCCCTCGATGCCGCCAAGGCGCAACTGGCGACCTACCAAGGTGCGGTCAACAAGTTAGCTGCGTCGGTCTACATGGGCGGACGGACTGATGGCGTCTATGCAATCCTGACGGCCGCCTCGCCGCAGAACCTGATCGACAAGATGGCAGTTCAGCGGGTGATGGCCACCGAGATGGCCGAGCAGATGAAGAGCTTCCGCCGGGTCAACGACGAGGCCCTGGCCATCGAGGCGGCATCGGCCAACTCCGCGGCTGAGGCCAAGGTAGCGGCCGATGAAGCCGCCGCCGTGCGGGCCGATCTGCAACGCAAGCAGTCCGAACTGCAGACTCAGATCACCGCGGTCAAGGCCCGTTACGCCATGCTGACCCCGGCCCAGCAGGAAGTTCTGGCCTCGCCGGCCGCCCCGCCCCCGTCGGTGATGGCCGCACCTGGCTCCGAGGCGCCCAGGAGTGACATCGCGACTCTGGCCGCCGTGCCCCGGCCGGGTGGCGCCGGATCCGGTGCGGGTGCTAGCGCGGTCCAGGCCGCGTTGACCCGCATCGGCTCGCCGTACGCCTGGGCGGCGGCCGGCCCCAGCGCCTTTGACTGCTCCGGCCTGGTGCAGTGGGCTTTCCAGCAGGCCGGTTTGTTCCTGCCGCGCTCCAGTTATGCGCTGGCCGCCGGAGGACAGCCGGTGTCGCTGGACCAGATGCAGCCCGGAGACATCGTTGTCCAGTACTCGGATGCCTCACACGTCGGCATCTACGTCGGGGACGGACTGATGGTGCATGCATCGACTTACGGCATTCCGGTGCGCGTCGAGTCCGTGCACAGTGCGCCTATCTACAACGTCCGTCGGTACTGACGCCAACGTCCGCCGACGTGTGTTGGCGGCCGCACTGGCCGTACAGACCGTGGCGGCCGCGGTGCTGATAACAACCGAGCCCGCCGCCGGCACACGCTCGGAACTGCCTGCGATAGCTGACTCAGCGCCGGTGGTGCGCTCGCTTACTGCGGTGAATCTGAGCCGAACCCGCGGCGCAGCCCTGCTGGAGCGGGTGCGGGCCGACTTCGGCGGCGCCGTCGCCGCCGTGGAACGGTTCTGGGGCACCGACTGGCCACGCGAGATCGTGGTGGTCGCCACCGACTCACAGGCCCAGTTCGAAGCCGAGGCGCGACTGGACCCGCGCCGGGAGTGGGGTGATATCGCCGGGGTGGCCGTCGCCGACGAGGTGGACACCGCGCAGCGCCGCGCCGTTGGGCAACGCATTGTTCTGGCGCCCGGTGCAACGGCGATGTCCGATGAGGCATTGCGAATTGTGTTGACGCACGAGCTTTTTCATCTGGCAACCCGAGTCGACACTGCCCTTGACGCCCCCCGCTGGCTTACCGAGGGAGTCGCCGACTTCGTTGCCCGCCCGGCGATGCCCCTGCCTGCGGTCGCCGCTGGAATCACCGCCCTGCCCAGTGACGCCGAACTCGACGCACCTGGTCCCGGCCGATCCGCCGGCTATGACCGCGCGTGGTGGTTCACCCGCTTTGTGGCCGAGGAGTTCGGCGCCGACCGTCTGCGCCTGCTATACGTCGCCGCCTGCGGCCCCGGGCATGGCGACTTCCCGTGGGCGGTCCGCGAAGCACTCGATGTGGACCTCGCCGAGTTGCAAGTCCGATGGGCAGCCTGGCTGAACCGATAGCCTCTGGGGACGATGACACGGATCCTGCTGGTCACCAACGACTTTCCGCCGCGCCGCGGCGGCATCCAGTCCTACCTTGAACAGTTCGCCAACCGGCTGGCCGCTACCGGACAGCACCAGCTGACCGTTTACGCCCCGCAGTGGAAGGGTGCCGACGACTACGACCGGGCAGCAGCGTTCCCCATCGTCCGGCACCCCGGCACGTTGATGCTTCCTGAGCCGGGTGTGGATCGCCGGATGCGGCGGCTGATCGGCGAGCACGGAATCGAGACGGTGTGGTTCGGCGCTGCTGCGCCGCTTGCCTTGCTGGCGCCGCGGGCGCGGGCGGCGGGGGCTCAGCGGGTACTGGCCTGCACCCACGGCCATGAGGTGGGCTGGTCGATGCTGCCCGGTGCCCGTTCGGCGCTGCGGCGCATCGGGGAGGGCGCCGAGGTGGTGACCTACGTGAGCCGTTACACCCGCGGCCGGTTCGCCTCCGCGTTCGGCCCCCGTGCCCATCTGGAGCACTTGCCGCCCGGGGTGGACACCGAGCGTTTCCGTCCGGATCCGGCGGCCCGGGCCGAACTACGCGCCCGCTACGGGTTGGGCGAGCGGCCGGTGACGGTGTGCATTTCCCGGCTGGTGCCGCGTAAGGGCCAAGACATGCTGATTCGGGCCTGGCACGGCATCCGCCGCCGGGTGGACGGTGCGGTGCTGGTGATCGTCGGAGGCGGGCCCTATGCCGAGCACTTGCGCCGCCTGGCCGAGGAGTGCGGAGTGGACTCGGATGTGGTGTTCACCGGAGGCGTGCCCAACGCCGAGCTGCCGCGCCACTACGCCATGGCCAACGTATTCGCGATGCCCTGCCGCACCCGGGGGGCGGGTCTGGACGTCGAGGGATTGGGCATAGTGTTCCTGGAGGCCTCGGCGAGCGGGGTCGCGGTGGTGGCCGGTCGGTCCGGCGGTGCCCCGGAGACCGTTCTGGATGGCCGAACCGGACGGGTGGTCGACGGGCGCTCGCACGACGAACTCGTCGAGGTGATCGGCGATCTGCTGGCCGACCCGGCCCAGGCCCAGCGGATGGGGCAAGCCGGCCGCCAGTGGATCATCAGCGACTGGAACTGGGACAGCCACGCTGCGCGGCTGGCCGACCTGATGCGGGTGCGTCCCGCGCAGCCGCTCGGGTAGAGCCCCGACCGGATTTCCGGGAGCCGATATGTGAAGCTTTTCCGGTGAGCAGTGTTCAAGTGGCCGACGAGACGTTCGTGGCCGCCAGCCCAGAGGCGGTCGGCCGGGCCGCGGCCGACCGGGCCAGTTGGCGGCGATGGTTCCCCGATCTGCTGTTGGAAGTCGTCGAAGACCGAGCCGATAAGGGCGTGCGCTGGACGGTCACCGGTCCGCTGATCGGCACCATGGAGATTTGGCTGGAGCCGGTGCTCGACGGTGTCGTATTGCATTACTTCCTGCACGCCGAGCCCTTCGGGGCGACCGCGGGGCACCCTGAGAAAATGGATCTGCCCGCGATGACGCACCGGCGGCGGGTCGCCGGAAAGCGGATGGCGTTCGAAGTCAAGAACACCCTGGAGGCCGGTCGGCCGGTGGGCGTTGCCCCGACCGTCTGAATGGCGGTTACCGCCTCAGCCGGGCGGGTACGGTTCGGGAGATCCGAAAAATGACGATGAGCGGTAGCAGTGGCTGACAGGACGGCACAGACAATCCACATCGATGCGGAACCCCGCACTGTGATGGGGGTCATCGCCGATATCGGCTCCTATCCGGAGTGGGTTTCGGAGTACACCGAAACCGAAGTCATCGACACCGATGCCGACGGCTATCCCACGGTGGCCAGGCTGGTGCTCGACGCGGCGGTACTGCGCGACACCATGGTGCTCAAATACGACTGGCAGCACGATCGCAACCTGGTGCGGTGGTCGCTGGTCTCAAGCACCCTGCTCAAAGCCCTTGACGGTGCCTATTACCTCGCCCCCAGTGGGCGTGGCACCGACGTGACCTATGAATTGTCGGTAGACCTGACCGTGCCCATGATCGGACTGCTCAAACGCAAAGCCGAGCGCCGGTTGACCGAGACTGCACTCAAGGATCTCAAGAGGCGGGTCGAGGAGCAGTGAAACCCACGACGCCCCTCATCGATACGGACCTTCCGGCCCGCATCGCCTTCTTCGTCGGCAAGGGCGGAGTCGGCAAGTCGACATTGGCCGCCGCGACGGCGGTTCAGGCGGGGCTGAACGGCGACCGCATTCTGCTGGTGTCGACCGATCAGGCGCACTCCCTGAGCGATGTCCTGGGTGTCGGGGTTGAACCCGGCTGCGGGTCCCAACCGGTTCGGATCCTCACCGAGGAGCAGGGCGGGCATCTGGACGCCGTCGCTCTGGACACGCTGCATCTGCTGGAATCGGCCTGGCGGGCTGCCGCTCCGGTCCTCGCTGCGCGGTTTCCGGCGTCCGACTTGGATGGCTTTGCCGCCGAGGAGCTTTCAACGATCCCCGGTATCCAAGAAGTGCTGGGGTTGCGCGCCGTGGCCGACCTGGCGGCCTCAGGCTGCTGGGACCGAGTCATCGTGGACTGCGCGTCAACCGCCGACGCGCTGCGGATGCTGACGTTGCCCGCCGCATTCGCGGTTTACGTCGATCGCAGCTGGCCGCGGCACCGCAGGCTGTCGGCGGGTATGGACGATACCCGCTCGGCAGCCGTGGCCGCCTTGGTCGAGTCGGTCCATGAAGGTCTGTCCGGTTTGGCCGAGCTGCTCACCGATGACACCCGGGTCGGCGCCCATGTGGTTCTCACAGCCGAACGTGTGGTGGCCGCCGAGACCGTCCGAGCTTTGGCTTCGCTGGCTGTCATGGGCGTGCGTGTGAGCGAGGTAATCGTCAACCAGGTTCTGTTCCAGGACGATTCCTACGAATACCGCAATCTACCTGAGCATCCGGCCTTCGGCTGGTACTCGGCCCGGATCGCTGAACAGCAGGAGGTTCTCGACGAACTGGCAGCGGCGGTCGGGGAGCTGCGACTGGTGCTCACCCCGCACCTGGCCGGCGAACCCATCGGACCGAAGGCGTTGGCTCAGCTACTCGACGACGCGCGCCGACGGGACGGCTCACCACCACCGGCCCCGCTGCGGCCGGTGGTCGACCGCGAATCCGGGTCGGGTCTGGATGCGGTCTACCGCCTCCGACTGGACATGCCACCGCTCGACGCCCACACGCTGAACCTCGGCCGGGCCGGCGACGACCTCATCGTCAGTGTCGGTAGCCTGCGGCGGCGGGTGCGACTCGCCCCCGTTCTGCGTCGCTGCATCGTCACCGGTGCAGCGCTGCGGGGCAGTGAGTTGACCGTTCGTTTCCGACCCGACCCGGAGGTGTGGCCGGCATGAGCCTCCAGCACGAAGTAGGGGCGGATTGCGCGTGAGTTCACCCCATGCTGATCTAGGCCCTGAGTTGCGCCAGCTCGCCCAGGCCATCCTGGAACGTTTGGACCCGGCGGTGCGGGCCGCCGCGGCGATGGCAGCTGATTCGCTGCGTGGGCCGGGACGCTGCCAGCAGGTGTGGTGTCCGGTATGCGCTCTGGCGGCCCTGATCAGCGGGGAACAACATCCATTGCTGGGCGTGATCGCCGAGCACAGCGTGACGTTGCTGACGGTGCTTCAGGGCATGGCGGCCGGTGTCCCGGCGGACGAGCCGGAGCCGGCCCCTGCCCCGGCCCCGCCATCGTCAAACGGGCGTTACCACCCCATCGAAATTGTTGTCGAGACCGGACAGGACGCTGCGCCTGAGGATTGACCGTGAACACCGCCGGTCGTGTGGTCCGGGTATCGGTGGCTGGGTACAGTAAGCCAAAATCGACATAACAGGCAGACACAGCGAGGGAGGGACCATGTGGTACTGGCTGTTCAAGTACATTTTCATGGGCCCGGTACTCTCTTTGCTCGGGCGGCCGAAAGTCGAAGGCCTAGAACATGTTCCGTCGTCCGGGCCCGCTATCCTCGCCGGCAACCATCTCGCAGTGGCCGACAGCTTCTTCCTGCCCCTGGTGGTCCGCCGCCGCATCACCTTCCTGGCCAAATCGGAATACTTCACCGGCACGGGAATCAAGGGAGCCTTCAACCGGTGGTTTTACACAGTCGCCGGCCAGGTGCCGATCGACCGCACCAACGCCGATGCCGCGCAGGCCGCCTTGGACACCGCTGAGCGAATCCTGAGCCAGGGCAAGTTGCTCGGCATGTATCCCGAAGGCACCCGTTCCCCGGATGGTCGGCTCTACAAGGGCAAGAGCGGACTGGCGCGGCTTGCCCTGCAGACCGGCGTGCCGGTGATTCCGGTGGCCATGATCGGAACCGACGTCGTCAATCCGCCGGGGTCGAAGATGTGGCGATTCGGTTCAGTCACGGTGCGGTTCGGCCAACCGATGGACTTCACCCGGTTTGAGGGCATGGCCGGCAACCGGTTCATCGAACGGGCCGTCATCGACGAGGTCATGTACGAGTTGATGCAACTTTCCGGCCAGGAGTACGTCGATGTTTACGCCGCGACGGTGAAAGACAGCGGAGCGCAGACTAAGGCGGCCGGACCAAGTCAGCCGTCGGCGCGGATTCCACAGACCGCGGCCGGCTAGCTCGGCCGGGCCTGACGCGCAAGCCCGCGACGGCGAGGAAGGCCAGCGCCCACCACACGTAGGACATTCCGAACAGTTGCCGCCACCAGGCTGCCTGAGCTTCCTGGTGTTCGGGCAGCAAGGTGATAGGCGACCAGACCATCAGCGCGACCCCGGCGGCGGCCATCAAGGCCAGCACCGGATCGCGGCGCCGGTAGCTGAGCACCGCGGCGACGACGATCACCGGAAGCGTCCACACCCAGTGATGCGACCAGGAGACCGGCGAAACAATCAGCCCGAACAAGGCGACGCACATTACTGCCAGCGTGGAATCGGGGTGGGCGTCCGGAGTGCTGTCCATGCCGGATGCCAGTACCCGCCGGACGGCCCACACGGTGAGAGCGAGAACGGCCAGACAGGTGGCGGTCCACACCAGGAAATGGGTGGTATCACCCAACTCCAGCCGAGCCAGTGCCCCTGCGGCGTTCTGATTGGTGTTGAGGGTGGGCGTCCCGATCCGATCGGTGTTGTGCACGGTGCTGCCCCAGTACTCCCAGGAGTCGCTCCACGCCAGCGCGAAACCGATCAGGGTCGCCGTGCCGAAGGACGCCACCGCCACAAGCACCGCGCGGATGTCGCGGCGCAGCACGAAGTACAGCAGGAACACCGCGGGCGTCAGCTTGAGCGCGATCGCCAAGCCCAGCAGCAGCCCGCGCGGCCAAGGGGTCCGGCGCGGTACGCAATCGGCGATCACCAGGGTCATGAGCATGACGTTGACCTGACCGAAGCGGAAATTCTCCAAAACAGGTTCGAACCACCACGCGGCCAGTGCGACCAACCCGGCGGCCAGCCACCATCGGCGCAACCAAGCCGACCCGCCCACTTGCCAACTCTCGGCCACATCCAGTCGGGTGAGCACAATCCAGGTCGAGACCACCAGCAGCACGCACGTCAGCGCGGTGATCGCCACGCTGGCGGTCGGCAAGGACACCAGTGCCAGCGGCGCGAAGGCGACAGCCGCCAACGGGGGATAGGTGAAGGGCAGGCCGAGGCCAACCTGGGTTCGGAAGGTTGCCCCGTCGGCGTAGAGCGGCCGACCCTGCAGCCAGGCCTGGCCGCCCATGCGATAGACGTCGGCGTCGATCAGGTAGGGCACTTCGCGGAACAGCCTCCAGCAGAGGTGCGCCATCGCCGCCACAATCAGTGCCTGCAGTAGACGCCAGGCCCACTGGCGGCCGACCCGGCCCCGCTCAACCAGGCGTGTCCAGGTGGGCGCGTCGTCGTCGGCCGGCAACCTGCTCATCTCGCCCCCAGCGTATCCGCCGGCACCGTCCGCGCCGGCGCAGGCGTAGTTTCTAGCCGTGCACTTCATCCGTCCGGACGGCCTTCATGTGGACTTACGGTGGGACTTCGTCGCCCCCGGACGCCAGCCGCTGATGTGGTGCCTGATCGCCTTCATCCTGACCTTCTTCATCACCCGTTCCATCACCCGCTACATCCGCGCGACTGCCGACCAGACCGGTCCGCGCAAGTGGTGGCAGCCGCGCAATATCTCCGGCAAGGGCGGTACCCACATCCACCACGCCGTATTCGGGGTGATCCTGGTGCTGGTTTCCGGAGTGGCCATGATCAGCATGGCGGTGGACGGCGGGGTGCGGGAGTTCACCGTTGCGGCGGTGTTCTTCGGCATCGGTGCGGCCCTCGTGCTCGACGAGTTCGCGCTCATCTTGCACCTGGAGGACGTCTACTGGTCCGAAGACGGCCGCACCTCGGTCGATGCGGTATTCGTGGCTGTGGCGGTAGCCGGACTGCTGGTCATGGGTTTCAACCCGCTGTCGCTGTTCGAGGTGGGTATCTGGCGGGACGCCGATTCGCTTGCCGCCCGCATCACCGTGATTGCACTGGCGGTGCTCAATCTGGCCCTGGCGGTGGTGGTACTGCTCAAGGGGAAGCTGTGGACCGGCCTGCTGGGCATGTTCTTCACACCGCTGCTGTTCCTCGGCGCCATCCGGCTTGCCCGTCCGCACTCGCCCTGGGCCCGCTGGCACTACCAGGACAAACCCCGCAAGATGCACCGCTCGATGGAACGGGAGCGCTACCTGCGGCGACCGTTCGTGCAGGCCAACCTCTGGCTGCAACATGTGATCGCCGGCGAGCCGCGGTTCCCCAGCGGCACCGAGGTCGATGCCGAATTGGACCGGGAGGTCCATGCCGCGCCCGCACCCGGCCAACCGGTCACACAGACCCCGGTCGGGGGGTAGTTGCGAAGCTATGCGCTACTTCTACGACACCGAGTTCATCGACAACGGGCGGATCATCGACCTGATCTCCATCGGCGTCGTCGCCGAGGACGGCCGCGAGTTCTACGCGGTGTCCACCGAATTCGACCCGGAGTCGGCCGGCCGGTGGGTGCGCACCCACGTGTTGCCCAAACTGCCCCCGCCGGCCTCAGCGCTGTGGCGCTCGCGACGTGAGATCCGCGAGGGCCTCGAGGAGTTCCTCGGCATCGACGGGCCCGAACCCGTCGAGTTATGGGCCTGGGTGGGGGCCTATGACCATGTGGCGCTCTGTCAACTCTGGGGGCCGATGACCAGCCTGCCGCCCCAGATTCCGCGTTTCACCCGGGAACTTCGACAGTTGTGGGAGGACCACGGCAGCCCGCGGATGCCGCCGAGACCGCAGGACTCCCATGACGCCCTGGTTGACGCCCGTCACAACATGCGACGCTTTGTCCTCATGACAACCGGTCACGACATCGCTTCGATGCAGGTAGGCCGCCTCAGCGGTGGTCAGACGCCGGGCTGAGCCCGGTTAGGATGATCGGGTGAACTGGACCGTCGACGTACCGATCGACCAGCTGCCGGCCCTGCCGCCGCTGCCGGTCGACCTGCGGACCCGGCTTGACGCGGCGCTGGCCAAGCCGGCTGCCCAGCAGCCGAGTTGGGATCCCGAGCAAGCCCGCGCCATGCGCAAAGTTCTGGAGAGCGTTCCGCCGGTCACCGTCGCCTCGGAGATCGAACGGCTCTCCGAGCACTTGGCCGCGGTGGCCCGCGGTGAGGCCTTCCTGCTGCAGGGTGGCGACTGCGCGGAGACGTTCGCCGACAACACCGAACCGCACATCCGGGCCAATATCCGGGCGCTGCTACAGATGGCCGTGGTACTCACCTACGGCGCAAGCCTGCCGGTGGTGAAGGTGGCCCGGATCGCGGGTCAGTACGCCAAACCGCGCTCGTCGGACACCGACGCGCTGGGCCTGAAGTCCTACCGCGGCGACATGGTCAACGGGTTCGCTCCCGACGACGCGGTCCGCGAGCACGATCCGTCACGGCTGGTGCGCGCCTACGCCAATGCCAGTGCGGCGATGAACCTGGTACGTGCCCTGACGTCCTCGGGCCTGGCGTCGCTGCACCTTGTTCATGACTGGAACCGGGAATTCGTGCGCACCTCGCCGGCGGGTGCGCGCTATGAAGCGTTGGCCTCCGAGATCGACCGGGGTATGCGCTTCATGGCCGCGTGCGGGGTCAACGACCGCAACCTGGACACCGCCGAGATCTACGCCAGCCACGAGGCCCTGGTGCTGGACTACGAACGCGCCATGCTCCGGTTGTCCGAGGAGTTCCCCTCCCAATCCCCGGAGCCACGGCTCTACGACCTGTCCGCGCACTACATCTGGATCGGTGAGCGGACCCGCCAACTCGACGGTGCGCATGTCGCCTTCGCCGAGGTGGTCGCCAATCCGATCGGGGTGAAGATCGGGCCGACGATGACACCGGAATTGGCGGTCGAATACGTCGAGCGACTCGACCCGCACAACAAGCCAGGGCGCCTCACCTTGATCACCCGACTGGGCAACAACAAAGTGCGTGACCTCCTGCCGCCGATCATCGAGAAGGTCCAAGCCACCGGCCATCAGGTCATCTGGCAGTGCGATCCCATGCACGGCAACACCCACGAATCCTCGACCGGCTACAAGACGCGGCACTTCGACCGGATCGTCGACGAGGTTCAGGGCTTCTTCGAGGTGCATCGTGCCCTGGGTACCCATCCCGGCGGGATCCATGTGGAGATCACCGGCGAGAATGTCACCGAATGCCTCGGCGGTGCGCAGGACATCTCCGACACCGATCTGTCCGGCCGCTACGAAACCGCGTGCGACCCAAGGCTTAACACCCAGCAGAGTCTCGAACTGGCTTTTCTGGTCGCCGAGATGCTCCGCGACTGACCGCTTTCTCAGCGAGTCAGTGGGGTTGGGACGTTCACCCCAAGACTCCATCCGGCGGCTGCCACAAGGCCGGTCAGCACCAACACAGTCAGCACCCAGAACACCACCGTGCGCCGGCCGCGCTGTCGGGCCCACTGGAATTCGTCGATGTCGATCCCGGCGAATTGCGCTATCTCCGAGGGACGGCCGTCGAACGAATGGTCAGCGACCGCCGGTGTGGCGGCGGCGGGACGGCGGTCCTGGCCTGGCGGTGTGAACTGGCGGGTCGGATTGGGCACTGCGGGATCAACCCGCCGCGGGGGCGCAGCGGGGTGGTCGGCCTGGCCCCGCTGGTAGACCGTTGCCGCGGTGTGCTGTGCCGAATTCTTGGGGGCCGGGACGCGAAAAGCGGGCAGTCCCAGCTCACCGGCGATGGCTTGCAGTTCGGCACCCATCGCGACGGCGTCTGGGAAACGGTGCTCGGGTTCCCGGGCGGTGGCGCGGGCAATGAAGTCATCGAATTGGGCGGGCACGCCGCCGATCAGCGTGCTGGGTAGAGGAACGTCGTGATCGAGTCGTTGGTGGGCCACTGAGAAGGCGTTATCACCCCGGAACGGCGTTGTGCCGGTAAGCAGTTCGAAGGCCATGATCCCGGCGGAGTACACGTCGCTGCACGGACCGATCGGTCCGCCCTCGACCTGCTCGGGGGACAGGTACCCGGCCGTTCCGAGGATGACACTGGTCGAGGTGATCCCGGCTTCAGCGATGGCCCGTACCAAACCGAAATCGACCAGTTTCACCTCGCCGTCGTCGGAGATCAACACGTTTTCCGGTTTGATGTCCCGGTGCACCAACCCGGCACGGTGGGCCACGCCCAAACCGCCCAAGACCGGACGCAACACCGCCGCCACGGCGTGCGGCGGCATCGGCCCCCGTTCCCGCAGCAGTTCCCGCAGTGTGCCGCCGTCGACGAGTTCCATCACCAGGAACGGGTGGGCGGCGTCACTGCCTTGGTCGTAGATGGCAACCAGGCCGGGGTGTTTCAACCGCGCGATCGCCCGGGCTTCGCGCTGGAAGCGGGTCAGGAACTGATGGTCGCCGGAGTAGCGGGCGTCCATCACCTTCAGCGCCACCGACCGGTCCAGACGTAGGTCGAGTCCCCGGTAGACCGTCGACATTCCGCCGGTGGCAATCCGGGTGTCGATGCGGTAGCGGCCGTCGAGTACCGCGCCGACGAGGGGATCCGGCGTCACCGTCCCATCCTAAGTCGGCCTTGGCCGCGAACCCGTTGTGCCGATTCGTGGGCGACGGCGGCGTGTCCGCCCGTCGAACCGTCCTAGACTGGGCCGGTGAGCAGCATTCCTGCCGGTGATGACGTTCTCGATCCCGACGAGCCGGTCTACGATCTGCCGACTGTGGCCGAATTGCTGGGAGTGCCGGTCACCAAGGTGCACCGGCAATTGCGGGAAGGGCTGCTGGTGGCGGTGCGGCGCAACGGGATTCCGGTGATCCCGCAGGCTTTCTTCACCGGGGTCGACGGTGGCGTGGCCCACATTGTCAAGGCCCTGCCCGGCTTGTTGGCGGTGCTGCGCGACGGCGGGTACCACGATGCGGAGATTCTGCGCTGGATGTTCACCCCCGACGCGTCGCTCACCATCACCCGAGACCGTGCGCGGGAGGCCATACCCAATGCCCGGCCGGTCGACGCCTTGCACGCCCATCAGGCCCGGGAAGTCTTGCGACGAGCGCAGGCGATGGCGTACTGACGTCGAGGTGCTCAGCGGGCTGGACTGGACATCCGGTTCGCGGCGCGGTCAAGCGAATACCAGGCAACCACGGCACAGGCTGTCGCCAGCAGGACGTGCAGCCAGTAGTACATCCCGTGTGAGCCGTCCGGCTTGAAGATGACCATGACCCACGTGGAGAAGCCCGCGATCAGGGCGAGCGAAGGCGGCGACTGGGCCAGCGCCGACACTACCGCCAGTGGCCAGGTGTAGTACCAGGGCAGTGCTGCGGGCACAAAAAGTACCACCACCAGCATCGCCCAGGCGATGCCCTGTAACGCCTCCCGGTCGTCGTGCCGGAATCGCCACCACAGCAACGGAAGTGCTACCAGGATGATGCCCATTCCGATCATCCGGGCGACGTCCAGAACGCCGTAGAAGCTCACCGGCACTAAGCTTCCGACGAACGCATCGGCGACGTTGGCCACCGCGGTGGGAATGGTGAGCCAGTTGATGATCCGCACCGATCCAGACAGCGCGGTTAACCAGCCCAGGCCGACTCCGGCAAGCCCTGACAGCACGGCGAAGACCGCGGCGAAGGTGGCCAGTGCGGTCGTCGAAGCAATCGCGAATGCTCGCCACCGATTGCCACCGAGGTGGCGCACCCAGACCCACACCATGAAGGGCAACGCCAACACCGCCGTGGCTTTCACCGCAACGGCGACGGCGATCAGCGCCGCCCCGAGGACGTGCCGGCCGGCGAAGGTCAGTGCGATGCCGGCCATCATGAGGCCGACCATCAGCATTTCGTTGTGCACGCCGCCCATCAGGTGAATGATCACCAAGGGGTTGAGCACGCAGATCCACAGTGCCACCGCGCCATTGGCGCCTACATGGCGGGCCACTCGCGGGGCGGCCCACATCAGCAACGCCAACCCGGGAAGCATGCACAGCCGCAGCAGGATTGTGCCCGCGACGGTGTTGTTGCCGACCACCATCGTCACGAAGTTCGCCACCAGGATGAACGCCGGACCGTAGGGTGCAGTCGTGGTCATCCAGACCGAGCTCACATTGTCCAGGAGGATGTTCGGGTTCTCGATGGGGCCGACAACGTAGGGATCGAAGCCATCCCGAAGCAGCGCACCCTGTGCCAGATACGAATAGGTGTCGCGGCTGAACAGTGGCACGCTCACCAACAGCGGTAACAGCCAGAAACCGGTGGTCGCGATCATCGTGTACTCGCTGACCGGGCGGCCCCCGATCAGCCACCGGCCCAACCAGATCCACGCCGCTATGAGCAGCAGAACACCGGCCCACAACAGCAGCGACGACACCACCAGGCCGTGTCCGAAGCGCAGCCATGACATGTGCACCGACTCGAGCACCGGATCGTGCTGGCGGGTACTCCCGGCTCCCAGGCCGCCCAGTGCCAGCAGGACCGCGCCGGCGAATCCCAACTGCGCGGGCCGGCTTTCGTCGCTGCGCGCGAACGCCATCAGCCGGCCGGCCGGGCCCGAGGCGGTGCGCGCTGAGACAGACATCGGTGCCTAGGCCGACCGGTTGGCGGCCAATCCGGCGAGTTCGGTCAGTCCAGTCTTGGCCGGGGCGTTGATCGGAGCCTGCTCCAGGACCTCTAACGCGCGACGCGTCAGCACGCCGATGTGGTCCTCCACCGCCGCCAAAGCGCCGACCGATTCGATCACCGAACACAATTCCTGGACCTGCCGCTCGGTGAGATCTGTGCCGATGGAGGAGCGCAGCAGGGCAGCCCCCGGTGGGTCGGACCGTTCGGCACGCTCGACGGCTTCGGCGAGCAGCACAGTGCGCTTACCCGACCGCAGGTCGTCACCGGACGGTTTCCCGGTCACGGCTGGGTCGCCGAAAACCCCGAGGACGTCGTCGCGAAGCTGAAAAGCCACGCCCAGGTCGTTACCGAAGCTGTGGAATGCCGCCTGAATCTCCGGCCGGTCGGCTGCGGCGGCAGCTCCGAGTTGCAGCGGCCGGGAGACCGTGTACGACGCGGTCTTGTAGGTGTTGACGTTCATGGCCGTCGCGATGGAATGAGTGCCACTGGATTCGGCGACGATGTCCAGGTATTGGCCACCGAGGACCTCCGTGCGGATGTCTGACCACACCCGCTGGACGCGGTGCGCGGCATCCGGCCGAAGGTGAGCCCCGGCCACGATGTCGTCGGCCCACACCAGAGACAGATCGCCGAGCAGGATGGCCGCCGACCTGCCGAACTGCTCCGCCGAACCGCGCCAGCCACGGCCGCGATGTAGTTCGGCGAAGTGCACATGGGCGGTGGGCATTCCGCGACGAGTTGCGGAGTCGTCGATGACGTCGTCGTGCACCAGTGCGCAGGCGTGCAGCAACTCCAGCGCGGAGAACAGTCGCAGGATCTCCTCGTCGACCGGGTCATCCGGGCTTGGGGCGACCGCCCGGTATCCCCAATAGGCGAAAGCTGGGCGCAGCCGTTTGCCGCCGCGCAGCACGAAGTCCTCCAGTGCGGCGATCAGGCCGTCGTAGTCGTTGCCGATGTAAGCCGCTTCGGCACGACGGCCGGCCAGATACCCCCGAAGCTGGTCGGTGACGGCAGCGGCCAACTGGGCG
>NZ_JBILVF010000005.1:0-58270 GCF_044370595.1 Mycobacterium sp.
CGAACGGCATGCTGGGGTAGGCCGCCAAGAGTCGGCGAATTGCCGTCCGTTTGTGTTCGGCGCCGCTGCGGCGCAGGTACCGCTCGGTGGGGCCCCAGTCGGTGAGAAACATCGGCCCCACCGGAAAGCCGCGGAGTTGGAGGAACTCCTGCAGGGTCGGGTAGAAGGCCCAACTGCCGGTCGACACGTAGAAAAACGTCGGCACCGGCTTGCGGTTGCCGGTGCGGGAGGCCACACCGCGGGCCAGCCCCCGGTAGAACGACGACATCCCCGGAATTGCGGCGCGCTCGCTGGCCTCACGGAGCACCGTGCGGGCGACCATGGCGACACCCTCGGTGAGGCCGGTGAGCAGGATCGTGTCATCGATGTCGGAGATCACCAGGAACGGGGCCCGCAGTGACGGTTTGACCACCCGGCCGCTGCCCGATGCGGACTGGCCGTCCTCGAGTGGAGTCGTCAGGGCCGCGTGCGCCTGGTGCCAGCCTGTCCGCAGACCCGGGACGGCGAGCGAAAATTTCGCGAACCCATGGCTGTCGGTGGTTTCCGTGGTGCGGTACTTGCCGATCCGCAACTCGACCTCGGCGCCGACGATCGCCAGCGCCGCGTGCCGCTGCAGGTTCGACTGGGCCACCTCCCAGTAGGGAATCCGGCTGTCGCCGGGCAGTTCCGGGGCTTCGATCACCCGGACCCGGACCTTGGCGACGTTATCGGCGACGAACCCGCGATAGACCACGACATGGACGCCCCGGAACGCACCGGATTTCATCTTCTTCTTGCGACGTCGTTGGGTGAGACCGCTCTCGAGGCCCGCGACGAAAGCCGCCGTCTCCGTGCTGCGGAGCTTGGAGTTCAGTTCCGAGGCGATCCGGCGGGGGAAGCTTGCCATATCGACCAGCATCCCAAAGACCGGCGGTGCTGGCCTGGTTATTGCGGCGTGATGGTGGTGAACTTGTCGATCGCGGTCCCCGCCTCAACCAGATCAACGATGGAGTCGTCACGACCATCGAGGTTGATCTGTAGAACGTACAGTCCGTTCTTGCCCGGGATCACCGTTGTCTTCTGCGCAATGAGGCGGCCGATACCATCTCGCACGTAGCTTCCGCCAAAGCGAACAGATTCAAACCCAGCGAGCTTCTCCCTCGTCGGTTCTGTGCTACTACCGAACTCGGCATTGAAATCGGGCAGGTTCTGGACCTCGTTAGGCGCCAGGTCAAGAATCTCGGCCGGATCGGTATCCATGGGCATCTTCGAATAGACGACGACGATCGTCGGTGGGTCCTCGCCGAACTCCGGATTGGTGTCGACCAGCGCCCCGTAGGCATACGCCGGCGTTGCCGGGCCGGCCGGCCGCCAGTTCGGTAGAACCGGCAGCTTCACGACCGGGGCGGTTGGGTCGCCGGGCTTCACCTGGACCGGGGTGAGGTTGTTCTGCTCGATGTAGTCAGTGATCGTCGGCAAACGGCCCTCGGTCCCGCTCGTCGGCGATTTGGGCTTCTCGGCGGCCTGGGACTGCGAGCCGGCTTCTTTGCCTGCGGTGTCCTGCTGGGAACATCCCACCGCGCCGCCGGACGCGGCGGTCACAGCCACGAACACTGCGGCGATCGGCAGCCACCGTTGGCCAGCTGACATGTTCGAGCTCCTTGGGGTCCGTCGCGCCGCCGCAAAAGCGGAGCCGACTTGTCATTATGCCGGACGGCGCCGGGACCCCGTAATCTGCTAGTCGCCTCGGATGCCCGGCGTGAAGCTCATCGGAGTGCGGGTGACGTTGATCCGCGGCCCCGGAGAATCGGTCTGTTCGCGAGGCGGCTCAGGTGATTGCGAGTTTGCCGGTGCCGGGTCGGTCGGCGCGGGTGCGGGCTCCGGACTGGGTTCGGTGACTGGCGAGGGTGCCGCAGACGAGGTGCGCGAGGACGCCGCCGACGACGTGCGCGGCGACGACGTGTTGGTAGCGACCGACTGGCTGACTCGGGTCGATGTGACCGGAGTTGACGACGTCCTGGTTTCCAGTCGGGGCTTGGCTGGGATCTCTCCGGAGAAATTGCTGGTCAGGAGCAGGGCCGTGGCGACCACCAAGGTGGCGGCAGCCAGTCCGATCAACAGCAGCAGTAATCGCGACGTGCGCTGTTCTCGGCTGGTCGGGACTGGGTGCACTGCCGCGCTGTCGAGGTGGTGCTCCCACTCGGGGTCGTCCCACTCCGGGTCGTAGCCGGGTTCGTCGTAGTCGGGGTCGTACGGCGCCCACCCCCGGCTGTCTTCCTCGTGGAGCGCCTCACGCTCGGTCATAGCCGCTGATGCTAACGCCGGGCGTGGGTGCGCGTCAGTCCAGCCGACGACGGATGAGGAATACACCGACGAACATCATCGCCGCCGTTCCGGGCCCCGGGTTCATCTCGTAGCCGATATCGCGCAGGATGCCCAACTCGACGGCGCTGAGTTTGCGGGGCCCCGGACCGCGGCTGATGACCGCGTTCATCAGCGTGTCTTTCGAACCGGTGAACACGTAATCGCTGAGGTGGGACACCGAACTGCCGGCCGCCCACGGGTTGGGGGTATGGAGCGGGACGCGCCCGTTGTTGGCGGCGCTCGCATTCGGCCCGCCGAAGTACAACCCTGCGTTGCCGCCGGTCAGGTTCGAGTTGTAGGCGTTTTTCCAAACGTAATCAAGGCCGATGACCGGGGATCCTGCGGAGTTCACCAGGAAACTGTCGAACACCGTCCAGGTCTGACCAGTATTGGCTCCGGCTGCTCTTACGTAGGACAGAAAACCCAACGTGTGCAGCAGTTCGTGCATGGCGATCGACTGGAAGTCGTACTGACCGCTCGTTACGGAATCCCCCAGACCCCAGGAGGGGCCGAAGTTCCAACGGATACTTCCGTCTGGAGCGGAGCCGTTGGCATCCACCCCGGTCTGAATCTTTCGTTGCGCGACCGTCTGCAGGAATCCCGTTCCGGTACCGGCGAAGTCGCTGCCCGCCTCGGCCAGGGTTGATGAAAACGGGGATAACTCCCCGGTGACGCGATAGGTGATCGTCACCGGCGAGGAGACGACGAAGTACGAAGTCAGTCGAGCAGCTGCCGATTCCAGAGCCCTGCGGGCCTCAGGTGACCAGTACTGGGATCCGGAGCCGTAGCTGAACTGGAAGCGCAGCACCGGTGTCACCGCGCCCCGGGCAACCGACACCGCTGCTGAGGTGCCGGCCGGACGGAACGGATTGAGCAGGTTGATGTGGAAGCCGCCGTCGGTGGCTGTCACGACGAAACTGTCGGTGCCGGTGAAGTCCGGACCGGGTGTGTAGGTGTAGTCGCCCGCCGGTGTCACCGACACCGTTCCGTACCGCGCATCGCTGCTGACTTTGTAGGACAGCGGATCGTCTTCGGGGTCAACCGCACCGATGGTTCCGGTGATCGGACCGTCGCCCTGACCGGTCAACTGCACCGGGTTGACGGTTGGTGCGTCGTTGAACAAGGTGCGGCGCACCAGCAGTGCGGCGCCTTCGAAGAAGGCTTGAAGTGGGCCGAGTAGACCCGCGAGAGAGTCGCTGAACGACGATGCCGCAGCAACCCCCGGGGTGCTGATCACCGCAAAGGCTCGAGGTGGCGCTGTGACGGGCTCGGGGGCAGGTTCGGGTGCTGTCTGGGGGTTGGCGGTCAGTTGCTCCGCAGCGGGCGGCGCACTCATCGACACGGCAGCGGCCGGTGCCGTTGGCTGCTGTGGGAGGGCGGGCGCAAGGGTATCCGGGTCGCGAGCAGGCTGTGCGGGTGTGACAGGCGGGCCGGCGTCGACTGCTGCGGACGCGCTCATGTCGATGCCACGTGCGGGCCGGTTGCTGCTGTCGCGATGCGCGGTTCCGCCGGACTCGTCGGGTGAGCTGTGAAGGGCTGATCGTGTACCGGTTGCCGGATCCGGCGAGGTGGTCCGATCGGCGCTGCTGCGAACCCGCGGCCTGGACGGGCGGGTGTTGCGTGGCTCCGGGCTGGTCTTGGCCTCGCCATCGGAGACCGAAGCGCCCTCGGTCGGCTGCGCCGTGTCGTTTGACTCCGCTGTCGCCACGGCGATCGCGTCGGGCAGCAGGCAGGGTGCGCCGAATGACAGCCCGAGTGCAACTACTGCCGCACTGAGTCTTCCGGTGAATTGCGTGGCCAACTGGCACCCCCTGCTCCTGCGGTCACGCAGGACGATCGGAAGGTGAATCTAGCTGCGATGCTCTGGATGCGTCAACGTCAAACCGCCGCCGCGGCCGCACCGTGATGCGTAGATTTCGTCGCGATCGACAAAAGCCGGGGAGGTCGCAATGAAGACCGACAACATCAACCACGCATTCCTCGACGGTGTCGTTGCCGGCAGCCACGAGGACGTCTACTACCACTTCGGCGTCGCGTCCTCGGATCCCCTGCTGGAGAAGTTACGAGGCGTCCAAGCCGTGGTCATGGCCGGATCCGGGGGGCGGATCAAGGAGTTCGCCGATGGCTGGAGTGCAACCACCGGATCGGAGATCGTCGCCTTCCCGAAAGAGGACCGATTCGTCACCCGCTACAGCGGCGGGGTCCTGTTCGCCTCACACGGTATGGGCATGCCCAGCGCGTCGATTGCCCTGCAGGAGTTGATGCGGCTGGTGTTCTTCCTCAAACGCGGTGATCTTGACGCCCTCGCCGAGGTGTTCTGGTGCCGAGTCGGGACCAGCGGCGGAGTCGGACTGCCCGGCGGCACAGTCGTGGTGTCCTCCGAGGGACTGATGGCCGACCTCAAGCCGTATCGGCTGCTGCGGGGCGGCGAAGGGGAGTACTGGTTCGACGGGCATTTCCCGGCGACTACCTGCCAGGCCATCATCGCCGCGAATCGGCATACCGATTTCGAGGTCGTCTCCGGAAAGACGGTGGCCGGCAACGAGTTCTTCCTTGAGCAGTTCCGTCTTGACGGCGCAGTGTGTTTCGAGACACAACAAAGCAAGATGGTGTGGCTGGGATGGCTCGACGAGAACGGTGTGCGCAACATCGAGATGGAGGGAGCGATGCTCGCCGGCTACCTCAACCATTGGGGTTTCCCGAAATTCGCGATGATCTGCTGCACGCTGCTCAACCGGCTGGAGGGTGATCAAGTCACCGCCACGCCCGAGCAATTGCACAAATTCAGCGAGGACTCCGGGATAGCACTGTTCAACTATCTCAAAGCCAGTTTGCTGCAACCCTGATCGAAAGAAGTCGACGGAAATCGAGGGAATTGCGACATGAACAACTACATCGCGGACTATTCCGGCCTGTTCAACCGGGCCAACGAGGCCGTGACTGCGGGCCTCGGCCCGGCCCCGGACGGGGTTGACATCCCGGACGCGCTTCGCGCATCCGAGACCCTCGCCGGTCGGATCGACCACACGCTGCTCAAGGCCGATGCGACGTTGAGCGCCATCGAAGCGCTCTGCGACGAGGCCAAACACCATGGCTTCGCCTCGGTGTGCGTCAACACCCGCTGGGTTCCGACCGCCGCTGCACGTCTCGCAGGCTCCGGTGTGATGGTCTGCACCGTGGTCGGCTTCCCCCTGGGCGCGATGACCAGGCTCGCCAAGGCCGAAGAGGTCCGCATCACAGTGGCCGAAGGAGCCGATGAGATCGACATGGTCCTCGACATCGGAGGCCTGCTTTCCGGTGATCTGGCCGCGGTCTACGACGACATTCTCTCAGTGGTGGGGGCCGCTCGCCCGGCGCCGGTCAAGGTGATTCTGGAGACCAGCATGCTCAATGACGATCAGAAGGCCATCGCCTGTCTGATCGCGCGGCGTTCCGGTGCTGCATATGTCAAGACCTCCACCGGTTTCGGCGGTGGTGGCGCGAACGCGCACGACATCGCTCTGATGCGCGCCATGGTCGGAGATACGTTGGGGGTCAAGGCCTCCGGCGCGGTCCGCACCAGGCAGGACGCCCACGCAATGCTCAAGGCAGGTGCCGACCGGATCGGCGCGTCGTCGTCGGTCGCGATCGTAGCCGGCACTGCCGATAACTCAGACGCAACGGCAGGCGACTACTGATGGCTCCGGACTCGCTGGTCGCCACCGCCCGGGCTTGGCTGGCCGAGGATCCAGACCCGGATACCGCCGCTGAACTGGCGGCACTGCTCGCCCGAGCAGAAGCCGGGCAGCAGGATGCGGCGGCCGAACTTGCCGATGCCTTCGACGGAACCCTGCAGTTCGGCACTGCCGGACTCCGCGGCCGATTGGGTCCAGGCAGCAACCGGATGAACCGAGTCGTGGTGGCCCGCGCGGCCGCCGGGTTGGCGGCCTATCTGCTCGGCACCGGCGGCACACCGGCTGACTCCCTCAAGGTGGTGATCGGTTACGACGCCCGGCGCAATTCCGATGTGTTCGCCCGCGACACCGCCCGGATCATGGCTGGTGCGGGCCTGACCTCGATGGTGCTGCCGAATGCGCTACCCACGCCGGTGCTCGCCTTTGCGATCCGGCAACTCGGTTGCGCGGCAGGTGTGATGGTCACTGCGTCGCACAACCCCCCGGACGACAACGGCTACAAGGTGTACCTCGGCGACGGCAGCCAGATCGTCCCGCCTGCGGACGCCGAGATTGCGGCCTGCATCGGAGCGGTCGGTCCGATGGCTTCAATCGCCCAGTCCGATGACTACCAGACTCTTGACGGCGCGGTCGTGGACTCCTACGTGGCTAGGGCAGTGTCACTGCTCGGCGACGGTCCGCGGGAGGTATCCGCGGTGTACACCGCGATGCACGGTGTCGGTGGTGAGGTTTTCATGCGTGCGGTCAGCGACGCCGGTTTTGGTGCGCCGACAGCGGTGGCCGCCCAGTTCGCCCCCGACGGCCTTTTCCCGACGGTGAACTTCCCGAACCCGGAAGAGCCCGGCGCGATGGACCTTTCGCTGGCAGACGCCCGGTCGCAGAATGCGGATTTGATCATCGCCAACGATCCCGACGCCGACCGGTGCGCGGCCGGCATCCGCTGCGGCACGGACTACCGGATGCTTACCGGCGACGAGGTCGGTGCACTGTTGGGTTGGTGGATCGCTGAACGCGGACGCCGGGACGGCACGCCGGTCAGTGGGGTGTATGCACAGTCGATCGTGTCCGGGACGTTACTGGAACGCATCGCCGGCGACGCCGGACTCGGTTATGCCACCACGTTGACCGGGTTCAAATGGATCTCCAAGGTGCCCGGGTTGCGGTTCGGCTATGAGGAGGCGCTGGGCTACTGCTGCGACCCCGACTCGGTCAAGGACAAGGACGGGATCACTGCCTCGCTGCTGATTCTGGAGATGGTGGCGGCACTGAAGGCGCAGGGTCGCGGGCCGCAGGATGTTCTGGACGACTTGGCCCGCAAGCACGGCCTCTACGCGACCAGCCAACTGTCGGTGCGAGTTTCGGACCTCTCACTGATCTCCGACGCCATGGCACGCCTGCGGGCCGATCCCCCGCAGAACTTGGGTGACCGCGAGGTGGTACGTATGGACGACTTGGAGAAGGGCGTGGACGGGTTGCCGCCGACCGACGGGTTGCGCTTCACGCTCTCCGACGCTCGGGTGATCATCCGCCCCAGCGGCACCGAAGCTAAGCTGAAATGCTATCTGCAGGTGGTTGTTCCAGTCAGCGGCGTGGTCACGGTGGCGCGCGCCACCGCCGAGTCAGAACTGGGCTCGCTGCGAGCCAGTGTGGCCGAGGTACTCGCCCTGTAACGCCTCAGACCTGGGCGGTTTGGGTGACATCGATGTGGTCGGGTGTGGGCCGACGGCCGATCACAGCCCACGCGAAGATCGCCCCGGCCGACGCCACCGCGGCGAGCACCAGCATTGTGGTGATCCCGCCCGCGCCGGCCGTCACGGATGGCCATCCTGTCGCTGAGAGTCGCGCCTTTCCACCAGGTCCCACGGGCCGAACGCCTGCGGCAGGATCTGTGCCATGCGCTGGACGCCCTGCGGTGTCATCACCAGCAGGTCCGGGCCGCCGTGTTCGTAGAGTAACTGGCGGCAGCGCCCGCATGGCATCAGCGGGTCACCGTTGCCGTCAACGCAGTACACCGCCGTCAAACGGCCACCGCCGGTGGCGTACAGCGCGGACACCATCGAGCATTCCGCGCACAGGGTGATGCCGTAGGAGGCGTTCTCGACGTTGGCGCCCGACACCACCCGGCCGTCGTCGGCGTAACCGGCGACCCCGACCGGGAAGTTGGAGTAGGGGGAGTAGGAGTTCGCGGTGGCCGCGACCGCCGCTTCGTGCAAGGTCTCCCAGTCCACGTGCGCGCCGCCCACACCTGCCTCTCACGACAGCTATCGCAGCCTCGCGCTGCCGACCACGTCAACGTAACACCGTAAGCGCCGCGCACTGGTGAAATCACGCTCCGGCGCTAAACACGCAACGGCAGCAATCGATCGGCTCGCCTCATGCGATCGAGTCCTGCTTGACCGGCGTCACGGTGAGCGGGATGTAGACCGTGCCCGCGCAGACGCCGCCGCCGATGTTGGTGGCGAAGGTCCCGGTGAGCGACCCGTCGGCCTGGGGTGTGTAGGTGGTCACCGAACTGGCCGGGTCGAAGGTGATGGTGCCATCGGGAAGGAGGCAGTCCCAGCGCCAGCTGTTGGTCCGCGACCACTGCGAACCGGTCCAGTCGAACGTCAACGACTGCGCCACATTGTCTTTGGGTGTGGGGCCCTGCTGCACCGACGCCACGCAGGAACCGGTCGTGCAGTCGGTGCTGAACAGGTAGGCCGCGGTGTAGGGCTCTTCAGGTTGGTTGGCCGCCGCGCTGGTTCCCGATTTCCGGTCGGTGTGGAACGTGATCCGGTACCAGCCATCCCAGTTCGGGGCCGGTTCGGCGCTGGCTGTTCGGGCGCCGGCCACACCGGCAGCCACCGCGGCTGGGACGAGGAGAACCCGGAAAACTCTGCCGCTCAAAGTTTTAGCGAACGCAGACGCCGTTGACGATCTCGTTGCAGACCGCACCCGGCGGCTTCGGGTTAACGCTCGGGGAGAAGGAGTTCCCGTCGCCGGGGCTGAGCGCCTTCTCGGTGGGTGAGACAGCCGGAGCCGACGTCCCCGTCGTCGCGGTGGTCGGTGCGCTCGTCGAGGCGGGAGCGTCCTTCTCGGTGGTGGGGCTGCACGCGGTCATCGTGCTGATGCTCAGCGCAGTGGCGCAGGTGCCGATAAACACCGTCAATCGTCGTGAAGTCATTACTGCATCCCGTCTGTCGGTTTCACCTGGCCCCAGGCCCGCCGAACCCGGCAGCCCACTGCAACGCATCGTAACGCCGTCGGCGCAGCGTGCGCCGTCAGGGAGCGGTGAAGCCCTCACGCTTGTGCGAACCGTCGCAGAACGGCTTCTTCTCGGAGTAGCCGCAGCGGCACAGGTAGCACTTCGCGGTCTGTTTCACCAGCGAGCCGTCCGCTGCCAGGATCTCGACCTCGCCGGTGATCTCGAGAGGGCCGTCGGTCAGGGAGGTGATGGTGACATCGCTCATGGGCCGCATTCTGCCGTACCCGGGTGTGCATCGTGTTGGGTTACTGCACGCCGGCCAGGCCCTGCACCCCCGAGCGGGAGAAATACAGTAGGAATCCTGCGGCGACCACCCACAGCAGGGGGCTGATCTCGCGGGCCTTGCCGGCCGCCGATCGCAACACCACCCAACTGATGAAGCCCACGCCGATCCCGTTGGCGATCGAGTAGCTCATCGGCATGACGGTCACGGTGAGAACGACGGGCAGCGCGATGGAGAAATCCGCGATGTCGATGTGGCGCAGGTGGGAGAACATCATCGCCCCGACGATCACCAGCGCGGCGGCGGCGACCTCGGTGGGCACGATCGAGGCCAGCGGGGCGATGAACATCGCGGCGAGGAACAGTGCTCCGGTGATCAGGTTGGCCAGGCCGGTTCGGGCGCCCTCCTCGATACCGGCTCCGGACTCGATGAACACGGTGTTCGACGACGCCGATGCCGCCCCGCCGAGCACCGCGCCGCCGCCCTCCACGATCAGGGCGGCGGGGAGCCGGGGAAAGTTGCCGCCTGCGTCGGCCAGTCCGGCCTCCCGGGACAGCCCGGTCAGCGTCCCGAGTGCGTCGAAGAAGTTGGTGAACACCAGGGTGAACACCAGCATCATCGCGGCGATCGTCCCGATGCGGCTGAAACTGTTCAGGCTGAACTCTCCGACAAGCGACAGATCCGGCAGCGCGAACGGGGAACCGGTCAACACCGGAACCGACAGCCGCCAGCCGCCGGGGTTGTCGACCGCAGAGCCGAGATGCCAGATCGCCTCGACAAGGATCGCGATCACCGTTCCGGCCACCAAGCCGATCAGGATTCCGCCGCGCACTCGCCGGGCCACCAGGATCCCGGTCAGCAGCAGGGTCACCACGAACACCAGGGCAGGGATCGTGGTGATCGACCCGGCACCGCCGCTGCCGAGTCCGACCGGTGGCGACGGCTGTCCGGTGGAGCCGACGAATCCGGCGTCGACCAGGCCGATGAAGAGAATGAACAGCCCGATGCCGGCGGTGATCGCGAGCTTGAGTTGCATCGGGACCGCCTCAAACACCAACCGCCGCAGCCCCGTTACCGCCAGCGCCACGATCACCAGGCCGTTGATCACCACCAGGCCCATGGCCTCCGGCCAGGTGCATATGCCGACGACCGAGCTGGCGAGGAAGGAGTTGATGCCCAGACCGGCTGCGAACGCGAAGGGCAGCCGCGCGATGACGCCGAACAGGATCGTCATCACCCCGGCGGTCAGCGCTGTCACCGCCGACACCTGGGCGAACTGCAGCCGGTTGCCTGCGACGTCTTCCGGTCCGGCCAGGATGATCGGGTTGAGCACGATGATGTAGGCCATCGCGATGAACGTGACCATGCCGCCGCGGATTTCGGCGCCGACGGTCGACCCACGGGTGGTGATCTCAAAGAAACGGTCGAGCCGACTCACGGGGTGAACCCTATGGCCTGCCGAGTCGGTCCGACCGCAAAAGCCCGTCCATCCGAATGGATCCGGCTAGCGCAGCGGGGTGGGTTCCACCACGCCGATCTCGGCGGGATTGGCGACCGCCGCCGGCAGGAACCTCTCGATGCAGAACACGAACAGCGCGCCGCCGATAAGCCCGCCAATCAGCGGGGCGACGATCGGAAGCCAAAAGTACAGTTCGGGTCCGTTGGCGGAATACCAGGCGTCGCTGTACCCGGTGATCCAGGAAGCCAGCCGCGGACCGAAGTCGCGGGCCGGGTTGATCGCGTACCCGGCGTTGGCGCCCCAGCCCAATCCGATGGCGACCACCAGCAGGCCGATGACCAGCGGCCCGGTGTTGGCTAGCGGCGGGTTGTTGACTGCGCTGGTCAGGGCGAAGATGACGGCCACCAGGATCGCGGTCCCGATGACCTGGTCGAAGAACGCGGTGAAAACAGTCACCCCGGCGTCCGGCGAGGTGGAAAAGATGCCCTGGGTCGCCTTGGTGTGTTGCGGGTCGACCTTGGCAATGAGGTCGCTGTAGGTGAATCGGACCAGCAGTGCCCCGACGAAAGCGCCCGCCACTTGGGCCCCGATGTAGGGAGCGATCTTGCGTGCGGGGAAGCCCTTGAATGTCGCCAGTGCGACAGTCACGGCTGGATTGAGATGCGCGCCACTGAGTCGCCCGGCGACGTAGACGGCCATGGCCACGCCCAGACCCCAGCCCCACGCGATGGAGTTGTAGTCCCCGGTGGCGCCGGGTGCCGTCGTGAGCGGTGTTCCGCCGGTGACCACCTGGGCGACCACACCGCACCCGAACAGGATCAGCACCATGGTGCCGAAGAACTCCGCGGAGCACTCGCCGAGTAACGGAGTTCGTGTCATTGCGGTGCCTCCCTAGGGCCGTGCCATTCTGTCTAGACCCGCGCGCTGGCTTCCGCGTGAGTGCTGCACCGCAAGGTAGCAACGACATCTGCGCTCAGGTGTGGCTTTGGGCAAGGTCAGGCCCAGCCAGCAAGAGTGCTACAACCGTCTGGTGGTTTCAGCTAGGAGCGTCATACCGGTCAAGCGGAGGTGGCGCCGACTCAGACTCGCCGCCCTGCTGGCTCTGCTGATCGGTGCCGTCGCCGGGGTGCTGATGTGGCAGCACCGATCGGCGCAGAGCGTGTCCGGCCCCTCACCGACCTGGCGGGCCGACGAACCGGCCGGCCCGCAGACCGCTGCGGGTGCCTCGCTGCCACCATCGCGCTACGACGTCGCACGACGGCAACTCAAGGATCTGCCGGTGCGCGGCTGGGACCGCACCTCGGACTTCCAGCGCTCTCAGTTCGGCAAGGCTTGGAGCGATGATGTCAATGTCGAGTTCGGCCACAACGGCTGCAACACCCGCGACGACATCCTGCGCCGCGATCTCAAAGAGCTCGTCGTTCGGCCCTTCACCTGTTTTGCCCAGAGCGGCGCCCTGGTAGACCCCTACACCGCAACGGTCATCGCGTTCGTGCGCGGCCCGCAGACCTCCAACAGCGTGGAGATCGACCACGTCGTCGCACTGGCAGACGCCTGGTACAAAGGTGCCCGTGCCTGGGATCCGCAACGCCGGCTGGACTTCGCCAACGACCCGCGCAATCTGCTCGCCGTCAGCCCGGAAGCCAACTTCAGCAAAGCCTTTCGGGATGCGGCGTCCTGGCTGCCGCCCAACGAGGCGTTCCGCTGCGATTTCGTGGCGCGCCAGATCGAGGTCAAGAGCGTCTACGGGCTGTGGTTGTCGGCCAAGGAGAAGAAGGCGATGACCGATGTCATGGCCGGCTGCTAGTAGAGGTTTGAGAGGAGCACCCATGACTCCACCGGTTGCGGTGGTCACCGGCGCCAGTCGCGGTGCGGGCCTTGGCATCGCCGAAGCGCTCGGTGCGGCAGGCTGGCGGGTGTACCTCACCGGACGCACCGTCGGGACAGCTGCGGCCCGGACCGTCAGCACTGCCGGCGGTGAGGGTATCGCCGTGCAGGTTGACCACCGGGACGATGCCGCTGTCAAACGGCTCTTCGAGCAGGTGCGTGCTGAGAACGGCCAGTTGCAACTCCTGGTCAACAACGCCGCAGCCATCAGCGACCGGCTCACCGACCCGGCGCCCTTCTGGGACAAGCCTATTGATTTGGCCGATGTGCTCGACGTCGGCCTGCGGTCGGCCTACGTGGCGTCCTGGTACGCCGCACCACTACTGCTGTGCGGCGAGCGCGGACTGATCGCGTTCACCTCCTCGCCGGGCTCCGTCTGCTACATGCACGGGCCGGCTTATGGCGCACAGAAGGCGGGGGTAGACAAGATGGCCGCCGATATGGCGGTCGATTTCGGCGGTACGGCGGTGTGCACCGTGTCCATCTGGATGGGAATCCTGCTCACCGAACGGGTGCGTTCGACGTTCGACGGTAAACCGGAGGCGCTGCGGGCCTTCGCTGAGCACGCCGAAACACCGCAGTTCACCGGGCGGTTGCTTGACGCCCTCTACCGCGACCCCGATCTGCCCGCACTCTCCGGCCACACTGTGATCGGTGCGGAACTGGCTGCCCGTTACGGAATCACCGATGAGGCGGGCCGACGTCCGCCATCCCACCGCGACGCGCTCGGCGCGCCACGGGAACCCAGCAGTGTGATCGTCCGCTAGTCCTCTTTGCGGATGAGTTTCTGCAGAGCGGCGCGGTCCGGCGCGAGCAGTTCGGCGATCCGGGGATGGTTGATGTCGGCGACGATGATCTCACCAACGTCCTTGTTGACGTTGCTGAAAATCCCGTGCGCCTGCATCTTCTCGGTCTGGTACTTGTTGTCCTCGGTCGGCGTCACGTAGTAGACCGCGTCTGCTCTAAACCTGTGCACCAGCCACAAATGAACGAGTGTCATCAGCCGTTTCTGGCGCAGCTTCGCCGAGTAGGTGTTCTGGTCGCGCACAGTCAGGATGCTGCGGCCCTGCCTGTCGGTGATCGGATCGAACACCACATCAGCCAGCTTCTCGTCGTCGTTGTCCCCGAAGATGCTGAGCTCAAGCAGATTTGAGCCGGCGCGGCGCGGCCGAAGCTGCACCCGAAGCCGCTCGCCGAGTTTGTAGTGTTCGCTCCACAGCGCCAGCCAGTCCTCCAGAAGCTTCTTGGGCACTTCGGTCTGCACCAGATGCTGAACCTGTGTGGAACCCTTGCCCATCGACTTTGTCGTGGCCGTCCGGCCGGAGGAGGCGGCCAGGGCGGCATCGCTGCGCGGACCGCCGACCAGTGTCTGCGGGGTCCGGTAGGGCGACTCGATCAGCCGCATCTTGCGTTGCAGACGGGCCAGGGCGAGCATGCCGTCCTGACGGAGCGCGGTGGCAAACTCCTCGGCTGCCACACCGTCGATTTGATGGCCGCCGTAGGTCATGAAGTTGAAAACAAACCCCATCTTGCCGAGTTCCTCGGGGAAGGCCCGCATCTCCTCATCGCTCATGCCGGTGGTGTCCCAGTTGAACGACGGGGAGAGGTTGTAGGCGAGCATCTTGTCCGGGTAGACCGCATGGACGGCCTCGGCGAACTCTCGGGCGTCGGCGAGGTCGGCGGTCTTGGTCTCCATCCACAGAAGATCGGCAAACGGCGCCGCAGCAAGGGATTTGGCGATCGCATACGGGATTCCGCCGCGCACTTGGTAGTAGCCCTCGGGCGTACGGGCCAACTCGCAGTCCCAGGGGGGGTCCACACCGAGCTCGGCGGCCTTCTTGCGGGCGGTGTGCAGCGAGGCGGTCCGGGAGAACTCGATCCAGTCGGCCGGCTTCATCGCCAGCGCCTCAGCCTCGGCGTCCTTGAACCGAAGTACCTCCGCGACCGCGTTGCCGTAGGTGTCCAGAGCGGCGTCGGCCTGCCAGGCGTCGACGAACTGTGATTCGACCTGGTCGAAAAGTGCATCCAGTGAGCCCGTACGGGCCGCGGTCCAGGTTGCCGCGGCCTGGTCGATCAGCGTGGCGATGCCCTTACTCTCCAGCCAGGTGTCCGCCACGGCGTATTCGTCTTCGGGCAGCGCGTACAGCAGGTGCCCGTTGATCTCGGTCACGCCCTTGGCGTGGAACCGGCGCATCATCGCCAGGAAGCACGACTTATACGGCGGGACAGAGAGGTTGGTGACTCCGAGTAGGAACGGCTGGTCTCGCTCGTCGGCCCGGCCGTCGATGAGGTTGGCCGCTTCGGCATCGGTGCGGGCCACGATGATGCCGGGCACGCCCATAATGTCCAACTGGAAGCGAGCGGTGTTGAGCCGCTTGATCTGCTCATCGGACGGCACCAGGACCTTGCCGCCCTGGTGGCCGCACTTCTTGGTGCCCGGCCGCTGATCCTCGATGTGATATCCGGTGACACCGGCCTCGACGAATCGGCGGATCAGGTTGCGCACGTGAGGATCTCCACCGTGCCCGGTGTCGGCGTCGGCGATGATGAAGGGCCGGTAGTCGACGGGCGGGGTGGCGGCCCGCTGCTCCTCGGTCATCTGCAGGCGCAGGAACTGCTGGTTGCGGTCGGCGGTCAACAGGGCCCGGACCAGACCCGCCGCCTCGTCGGGCACCTGACTCAGCGGGTAGCTGGCCAGGTCCGGACCGGGATCCTCGGTGACCGAGCCCTTCGCCGAGGTGGCCCACCCGCCGAGATAGATACCTTCGATGCCGCAGCGCTTCATGGTCACGGCCTGGCCGGGGGAGTAGGGCCCGAAGGTGGTGATGGATTTCCGCTGGCCGAACAGTTCCCGCAGCCTCGCGAAGAACGCCACCGAGGTTTCCCGCGCCACGGTGTAGTCGACCGGGATGGTGCCGCGTTGTTCGACCACCTGGCGCGCGGTGTACAGCCGGGTGATGCCCGTGAAGCGCAGACTCTCGAGATATCGCTGGGCGTCCGCCACCTCCTGCTCGACCTGGGTGGGGGTGTCCGCATCGACAATCGTCATGGCCGCTCCTATCGAGCCTGGTTCGCCAGGGGGTCTACGTACCCATCTAACTCCCCCCGGACCCGATATTCCCGGGCGGGGCGTCAGCCCCGGTGCTGCGCCGCGCCACCCGCCGGCTGTGCGGCAGCACAGCCGGCGGGTAAGGGATCCGCTAGGAGCCCGGCGGAGCGGCGGGAAGGTTTGCCGGTGGCGCAGTGTTCGGCGCTCCAGGCGGGGGCGGGGCGACGTCGAGAGCTATGGGCGGTGTCTGGCCGGCCATGTCGATCACCGGTGCCTGCGGTGCTGCCTGTGGTGCTGCGGGCGGTGCCTGCGGTGCTGCGGCCGGCGCTATGACCGGTGGGGCCGGCTCGGGTGCCTCGGTGTTCATCCGCTCGGCCTGCACCGGCAGGTACATGTGATTGGTGAACTGCGGCTGATAGGCGCCGCCGCCACCGATGCGTACCCCGGAACCGCTCTCACCGCTGGAAACCGGCGTGCCGTCGGGCAGTGTGACGGCGGCATGGCCGCCGTTCCAACCGATCACGACCGAGTTGGGGGCGGTGCCGTAGTGGAATCCGCGCGCCAGTAGTGCCGATTCCATGTTTCCGGTGTTGAAGCGGCTGCCGAATGCCGGCCGGCCTGAGGCGACATTGGCTACCCACGACGCCAGTCCGGAACAATCCGTCCCTGCCGGCGTATCGCCACCGGGTATGTAGGGGGTACCTGACACTTGCGAAAGAAGCGACATCAAGGCCGCGACAGCAAACATGTCGAATACGCTAACAACAGATCGATGATTCGGCCAAAGTCTGTGGCGTGCCTCACGATTGAGCCTCGATGCCCTGATGAGTCCGCAAAAGTCTTTGTTTTGCAGTGTAATTCGAATTGAAAGACACTCTCGATGCAGCAAATTGTCCTGCCAGCAGTGGGTTTAACCGTTCCGTGTCGCGACTGTGACGTCGGCTGATGTTGAGGAATCGTCAGCCGTGGCCTGCGCAATTCCTGTGGCGACGTGGCCGCCCTCACACTTCCAATGCGGTGTAACGATACGCACGCACGCCACGAGGAGCAGGATGGATACATGCGCGAATACCTGAAGTTTTACATCGACGGGCAGTGGGTTGATCCTGTCGAATTGCGGACGATCGAGGTGGAGAACCCGGCCACCGAACAGGTCTGCGGCCGGATCGCCATCGGCGCATCGGCAGACGTGGATAAGGCAGTGGCGGCGGCCCGGGTGGCCTTCGGCCGCTGGTCGCAGAGCAGCCGCGAGGAGCGCCTTGACCTGCTGGGGGCTGTGCTCGCCGAGTATCAGCGGCGTTCGGCAGATCTGGCGGCGGCGGTCACCGAGGAAATGGGTGCCCCGCCCGCCCTGGCCGCGGGTCCGCAAGTGCAGATGGGCGTTGGGCATCTGGTGACCACCATCGACGTGCTGAAGAGCTTCGCCTTCGAACAGCGTCTCGGCAATACGCTGGTCGTCAAGGAGTCGATCGGCGTCTGCGCAATGATCACACCGTGGAACTGGCCGCTGAACCAGATCGCCTGCAAAGTGTTTCCGGCCCTGGCGGCGGGGTGCACCATGGTCCTTAAACCTTCCGAAGTTGCTCCGTTCTCGGGGCAGATATTCACCGAGATCATGCACGATGCAGGGGTTCCCGCCGGGGTCTACAACATGGTGCACGGTGACGGCCCCGGTGTCGGTACGGCGCTGTCCAGCCATCCGGGTGTCGACATGGTGTCGTTCACCGGATCCACCCGGGCCGGTGTGGAGGTTGCCCGCAACGCCGCAGCGACGGTCAAACGGGTGGCCCAGGAACTGGGCGGAAAGAGCCCGAACATCGTGCTCGATGACGACTCCTTCACCGGCAGTGTCGCTGGCGGGGTGGCCTCGATGATGCTCAACAGCGGCCAGAGTTGCAACGCGCCGTCGCGGATGCTGGTGCCGCGCACCCGGATGGTGGAGGCGGTCAACGTCGCCCGGGCGGCGGCGGCCCAAGTCAAGGTGGGCGACCTCGCCGATCCGACCGCGATAGGTCCGGTGGCTTCGGCTGCCCAGTTCGACAAAGTCCAGCGCCTCATCCGGGTCGGCCTCGATGAGTGTGCCGACCTGGTGGCCGGCGGTCCGGGCCGGCCGGACGGTCTCGACGTGGGCTACTACGTGCGGCCTACCGTGTTCGCCAACGTCGCCAACGACATGACCATCGCCCGCGAGGAGATCTTCGGGCCGGTGCTGTGCATCCTCGGCTACGACGACCTGGATCAGGCCATCGAGATCGGCAACGACACCGACTACGGGTTGTACGGCTATGTCTCGGGCGCCGACGCCGATCAGGCACGTGCCGTGGCGCGGCGGATTCGGGCCGGGTCCGTCTCGATCAACCACGCGATCGACATCACCGCACCATTCGGCGGCTACAAGCACAGCGGGAACGGCCGCGAATGGGGCGAATTCGGCTTCCACGACTACCTGGAGATCAAGGGAATCGTCGGCTACGGCTCGCGCCCCCGCTGATCGAATGCGGGTCCTGGTGCAGCGCGTCACCGCAGCCTTGGTGGCGGTGGACGGTGAAGTGGTAGGCGAAATCAACCCGGACGGCCAGGGGCTGCTCGCACTGGTCGGCGTAGCCCACGGCGACGACGCTGACATCGCCCAGCGGATGGCCGAAAAGCTCTGGCATTTGAAGATTCTCGACGATGAGCGCTCCGCGTGTGACGTCGGTGCGCCGATCCTGGTGGTCAGCCAGTTCACTCTGTACGCGAACACGCTCAAGGGTCGCCGGCCGTCGTGGAACGCCGCCGCGCCTGCCGCGGTGGCACAACCGGTGGTGGAGGCCTTCGCCGCTGCGCTTGAATCGCTGGGTGCCAAGGTTCAGTCCGGCCGGTTCGGCGCCCACATGCGGATCGCTCTGGTCAACGACGGACCTGTCACGGTGATGCTGGAGTTGTGAAGTGTCTGCGGGCGTGATTTGTTACCGTTCCGCGCTCCGGCGGCGACCACGGATAACGGCTGACATGAGACAGTGAAGTCCTATGCACACCCACACCTTCGTCACCTACGAGGAATTCGGCCGCCGATTCTTCGAGGAGGCCGTCACAGAGGACCGGGTTGCTGCGGCGTTTTCCGAGATCGCCGGCGGTGACATCACCATGGGCCCGATGTCGCAGGGGCCGGCCGGGTTGGCGAAGGTCACCGCGCGGGTCAAGATCCAGGAACCCCACGTGCGCCGCACCCTCGGGGAGACCATCACCTTCGCGGTGCGCATCCCGCTACTCATCGAACTGATCGTGGACCTGCGCCTGGACAAGCAGCGGTTCATGGTCGACGGCGACATCGCCCTGCGGGCTACCGCAAGGGCCGCCGAACCGTTGATGATCGTGATCGACGTCGCCAAACCGCGGCCGTCGGACATTGCCGTGCACGTGACGTCGAAATCGCTGCGCGGCGAGATCGTCCGGTTGATCGGCGGCGTGGACGGCGAGATCCGCAAATTCGTCGCCGCCTACGTCGCCGAAGAGATCGACAGCCCGGCATCCCAACAGGCGAAGATCATCGACGTCGCCACCCAGGTCGCCTCCGCCTGGGACGCTTGAGCGGGGCCCGAACGGCTAAAGGTCCAACGTCAACTGCGCACCGGACGGCGCGCGGGAGACGCAGGGGAGCATCATGCCGGCATCCCGTTCCGGCCCGGTGAGCAGCGTATCCCTATGCTCCACAGCACCGTTGAGCACGCGACTGCGGCAGGTGCCGCAAAATCCCTGTTGGCAGGAGTAGGGCGGATTGACGCCCGCTCGTTGCAGCGCGGTCAGCAGTGTTTCGTCGGCGGCCACCCTCACGGTGGCGCCGGTGGATGCCACCGTCACTTCGAACGGCTTGCCGTCGACCACCGGCGCTGCGGCGAAGCGTTCGAAGTGCAACTCGACGTTGTCCCGGCCGACGAGCCGCTGCCGCACCAGGGTCAGCATCTCAGCGGGTCCGCACGCGTAAACCGTTGTGCCGTCAGGGCATTCACCCAGCAAATCGTTTGCGCTCGGTACGCCTTGCGTATCGTCGGTCCGGATCTCAACGCGGTGGCCGAAGGAGCGCACCTCGTCGAGGAATGGGATGCTGTCCGCGCTCCGGCCGACGTAGACCATCGACCAGTTCACGCCGAGTTGCTCCGCCATCCGCAGCATCGGCAGGATCGGCGTGATTCCGATCCCGCCGGCGATGAAGCGCATTCGCCGGGTGGGCGATCCGTAGCCGGGAACGCTGAGTGGGAAGGCATTTCGCGGACCGCTGGTGGTGACTGTTGAGCCCACCGGGAGTCGGTCGTGCACCTCGATCGAACCACCGCCGCCACCGGGGATGCGGCGCACGGCGATGCGGTACTCGGTCCGCCTCCCGGGATCACCGCACAGCGAGTACTGCCGAACCCGCCCGCTGGGTAGGTGGATGTCGAGGTGAGCCCCCGGGTGCCACGGCGGCAGTGGGGCGTCGCCGGCGGCCGCCAGAGTCACTGCGACGACGTTCTCGTCATGAGCTACGACGACGCGATCGGTCACTGCGAGGGTCAGGGTGCGGTCACGGGTGGGCGGCGGGACCGGCTGACGCGACCCGGTGACTGCCCACAGGGCTGCCAGCACCGTGTCCGCCAGGCCCAGCAGCGGGGTCGGCGCCGAACGCAGACGCCGCAGAATCATCTAGACGTGGGCGGCGCGTGCCGCAGGTGACGTGGCCAGATAAGCGACGGCTTGGGCGGTGGACCCGACGTCCAGTGGTGAGTAGTCACGACGGAAGTAAGACAACGTGGAGGTGCCGAACAGGGTGCGGTACGTCGGTAGCAATCCCAGCTTGGAGTCGCCGGCCCGCAGTCGCTGCATGTGCAGCCAGGTGATGTCCAACGTGGGATCGGTGCGGCACAGGTACCACAGCCCGCGTTCGAAAAATGAGCCCATCACCGACATGGCCAGTGTCATGGCTCGGATCCTGGCCAGGTAGCTGTCGTGAAAATAGCCGGCGACGTCGTGCGCGACGCAGCGGTGCTCAACTTCCTCGCTGCCGTGCCAGCGGAACAGGTCGACCATGGTCGAGTCGGCACCGAAGTCGTCCCACGCGCAGTTCAGCGCGAAGTCGCCCAGTACGGCGGTGTAGTGCTCGATGCCGGCGATGAGCCACAGCCGTTCGCAGAGGTGGTTGAAGCGGCGCTTGGGATCGGCCGAGGTGCTCGGCGCCAGTACCTTGCCGATGATGTAATCCACCTGTTTGAGGATCGGCTTCGGGTTGACCCCGCGGGCTTCCATGACCTGGTGCAGCATCCGCTCGTGGGTGTCGGCATGGACCGCCTCCTGGCCGATGAAACCGCGCATATCGTCGGCGAGTTCGGCGTCGTTAACCAGGGGAAGCGCCTCGTTGTAGGTAGCGACGAACCAGCGTTCGGCCGCCGGCAGCACGACGTTGAGCAGGCTGACCATATGTGATGCCACCGGGTGCCCCGGAATCCAGTGCAACGGGACCTCGGAGGCGTCGAACTCCACGTTGCGGGCCTGGATCGCAACCGGCCCAGGGTCGATTTCCTTGCGGAAACGGCGCGGTCGCAGCATGTTGCACCTCTCGACGAGACGATCGGGTGAGTCTAATCGCGGCATGGCCCCCGATCAGGCAACTCCGGTCCGAATCAGCCGACCGGAGTCGGAATGACTGTCACCACGCCCGGCGCGCCAGGCGTCGGCCGGGCCGTGGCCTCGGTGCTCGGGGCGGCGCCCGGGGTGCTCGGGGCGGCGGTGGCCGCCGGTCGCTGGGGTTGCGCCTCGGCCGAGCAGTCCAGGTTCAGTTGCATCTTTCTGGTGGTGCCGAGCACCTTCTGGCTGGCCACCACGCATTGGGCCTGCGGAACGTCGCTGCCCACCGATCCGCCGAATACGCTGGCAACGCCCTGCGCGCGCAGGATCGCCACGGCCTTGGCGTACGGTTCGCCGACCACGTTCAGCGTGGTGTTGGTATCCCCCGGGGCGGCGTGACCCGCGCCGGCACTCAGAGCCAGCAGCACACCCGCCCCGCCGGCCGCGACCACGCCGCCCGCAGCGACGATGAGTTTTCGCACGTCACACCTTTCCTGTCCGAACATAACGCAGGCCGGACCGAAGATCCTTCTGGGAGTGTGATCGCGATCCGGGCCGTCGACGTTTCAGAAGCTCTGCCGGTGGTGCTCCTGCTCGAGTACGGCGTCGAGATCGCCCAGGCGCTTCATCGACGACACCGCGCGTGCCGTGCGCATGTTGGCGGCTAGCAGATCGGCGTGCCGGTGGGTGAAGGCCCAATAGCCCGCGGTGAAGGGGCAGGCGTCTTCTCCGAGGCGCTTCTTGGGGTCGAACCGGCAGTTCCGGCAGTGATCGCTCATCTTGTTGATGTAGGCCCCGCCGGAGGTGTACGGCTTGGTGGCCACCTGACCGCCGTCGGCGTGCTGGCTCATCCCGATCACGTTGGTGGGCATCACCCAGGCGAAACCGTCGACGAACGACGAGGCGAACCAGTCAGACAGTGCGCGCGGGTGGTACCCGCGCTGCAGGGCGTGGCTGCCCAGAACCATCAGCCGCTGGATGTGGTGCGCCCACCCGCGGTCACGAACCCCGGCGAGGGCCTGGCGCAGACATTCGGCGTCGACGGCGTCGGCGTCGAGGTCGGTCCACCACCCCGGCAGCGGCGTGTGGGCGCCCAGGCTGTTGCGGTCCAGATAGTCCGGCCCGAAATGCCAGTACAGCTGCCACATGTATTCGCGCCAGCCGAGGATCTGGCGGATGAAGCCCTCGGCCGCAGCCAGTGGCGCGCCGCCGTCGTGATAGACCCGTTCGGCGGCGTGCACCGCGTCAAGGGGATGCAGCACCCCGAGGTTGAGCGGCACCGACAGCAGCGAGTGCGCCATCGCCCAGTCGGCGCCGAGCATGGCGTCCTCGTAGCGGCCGAAGCTCGGCAGCCGCTCGACGAACCGGCCCAGGGCGGCGTCGGCTTCGGCCGGGGTGACCGCGAACAGTCGCGGTCCGTCGGCGCCCACGGTGTCCAGGGCCATGGCGTCGAGGTCGCGCCGGACCTCGGCGTCGATGTCGTCCTCGTCCGGCAGATAGGGCGGCGGGACGTCCAGAAGGCTGCGGCCCTTGGGCGGCGGTTCCCGGTTCTCGGCGTCGAGGTTCCAGCGACCCCCGACCGGCTGATCGCCGTCCATCAGGATCCCGAACCGGCGTCGCTGTTCGCGGTAGAAGTCCTCCATCCGGAAGCGGGTCCGATTGCCCGCCCAACGCTGGAACTCGTTGCGGGACAGCACGAAGGTGGGGGTGGGCAGGATGTCGGCGACGAGTCCCTCCCGGCATAGCTGGCGCACGAAGATTTCAGCACTGTGCGAGGTCGGCTCGCACACCAGAACCGGACGGCCGTAGCTGTGCAGCGCCTCGCGGTACGTCTCGGCCCGGATCAGGGTGGCGCGGTCGCCCAGGTCGGCCTTCGCGTGCCGCAGGGCAGATAGCGTCAGATGCAGTTTCTGGCGGTGAAACCGCTTGCGCCGCAACGCCGATTGCGCCTCAACTAGCAGGATCGGCCGGGTGGAGTGCTCGTCGCCGTACACCCGCGGACCCAACTGATCGCCGAAAAGCCAGAGCGGAACGTCATCGGCCGTCACCACGGCGATTCTAGGGTCCCGGCCGTTGGCCGGTGGGTTAATATCTGGCGACCGAGAACGCGGTCGGGTAACGCTGTTGTGTTGCAAGGCCCGTCATTCGACGACGATTCGGAGACTCATCGTGGCCCGGCTTCCCTCGATTCGAGGTCTGCGTTCGATGGGCTTCCAGTCCAAGTTGCTCATCATGCTGTTGGCGGTGAGTGTGTCCTCGGTCCTGACCGCCGGTGTCATCGGCTATCTGTCCGGCACCAACTCGCTGCGCAACGCCGAGTATCAACGGTTGACCGAACTGCGGGAGTCCCGAAGCCGGGAGATCACCAGCTACTACGGCGGCATAGCCACCGCGGCGACGGTGCTGACCCACAGCCCCACGGTTGTCGCGTCGATGGAGTCTTTCGCAAAGGGCTTCGAGGCGCTGCAGACGACTCCGCTGCCACCGGGTGCCAAGCAGGCGATCGGGACCTTCTTCACCGATGTGTTCGACCCCGCCCTGGAGAAGAACTCGGGGAAACCCGCCGAGGGTGGGCTGTTCCTGCCGAAATCGAATGCCCAGAGTTATCTGCAGGCGCTCTACATGGTGCCGGCCAAGGGTGACAGGGCTGCCGCGATCAAGGTGAAAACCGCCGGTGACCCCAGCGCATGGTCCGAAGAGCACGCTCGCTCGCATGAATTCTTCGCCGACTTCGCCGAGCGATTCGCCTTCGATGACGCCATGCTCATCGATACCGACGGCAACGTCGTCTACTCGGTGGCCAAGGAACCCGACCTGGGTGCCAACGTTTTAGAGGCTCCCCTGAAGACCACCCAACTTGCCGGGGCCTACGGCCAGGCGATGCGAGCCAATTCGGCCGATGAGGTGTTCTTCACCGACTTCGAGTTCTACGGGCCCAGTTACGGCAGGCCGACGCAGTGGGTGCTCACCCCGATCGGCGATGACAACCGCGTCGTAGGGGTGCTGGCCATGCAGCTGTCGGCTGATGCCATCAACAACGTGATGACCGGAAACCGGAATTGGGAGAAGGACGGCTTGGGCAAGACCGGCGAGACCTTCCTGGTCGGTCCCGACAAGATCATGCGCTCGGATGCGCGACTGCTGCTGACCGACCCGGAGAAGTTCGCCGCCGGGGTGATCGCCAACGGCACCCCGGAAGACATCGCCAAGCGCGAGGTCGAACTCGAGACCAGCGTGCTGCTCCAACCCCTGACGGCGAGTGTGTCGGTCGGCGAAGCGCTGGCCGGCAACACCGGCGTCCGGACCGGCAAGGGCATCACGGGACCGCCTGCGCTGTCCGCGTACGCCCCGTTGGACATCCCCGGTCTGCAATGGGCGATCGTCGCCAGGGTCGACGAGTCCGAGGCACTGGCCCCGGTCAGCACATTCGCGCGGAACATCGCATTGTCGACAGCGGCCATCGTGCTCGCGGTATCCGGACTTGCCCTGTTGTTCGCCCGGATACTGACAAGACCGGTCAAGACACTGGCCGCCGCCGTGAAACGGGTCACCGGCGGCGAACTCGGCGTGCGCGTGCCGGTGACGTCCCGCGACGAGTTCGGAGATCTGTCGGCGGCGTTCAACGACATGAGCAACAGCCTGCAGACCAAGCAGATGCTGATCGACGAGCAGGCCCGGGAGAACGATGCGCTGCTGGCAAGCCTGATGCCCGAGACGGTGGCCCGCCGCTACCGCGAGGGCGAGGAGAACATCAGCACCCAGCATCGCGACGTCTCGGTGATCTACTCCCAGATGCTCGGGTTCGACGACTTCTCCCGTTCGCTTCCGTCGGAGGAGTCGGTCGCGCTGCTGAGTTCGCTCGTCGCGGCTTTCGATGACGCCGCCGAACGTCACGGTGTCGAACAGGTGCGCAGTATGCAGGACAACGGTTTGCTGGCGACCTGCGGACTGGTCGTGCCCCGGGTCGACCACGCGAGCCGCACCATCGCATTCGGCAAGGAGATCAACGATATTCTGCGGCGCTTCAACGACCAGCACGACTCGCAACTGACCATGCGGATCGGCATCGACAGCGGGCCGGTCACCAGCGGACTGGTCGGTGAACGCTCCACCGTGTACGCGCTGTGGGGTGAGGCCGTCGACTTGGCACACCGGGTGCACGCGGCAACCCGGTCCGACGGCATCTTCGTCAGCGACAGGGTCTACCAGTCGGTGGTGGGGATCTACCCGTTCACCGAGGCGGGGACGATCACCGGACCCGAGGGTGTGGAGAAAGTCTGGCAGCTGGACATGTCTGTGGGGCAGCCCGCGTGACGGCCCTCACCGCGCAGCCGTGGTTCTGGCCGGCAACACTCGTCGTCTTCGGTCTCCCACTCATGCTGGTGCTGCTCAACGAGATCTACAACGCGCTGGTCCGACGCAGCAGTGTCTTCGCCAAGCCGGTCGGACTGCTGCGCAACTGGGTGCTGCCGGCGTTTGCGGTGTACCTGCTCATCGACCAGCTGCAACGCTCCGGTGCCAGCGGGCCCGCGACCTGGTCGAAAGTCGCCGCCACGGTGTTCGGTTTCCTGCTGATCCTCTTCGTCCTCTCGGGAGCCAACGCGGCGTTGTTCGGGGGAGCCCGAGCCGGCAGCTGGCGGGAGAGGTTACCGGGGATCTTCGTGGACCTGGGCCGGTTGGTGCTGATCATCGTGGGTCTTGCGCTGTTGCTGTCCTGGGTGTGGGGGGCCAACCTCGGCGGCCTGATCGCCGCGGTGGGCGTCGGCTCCATCGTCATCGGCCTGGCCGTGCAGAATGCCGTGGGCCCGGTGATCTCCGGGCTGCTGCTGCTCTTTGAGCGGCCGTTCGGCATCGGGGACTGGCTCGACACCAAGTTCGGCAAGGGCCGGGTGGTCGAGGTCAACTGGCGCGCGGTGCACATCGACACCGAGAACGGCATTCGGGTGGTGCCGAACGCAGCCCTGGCCAGTGACCCGTTCGTCAACCTCAGCAAGACCGTCGCGCCGTACTTCAAAGCCAAGGCCTTTTTCGACTTCGCCGCCGAGGATCCGCCGGGGCTGGTCAAGTCCACCCTGCTGTCGGTGGCGGAGGGATTGCCGACGAAACTGCCGGGGGCGGCGCCCTTGGTCACTCCGCTGGGCCCCCACCCCGACCAACCCTCGATCGACAAGTACCGCATCAACATCCCGGTCACCTCGCCCGCAGAAGCCGACGGCACCGTCTCGACGATGACCTACCGAACCTGGTACGCCGCTCAGCGCGTGGGCCTTCACCTCAACAACGTCAAACACGGCGGCAAGAAGAACACCGCCGACATCGCCGAACGCCTGCAGAGCGTGGTCACCGGCCTCGGACTCGGTCCGGAGGCGTACGCGACCATGTCCGCAAACGCCCGGCTTCTGCAGTTCGCCGAGGGTGAGACCGTGCAGCACCGCAACACCATTCCCGCTGCCGTCGGCTTCATCACCGAAGGTCGCGTGGAGATGCTCGTGCAGGCCGACGACGGACGGCAGGTTCGGCTGGGGACCCTGGGTATCGGTGACTATCTGGGAGCGACGGCAGTTACCCGCCAGCGCGGCATCGTCGCAATGGTGGCTCTGACCGACGTCGCGATCGTCGCGGTGCCCTGGGAGGCCATGGAACAGGTTGTGCGCACCGACCACCGGTTCGCCCGGCAGATCGGCGACACCATCGACATGCGCCGAAACGCCGCCAAGGAAGCGCTGGCCCAGGCCGCGCAGACGGCGATCGGTTAGCCCTGCCCGGGTGGCCGGCCGTTGCGCGGGCAGGCCACAGCGGTCGCCAAGCGGTCCAGGAACACCTGCTGCCCCTTGAGCAGTTTGATGCCCGCCCCGGGCAGGCCCAGCCAGGCCACCCGGTCCAACTCCGGGAATTCCTGAAGGCGCCCTGAGCCTTTCGGCCACTCCAGCGTGAACGTGTTGCTGCGGAAGCCGCTGACGTCGAGGTCCGCGGCCACGGCGAACACGGTCAGCAGCTTGCCGCTGGGCTGCTTGGCCGTTCCGAGGTCGCGCCGCGGCCCGTCTGGCGGGTCACAGCCCAGTTCCTCGGCGAACTCGCGGCGAGCGGCGTCCCACGGGTCCTCACCGGAGGCGTACTCGCCCTTGGGAATCGACCACGCGCCGTCATCCTTGCGAGCCCAGAACGGGCCGCCGGGGTGTCCGATGAGCACCTCCAGCGCATCCCCACGAACCCGGTACAGCAGCAGGCCGGCGCTGAGAACCGGCACCGCTCAGCCCGATCCGGGATCAGTCGCCGCCCGCATTGCCTCGGCCAATGCGGCCGCGCGGCGGTCGGTGAACACATCCTCGAGGAGCAGATGACGTCCGTCCGGTCCGGCCAACGGCACCCGCCAGTTCGGATACTCGTCGGTGGTGCCGGGCTGATTCTGGGTTCGCCGCTCGCCGACCGCATCGGTCAGCGCCAGTGCGAGCAGCCGTGACCGCGTCCGGCCCAGGTAGCGGTGCAATGCCAGCGTCACGTCCTGTTCATCGGCCTGCGCACCGAGCAGGCCGACCCGGCGCAACTCCGCCAACCACGCCTCCTGCCAGGCCTGGTCGTCGGCCAGTTCCACCTCGGCCGGGCGGGTGAGCAGGCCGAGTTCGTCACGGAGCCGGATGTGCTCACCGGCCAGATAGCCGGGGGTCGGCGGAAGATCGTGGGTGGTGACCGAGGACAGGCACAGCTCCCGCCAATGCTCGGCTGCCAACGGTCCACGGCTGTACCCGTCGATCTCGAACCACAGAATCGAGGTGCCCAGCAGGCCGCGCTCGCGCAGGTAGTCGCGGACCCACGGTTCGACGGTGCCCAGATCTTCGCCGACCACCACCGCGCCGGACCGGTGCGCCTCCAGGGCGACGATGCCGATCATGGCGTCGTGGTTGTACCGCACATAGGTGCCTTTGGTCGGCGGAGCGCCCTGCGGAATCCACCACAGCCGGAACAACCCGATGATGTGGTCGATCCGCACACCGCCCGCATGCCGGAGGATGGCCGCGATCAGTTCCCGAAAGGGTTGGTAACCAACCTCTTCCAGCCGGTCGGGCCGCCACGGCGGCTGCGACCAGTCCTGCCCAAGCTGGTTGAACTCGTCGGGCGGCGCCCCTGCGGTTACCCCGAGTGCCAGAACCTCCTGCAGCGACCAGGCGTCGGCGCCGGACGGATGGACCCCGACGGCCAGATCATGCATGATCCCCAACGGCATCCCGGTCTGAAGTGCCTGAGATTGGGCGTTGGCCAATTGCTCGTCGAGTTGCCACTGCATCCACCGGTGGAAGTCCACTTCCCGGCGGTGGCGCTGGGCGAATTCGCCGACCTCCGGGTTGGCCGGGTGCTGCAGGTCTTTCGGCCAGGTCCGCCAGTCACCGCCGTAGTGCTCGGCCAGTGCGCACCAGGTCGCGAAGTCGTCCAGGGCGGTGCCCTCACGTTCGGTGAACGCGGTGAAGGACAGCTCACGGCCGACAGACCGGGGGACCCGGTAGACCAGTTCCAGGGCCTTGCGCTTAGCCGCCCACACCGCGTCGCGGTCGATGGTGTCACCCGCCTTGGACTGCAATGCTTTCCGGCGGGTGTGCACCCGCCCGCGCTTGGGCAGCCAGGCGAATTCGGGGATCGCCTCGACCCGAAGATAGAGCGGGTTGACGAAGCGGCGTGAGGTGGGCAGATACGGGGAGGGCTCCATGGGCTTGGCCGGCGCAGCGGCATGCAGGGGGTTGACCAGTACGTAACCGGCACCGTGCCGTGCCCCCGCCCAGACAGCCAGGTCGGCGAGATCGGCGAGGTCGCCGAAGGCCCAGGAGCCCTTCGACCGAACGCTGTAGAGCTGGGTCGTCAACCCCCAGGTCCGGCCGTCTCCCATCCGGGCCGGTAGGCCCAGCCAGGACGGGGTGACGATCAACGCGGTGTCGATCTCCTGCTCACCTGAGCGCAGATGAATCCGGTGATAGCCCAGCGGAAGATCAGCGGGCAAGACGAAGGTGGCTTCGCCGACCAGCCTGTCGGCCAGATCGAACGGGGGGGTGAAGTTGTCGGCCTGCCGGATGTGGGACCGCGTGGTGCCGTCCTCGAGGCGGACCCACACCTGCGCGGGCGCTCCGTGGGTGACATGCACCCAGAACGCAGTCTCAGTGCCGGAGCGGGCCACGACTGTCGGCGGAAGGGGGCGGGACCAGTACTGCCGATCCAGCTCGGAAAGGGCTGCTGCGCAGTCCTCTTCGGTATCGGCGCGAACACCGAGGGCCCCCAGCACGCCTATCACGGTCGACGACTCGACTGTCAGGAAGTTTCCGGTCCAGTCGTGATAGGCGCATGCCACGCCCAACCGGTCGGCCAGAGCGGTCAACCACGGTTCAGCCATACGTGCCATCTTGCTTGCTGGGCCGCATCCGCGCCGACGAAACTCCCAAGCCCAGGTTCAACCCACGGACCCGGACAGTTCGATGGTCAGCACCCCGGCGATGATCAGCGCGATGCCGAGCATCATCAGCGGGGTCAATGGTTCGGCGAACAGCACCTTGGCCAGCAGCGCCACCAACGCCACCCCGCAGGCCGACCACACCCCGTAGGCGATACCGACCGGCATCCCCAGCGATAGCGTCCAGGACACCAGCGAGAAAGATGCGACGTACCCGATGACCACGGGGGCGATCCACGCCCGTTTCCGTAGGCCGTCGGAGGCGCGCAGCCCCAACGTGGCGAGCACCTCCAGCGCGATTCCACCGGCCAGCGTCAGCCACATCATGATTCGGCCGCCCGGTGTGAGCCCAACTCCACCATCAGCACCCCCGCGATGATCAGCCCGATCCCGGCCACGATCGGCCATGTGAAGGGGTCATCGAAGATCAGCGATGCCATCACCGCGGTGATCGCGGTGCCCGATGCACCCCAGATCCCGTAGGCGACCCCGATCGGAACCCCGGCGCGCAGCACCCGGGTCAGCAGAAAAAAGGAAGCCACATAGCCGGCCACCACCAGGATCAACCAGAGCCGCTGATCCTGAAACGCCCGCAGCGCCAGGGTTCCGGTCACCTCGGTGAGGATCGCGCCCATCAGCAGCGCCCATCTCCGCATAGGGGACGACGATAGCGGCGGACTAGACTCGCGATCCGGAGGTGCCCGGTGGATCGACTCGCAGACATGCTGTCTGTCCTGCCCCCGCCGATGCGTGACCCGGTCTTGTTCGCCGTTCCGTTCTTCCTGCTGCTGCTCAGCATCGAGTGGACCGCGGCGCGCAAACTCGAGCACCTCGAATCCGAACCGGGCCGACCCGCATCCGGCGCCTATCTGGGACCCGACGCTCGGGCCTCCATCCTCATGGGCCTGGTGTCGGTAGCCACGATGGGAGCCTGGAAGTTCCTCGGCCTGCTCGGCTACGCCGCCCTGTACGCCTACGTCGCACCCTGGCACCTGTCGGCGCGGGACTGGTACACCTGGGTGATCGCCCTGGTCGGGGTCGACGTGCTGTTCTACGCCTACCACCGCATCGCCCACCGGGTCCGGCTGATCTGGGCCACCCATCAGGCCCATCACTCCAGCCGCTACTTCAACTTCGCCACCGCGCTGCGACAGAAGTGGAACAACAGCGGCGAGTTGATCATGTGGATGCCGTTGCCGCTGTTGGGCGTTCCGCCGTGGATGGTGTTCACCAGCTTCTCGATCAGCCTGGTCTACCAGTTCTGGATTCACACCGAGCGAATCGGCACCTTGGCGCGCCCGATCGAGTTCATCTTCAATACGCCCTCGCACCACCGCGTCCACCACGGCACCGACCCGGAGTACCTGGACCGCAACTACGGCGGCATCCTGATCATCTGGGACCGGCTGTTCGGCACCTTCCAGCCTGAGCTGTTCCGCCCGCACTACGGGCTGACCAAGCCGGTGAACACCTTCAACATCTGGAAGCTGGAGACCCACGAATACCTCGCTATCGCGCGGGATGTGCGTTCGACGTCCGGCTGGCGGAACAAACTGGGCTACATTTTCGGACCGCCCGGTTGGGAACCGAGCCGCGCCGTCGCCGCCCAAGCAGGAGGTTAACGTCATGGACGTCAGAGAAACGCGGCTACCCGGCGTGGGACTGCGCTACGAGTTCGACACGAGCGACGGCGAACGGATCGCGGTGATCGCCCGCCGCGGAGGGGATTTCGAGTTCTTCGTCTGCGCCGCATCGCGCGATCCCGACAGTGCCCAACGGATCTTCCATCTGACGGCCAGCGAGGCGGATGCCGTCGCCCAGATACTCGGGGCGCCTCACATGGTCGAAAGCTACGCCGACCTGACCAAAGAGGTCCCCGGTCTGAGCGCGGGGCAGGTTCCGGTCCCACCGAATTCCCGCTACGCCAGCCGTCCGTTGGGCGACACCAGGGCCAGAACGCTGACCGGGGCGTCGATCGTGGCCATCGTCCGGGGCGATCAGGTAATGGCCTCGCCGGGTCCGGAGGAGCTGATCGAACCGTACGACGTCCTCGTGGTGATCGGCACCGACGACGGAATCGCCGGAGTCCGGCAGCTCATCGACCAAGGTTGAGCCGATGGCCATCTCGGCGCCGCTGCTTCTTGAACTCGGTGCCATCCTTCTGGTTCTCACCGTGCTGGGCAGTGCGGCGCGGCGCTACGGGCTCTCGCCGATTCCGCTGTACCTGCTGACCGGACTTTTTCTCGGCACCGGGGGTGTCGCCCCGGTGGAGCACGCCAGCGAGTTCGTCGAGACCGGCGCCTCGATCGGGGTTGTTTTGCTGCTGCTGACCCTGGGCCTGGAGTTCTCCGTTGGCGAGTTCTCCGAGTCGCTGCGCCGGCACCTGCCCTCGGCGGGGGTCGATCTTGTGCTCAACGCGATTCCGGGAGCCGTGGCCGGCTTGCTGTTGGGGCTGAACACGGTGGGCATCGTTGCCTTGGCCGGCATCACTTATATCTCGTCGTCGGGGGTGATCTCCCGCCTGCTCAGCGACCTCGGCCGGCTGGGCAACAGGGAGACCCCGGCGGTGCTGTCGGTGCTGGTTCTCGAGGATTTCGCGATGGCGGCCTACCTGCCGGTGCTGACGGTCCTGGCGTCAGGTGGAACCCTGATCGAGGCGGTGGTGTGGACAGCGGTCGCGCTCGGAGCGCTCGGGATGGCGTTCCTGGTGTCTTTCCGGTGGGGTCATCATGTCGGCCGGGTATTGGGGCACCCCGAGGACGAGCAACTCCTGCTGCGGATCCTGGGACTGACGCTGATCGTCGCGGCAGTCGCCGAGCAGTTGCACGCCTCGGCGGCGGTGGGCGCATTCCTGGTCGGGCTTACTCTGACTGGCCCCGTCGCCGACCGTGCCCGTTCGGTCCTCAGCCCGCTTCGCGACCTGTTCGCGGCGGTGTTCTTCGTGGCGATCGGGCTGACCGTCGACCCGGCCGCACTGCTGCCCATGCTGCCGGTCGCTGTGGCGCTGGCCGCGGTGACCGCCGTCACCAAGGTCATCACCGGGGCCTACGCAGCCCGCCGGGAAGGTGCAGCGCGCCCCGGCCAGCGGCGCGCCGGCGTCGCATTGATCGCTCGCGGCGAGTTCTCCCTGGTCATCATTGGGTTGGCCGGCACCAGCATCAGTGCGCTCAGTGCGGTGGCCACCCCGTACGTGTTCATCCTGGCGGTCGTCGGGCCGGTGCTGGCCCGCTTCACGCGCTGAAGTCGCAGTCGCCGGGGCACCTCACATTCCTGGCAGCCGGATTCCTGGCAGCATGGGCGGCTATGCAGACGGTTTTCGATCGGGACGTCGACCAGCGTCTGGTCACGGCCGCGCTGGCGCCGGCGGTGTTCGGGTCGATGTGGCTGGATCCCGATGTGGTGGGCCGGCGGCCGGAGTTCCCTGCGCTGACCGGTGCGACGACCTGCGACCTGCTTGTCGTCGGCGGTGGCTATGCCGGGTTGTGGACCGCACTGCACGCCGCGCAACGCGGTGCCGCGGTCGTTCTGATCGAGGCCGAACGGCTGGGCTGGGCTGCCTCCGGCCGCAACGGCGGTTTCGTCGAGGCCAGCCTGACCCACGGCGCGGAGAACGGGAAATCCCGCTGGCCCAACGAATTCGATCAGCTTGAGAAGTTGGGTATGGCCAACCTGCAGGGTATGCAGAACGACATCGCCGCCCACGGGATGTCGGTTGACTGGGAACGTACCGGGATGCTGTCGGTGGCCACCGAGTCACACCAGATCGAGTGGCTGCGCCTGATGGCTGCCGACGGCAGGGGCGAGTTTCTGGACGTCGAATCAGTCCGGGCACAGGTGAATTCACCCACCTACCAGGCCGGTCTGTTCGCCGCCGACACCGTCGCCCTGGTGCATCCGGCGCGACTGGTTTTCGAACTGGCCCGGGCCTGCGCGGAGTACGGCGTGCGGATCCACGAACACACGGCGGCCCGGTTGATTGAGTGGGACTCCGCGACGGTGCGGGTCGCTACCTCGGCCGGGACGATCAGTGCCAAGCGAGTAGTCCTGGCCACGAACGTGTTTCAGAGTTTGCTGCGGCGAAACCGGCTCTACACGGTGCCCGTCTACGATTACGTGCTGGGCACCGAACCCCTCACCGCTGACCAACTGGGGCGCATCGGCTGGCGGGGGCGTCAAGGCATCGGTGACAGTGCCAACCAGTTCCACTACTACCGCCTGTCAGATGACAACCGGATCCTGTGGGGCGGGTACGACGCGATGTACTACTACGGCCGCCGTGTCGACCCGGGCCGGGAAGACCGGCCGGAGTCGTTCCGAAAGTTGGCCGAACACTTCTTCATCACCTTTCCGCAACTGGAAGACGTCCGGTTCAGCCATCGGTGGTCCGGGCCGATCGACACCAACACCCGGTTCTGCGCGCACTGGGGTCTGGCCGGCCGCGGTCGGATCGCCTACGTCAACGGATTCACCGGTCTGGGTGTGGGCGCGGCACGCTTCGCCGCCGACGTATGTCTGGATCTGCTCGAGGGACACCCCACCGAGCGCACCGAGTTGCAGATGGTCCGCCGCAAGCCGCTGCCCTTCCCGCCCGAGCCGCTGGCCAGCATCGGCATTCAGGCCACCCGCTGGTCACTGGATCGTGCTGATCACCACCGCGGGCGGCGCAACCTGTTCCTGCGTACCTTGGACCGGCTTGGCCTGGGCTTCGACTCCTGACGGGACGAGGTCGCGGCGATGCCGGCGCCTGGACCCCCGGCACCCCGGGCGGTCGGAATTTTCCAGTAGGCTCGCGGACGCCCGCCGAGCAGAAGGCGGCCTTAGAGGAGGTTAATCAAGCGTGGCAGACACACTTAACGCAGGGCAGAAGCTGGGCAAGGGCGATTCGCTCACGTCCAGCAACGGTGCCTACACCCTGACCCTGCAGTCCGACGGCAACCTGGTGCTCGCGGCGCGCGGCGAAGCCGTCTGGGCCACCGGCACCGACGGCCAGGGAATCGACCGTGCCGAGGTGCAGTCCGACGGCAACTTCGTGCTCTATGCCGGCAGCACCCCGAAGTGGCACAGTGACACCAAGGGCAAGAAGGACGTCCGACTCGTCGTCCAAGACGATCGCAATGTGGTGCTGTACTCCGCCGACGGCGCCGCCTGGACCTCGCGCACCGAGACCGACGCGCCGCCGCCGCCCGTGGTCGACAAGGAGTTCGCGCCGGTTGCCAACGAGGTTCCCGCCCCCCGTAGCCACACCGTGGCGTCCGGTGAAACCCTGTTCAATATCGCCAAGCAGTACCTCGGCGACGGCAACCGCTACCAGGAGTTGGCGAAGTTCAACAACATCGCCAACCCGGACCACATCGAGGTCGGCCAGGTCATCAACATCCCCTGAGCCGTCCGGCGTTATTCACCGCAGGGCTGGTTCACTCCGGCGAGGTCGCGATAAAGAGTCGGTAACGATCGGCTGAGCGGGCCGATACACAATCGACACGCTATTGCGACCGCGTTATTGGCAGGTCGCCAACCGATCGGGGTGTATTTTGCCGGGTTTCCTGCGACCTGCAGTCGTGGCTGCGGCGGCCGGAAGTGTGCTGATTGCACTATCTCCGGCCGCCCCGGCTGACGAGGGCGTGCAGGTGTTCCCCGGGATGGAGATCCGTCAGGGCACCACCGTATGCACCCTGGGCTTCGTCGACCCGATTGCGCGCATCGGGTATTCCGCCGGACACTGCCGCGGTAACAGCACGGTCACCGACCGCGACGGCCGATTCATCGGTGTGGTGGCCACCGCCCGCGACAACACCCCCAACGGCGCGGTCGTCCGCACCGACCAGGTGATCTCCGACTACGAGACCATCACCCTGGCCAAAAATGTCACCGTCAGCACCGAGCTGCCCGGCGGACGTCAACTGGTCGCCGACCCAGGACTGCTTTTGGCGCCGGGGCAGCCGATCTGTCACTACGGGGCGATCACCCGGGAAAGCTGCGGCACCGTCGAGCGGATCAACAACGGCTGGTTCACCATGCACAACGGGGTGGTCAGCCAGAAGGGTGACTCGGGCGGGCCGGTGTACACGCTGTCCGGCAACGGCACGGCGGTCATTGCTGGACTGTTCAACAGCACCTGGGGCCAACTGCCCGCCGCGGTGTCCTGGCAGGCGACCGGCCAGCAGGTCCGGCAGGAGACCGGCGCCGCTATCGTCGACGTCGCCGCGACGAAGTAGCTCGACACATAGGACGATTCACCCCGGGGGATATCCTCGAACGGTGAGTGGGCGCGACATTCCAGAGACCGTCGCCGCCGCAGCGGTGACCGAGTACTCCGATGACGTCGACGTCGTGATCGTCGGTTTCGGCATCGGGGGTGGTTGCGCTGCGGTGTCGGCCGCCGCCGCAGGCGCGCGGGTACTGGTTCTGGAACGTGCCGCGGTCGCCGGCGGCACCACGGCCCTGGCGGGCGGTCACTTCTACCTAGGCGGCGGCACGGCGGTCCAGCAAGCCACCGGTCATCCCGACACCGCCGAGGAGATGTACAAATACCTCGTCGCCATGTCGCGGGATCCCGAACACGACAAGATCCGGGCCTATTGCGAGGGCAGCGTCGAGCACTTCAACTGGCTCGAGGACCTCGGCGTGCACTTCGAGCGTAGTTATTACCCCGAGAAGGCGGTGATCCAGCCGGGCACCGAAGGGCTGATGTACACCGGTAACGAAAAGGTTTGGCCATACAAGGATCTGGCTGTCCCCGCTCCGCGCGGGCACAAGGTCCCGGTGCCGGGTGACACCCAGGGCGCGGCCATGGTGATCGACCTGTTGCTCAAACGGGCCGATGAACTCGGCGTGCAGATCCGCTACGAGACCGGCGCGACACACCTGATCAACGACGATGCCGGCGCGGTGACCGGGGTGTCGTGGAAACGGTTTGGCGAAACCGGGTACATCCGCGCCAAGGCAGTGGTGATCGCCGCCGGGGGCTTCGTGATGAACAAGGACATGGTGGCCGCCTACACGCCGAAACTTGCCGAGAAGCCTTTCGTGCTGGGCAACACCTACGACGACGGCCTGGGTATCCGGTTGGGGGTGTCGGTGGGCGGGGCGAGTAAGCACATGGATCAAGCCTTCATCACCGCGCCGGCCTACCCGCCGGCGATCCTGCTGACCGGCATCATCGTCAACAAGTTGGGGCAGCGCTTCGTCGCCGAGGACTCTTACCATTCCCGTACTTCGGGTTTCGTGATGGACCAGCCAGACAGCGCGGCCTACCTGATCGTCGATGAGGAGCATCTGCAGCGTCCGGATTTCCCGTTGATCAAGTTCATCGACGGCTGGGAGACGGTCGAGGAGATGGAATCTGCTCTCGGCATTCCGGCCGGGAATCTGGTCGCCACCCTGAACCGCTACAACAGTTTTTCGGCTCAGGGGGAGGACCCCGACTTCCATAAGCAGCCGGAATTCCTCGCCCCCCAGGACACCGCGCCGTGGGCGGCCTTCGACCTGTCGCTGGGTAAGGCGATGTACTCCGGCTTCACCGTAGGCGGTCTGGCCACCAACGTCGACGGCCAGGTGCTGCGCGAAGACGGGAGCCCGATCGCGGGCCTCTACGCGGCGGGTGCCTGCGCGTCCAACCTGGCCCAGGACGGCAAAGGGTATTCCAGCGGAACGCAATTGGGGTCCGGATCGTTCTTCGGGCGCCGTGCGGGCGACCACGCGGCCGCCGCGACTTTCCGTTAGACCGTTAGACCGTTAGACCTCGGCTGTTTGCGCTTTCCGGTCCAGCTGCCACGTACCGTCGCCGTTGAGTCGCAGATGATGGTCGTGGTGCTCCTTGACCGTCCCACGATGGGTGACCGAGACGATGATGCTGTTCGGGAGGCGATCGTTGAGCATCCGGTAGATGGCGAACTCCTGGCCCTCGTCGATCGCTGAGGTGGACTCGTCCAGAAAGATCACGCTGGGCTTCTGCAGCAGCACCCTCGCGAACGCGACGCGCTGCTGTTCACCGGGCGAAAGCTCCTTGGCCCAGTCCGTGACCTCGTTGAGGCGAGTGCTCAGGTGGCCGAGTGCCACCGCGTCCAGTGCGGCGGCGATCTCCTCGTCGCGCACCGTGCACTCCCTCCTCGGGTACGACAGCACCGATCTCAGATCCCCGAGTGGCAGGTAAGGCACCTGGGACAGGAACATCGCGTCGCGGTCGCCGTCGGGACGCAGCATCGTGCCGGTGGCGTACGGCCACAGGCGGGCGATGCTGCGCAGCAGGGTGGTCCGCCCACACCCGGACGGGCCGGTGATCACCAGCGACTCGCCCGGATCCAGCCGCAGGTCAAGGTTGCGCAGCAGAACCTTGCCGTCGGGGTTGCGAACTTCCAAGTCGCGCAGGTCGATTGACCCGTCGGTGCTGCGTGCGGTCTGCAGGCGGGGCAGTGCCCGGGCCTCCTCGTTGGCCCGCACCAGTCCGTCGAGGCGGATGATGGTGGCGCGGTATGCGGCGAAGGAGTCGTAGACCGACCGGAAGAACGACAGCGAGTCGTGCACTCTGAAGAACGCGTCGGCTGACTGGGTCACGTCACCGAAGCTGATCTGTCCGGAGAAGACCCGCGGCGCCTGTACCGCCAGTGGCAGGGGGTTGATGATCTGACTGATCGACTGATTCCAGCCCAGCAGCGCCAGCGAGCGCAGCACATACCCACGGTAGTTGGAGATGATCGCGGCGAATCGTGCTCGCAGGATGGACTTCTCGGCGTCCTCGCCGCGATAGAAGCTGATCGACTCGGCGGCGTCACGCATCCTGACCAGGGCATAACGGAAGGCCGCGTTGGTCAGCTCATTGCGAAAATTGAATCGGATCAGCGGCCGGCCGATCCAAAACGCGATCACCGTGGTCGCGAACACATACATCAGCGCGATCCAGAACAGCGCGTGGCTCATGGTGATACCGAACAGCGTCAATTCCCCGGACAGGTTCCACAGGATCGGGGTGAACGCCACCACCGACACCATCGCGTTGATGGCGCCGAACAGCAGGGTGCTGGCGGCCTCCGTGGTGGGGGTGTTGGGCCCGGTTCCGGTGGCCGCGGTGAAGCTGTCGATGTCGAGTTGGATGCGCTGGTCCGGATTGTCGATCGGGTTGTCCAGGAACCGGCCACGGTAGAACGACTCCTCATCGAGCCAGTCACTGGACAGTCGATCGGTCAGCCACACCCGCCATCGGATGATGAAGTGCTGGGTCAGGTAGATGTCGAGCAGTTGGCGGCTGATGAACAGCGCGGCGATCAGCGCGAAAGTGAGGATGGCCGTCCAGAACCCCCGCACGCCGGACTCGCGGACAGCCTCGTTGCCCGCCCCGGCGCCCTCGAAGGCCACCTGCAGAGAGGAGTACAGATCGTTGCCCTGATAGCTCAGCAGCACGGTCAGACGCACTGAGATCAACGTCAAGAACAGCAGCAATCCAAGCCAGGCCCACACGACGGTGCTCTGGCGACCGCGGAAGTAGTCACCGGTCACCCGCCAGAACTGCCGGCCCCAGGTGGTCACCCGGGCCAGTACTACCAGCACGAGGAACGTGATGACGGCGGTGATCAGCCAGGCTTTGGCCGTCCACAGCAGCGACCCGACGAGTTCGTTCGCCCAGTCCAGCGAGGGCTCGTACATCTGCATGGGCGTTCACCTCCGCATTCGCGTCCCAGCATTTCAGCAATGCCGTCAGACCGATGCCGGTTCGCCGCCCTTGACCCGTCCCAATCTCCAGGCGCCGTCACCGAGCAGTTCCAGGTGTTGCTCGTGGTACTGATCGACCGTCGGCCGATGACTGACGCTAACCACGATGGTGTCCGGCAGTTCGGTGCGGAGCAGGTCATAGACCGCGTACTCCAACCCCTCGTCGAGCGCCGAGGTGGCTTCGTCGAGGAACACCACCTTGGGTTTGGTGAGCATGATGCGGGCAAAAGCCACCCGTTGCTGTTCGCCGGGGGAGAGCACTTTGGCCCAGTCGGCTTCTTCGTTGAGACGCGGAACCAGGTGCGAGAGCGCCACTTTGGCGAGCATCCCCTGGATTTCGTCATCTGGGATCTGGCCGGATTCGGCAGGATAGGAGACCACGGTGCGCAGGTCGCCCAGCGGCACATAGGGCAGCTGGGACAGGAACATGGTCTGGTGATCGTCGAGCGGGCGGCTCACCGATCCGGTCGTGTACGGCCACATCTGGGCGATACTGCGCAACAGCGTGGTCTTTCCGGTACCAGAGCGGCCGGTGACGACCATCGTGTCCCCGGGTTCCAGGCGCAGATCCAGTGGATCGAGCAGTTGGCCGCCGCTGGGGGTGCGCACCTCGACGCGGCTGAGTTGTAGCGAGCCGTCGGTGCTGGGCAGGGTCTCCAGGCTCGGCATCTGTCCGGCCTGGTGGTTGGCCTCGATCAGGCCGTGCAGACGAATGATCGAGGCACGGTAGGCGGCGAACTGGTCGTAGGCGTTGCGGAAGAACGACAGAGAGTTGGTGATGCTGGAGAACGCGCTGGCCGACTGGGTGACGTCGCCGAAATCCATCCTGCCGCTGAACAGATTCTGCGCCTGGACGGCCAGCGGCAGCGGTGTGATGGCCTGGCTCATCGCCAGGTTCCAACCGGTGAATTGCAGTGTCTTGCGCACGTACCTGCGGTAGTTGGCGATGATGCTGTCAAACCGGGTGCGCAGAATGCCGCGCTCGGTCTTCTCGCCTCGGTAGAAGCCCACCGCCTCGGCGGCGTCGCGCAGACGCACCAGTGCGTACCGGAAAGCGGCGTTGGTGGCCTCGTTTCGGAAGCTCAGCCGGATCAGCGGACGGCCGATCCAGAACGCCACCACGGTCGCGAGGAACACGTACACGAACGCCACCCAGAACAGCGCCTTGGGTAGCGTCACGCCGAAGATCGTCAAGTCGAACGACAGCCGCCACAAGATCGGAATGAAGGCCAGAACTGTCGCCACCGACGAGATGGCTCCGAATAACAGAACCGAACCCGTGCCCGTCGTGGGCGTATTAGGCGTCCCGCCGGCCCCGGTGGTGAAGATGTCGATGTCCTGCTGGATGCGCTGGTCGGGATTGTCGGTCTGGGCGTCGGTGAACCGGCCGCGGTAGTAGGCGCGGTCGTCGAGCCATTCACTGGTCAGTCGGTAAGTCAGCCAGGTGCGCCAGCGGATGATGAATCGCTGGGTGAGGTAGATGTCCAGCATGACCATACTGATGTAGATGGTGGCCAGGATGGCGAAGATGCCCAGCGCGGTCCAGAAGCCCGCGATGGCGTCGCTGCGGATGGCCTCTTCGCCGGCGCTGCCGGCCTGGAAGGCGATCTGCAGTGCGGTGTAGAGATCATTTCCGAAGTAACTGATCAACACGTCGATCCGGACCAGGATGATCACCGAGAGCAGCAGTGCTGCCAGCCAGATCCAGATCCGCAGCGACGCGGGACCCTTGAAGTAATCACCGGTGATCCGCCAGTACTGCCGGCCCCACACGGTGAACCGGGCCAGCGCAAACAACACCAGCAGGGTGATGACCGCCGCGCCCGCCCAGTATTTGAGGATCCACAGCAGCGATGGGACGAGTTCGTGTCCCCAATCCAGTGACGGTTCGTATTCCTCCAACGCGCTCTCCTCCATGCGGCGGCAGGTCCCCGGCGAAGCTACCCCAGCATCAGGCTAGGGGCAGCATCTCCCGCGCTGGTAAGACCACGCTGGCTAGTCTGAGCCGATGGAGAGGCCGACGGAGAACCCGATTGAGAACATGCATGCGGGCAGGCTGATCGCCAGGCGGTTGCGCGCCAGCGGAATCGACACCATGTTCACCCTCTCCGGCGGCCATCTGTTCTCCATTTACGACGGATGCCGCAGCGAAGGGATCCGGCTGATCGACACCCGTCACGAGCAGACTGCGGCGTTCGCGGCCGAGGGCTGGTCGAAAGTCACCCGGGTACCCGGTGTCGTGGCGCTGACAGCCGGACCTGGGGTCACCAACGGGATGAGCGCGATGGCCGCCGCCAGCCAGAATCAGTCGCCGATGCTGGTGCTCGGCGGACGGGCACCAGCGCTGCGCTGGGGGATGGGTTCGCTGCAGGAAATCGACCACGTTCCCTTCGTGGCGCCGTTGGCCCGCTACGCGGCGACCGCGCAGTCCGCCGCCGCCGTCGGCGACCGGGTCGACGACGCGTTGCGCGCTGCTGTCGGTGCGCCGTCGGGAGTGGGATTCGTCGACTTCCCGATGGACCATGTCTTCGGCGAGGCCACCGACCGTGGCGAGCCCGGCGCCCTGACCGAACTGCCCGCTGCGCCGCCCGCGGACGGCGCCGCACTGGACCGCGCTGTGGCGTTGCTGTCGCAGGCTCAACGGCCGGTGATCATGGCCGGCACCAACGTCTGGTGGGGCCGCGCCGAGAACGAGTTGCTGCACCTGGCCGAAAAATTGCGAATTCCGGTGCTGGCCAACGGTATGGCCCGTGGCGTCGTCGGCGCCGATTGCGACCTGTCGTTCTCCCGGGCCCGGTCCGCAGCCCTCTCGCAGGCTGATGTGGCGCTGGTCATCGGCGTGCCGATGGACTTCCGGCTGGGCTTCGGCGGCGTCTTCGGTCCGCGAACCGAACTGATCGTCGCCGACCGCTGCGAACCGGACCGGGAACACCCGCGGGCGGTGACCGCCGGACTCTACGGCGACCTGCCGGCCACCCTCACCGCATTGGCAGCGGCCGCCCCGACCGGCCATGAGGAGTGGATCGGTGGGTTGCGCACCATCGAGACCCAGGCCCGTGCCGGCGAGGCCGCCGAGTTGGCCGACGACCGCACCCCGCTGCATCCGATGCGGGTCTACGCCGAACTGATTCCGTTGCTGGATCGCGACGCGATCATCGTGATCGATGCCGGCGACTTCGGCTCCTACGCAGGCCGGCTGATCGACAGTTACACCCCCGGAGCATGGCTGGACAGCGGACCGTTCGGCTGCCTGGGATCCGGACCCGGTTACGCACTGGCCGCCAAGCTGGCCCGACCGGACCGGCAGGTGGTGCTGATCCAGGGCGACGGTGCGTTCGGGTTCTCCGGGATGGAGTGGGACACCCTGGTCCGGCACGGCGTGCACGTGGTGTCGGTGATCGGAAACAACGGCATCTGGGCGCTGGAGAAGCATCCGATGGAAATGCTGTACGGCTACTCGGTGGTCGCCGACCTGCGACCGGGCACCCGCTACGACGAGGTGGTCCGGGCCCTCGGCGGCCACGGTGAACTGGTCAGCACACCGGCCGAACTGCGGCCGGCTTTACGACGTGCCTTCGACAACGGGGTGCCGGCCGTGGTCAACACCTTGACCGATCCGGCCGTCGCCTACCCGCGGCGATCGAACCTGGCCTAGCCGCCGGGCGGTACCGTTGTCCCGTGGCTAGAGGTTCCTCGAAGAGTCCCAATTCCGCCCCCTCGGGCCAGGGCCGCGTCAGCCGCGGGTTCTGGCGCCTGCTCGGCGCGTCAACCGACAAGGTCAAGGCGCAGACCATGGCCGAGGTGGAGGCCGCCGCGCAGTTCGCCGACAAGGCCGCCGGCCTGGACGCCGAACAACTGATGCAGGCGGCGCGACTGCTGGACCTAGGCGGACTCGCCGACTCGCCGGATATCCCGCAGTTCCTGGCCATCGCGCGGGAGGCCGCCGAACGGACCACCGGGCTTCGTCCGTTCGACGTGCAGCTGCTCGGCGCGTTGCGGATGATGGCCGGCGACGTCGTTGAAATGGCCACCGGCGAAGGCAAGACGCTCTCCGGCGCGATCGCCGCAGCGGGCTACGCCCTGGCCGGACGACGGGTCCACGTGGTCACGATCAACGACTATCTCGCCCGCCGCGACGCCGAATGGATGGCCCCGCTGATCGAGTCGCTGGGCCTGACAGTCGGGTGGATCACCGAGGATGCCACCCGCGATGAGCGCCGCGCCGCCTACCAGTGCGACGTCACCTACGCCTCTGTGAACGAGATCGGCTTCGACGTCCTGCGCGACCAACTGGTCACCGACGTCGCAGACCTGGTTTCGCCCAACCCCGACGTGGCCCTCATCGACGAGGCCGATTCGGTGCTCGTCGATGAGGCCCTGGTGCCGCTGGTGCTGGCCGGCACCACTCACCGCGAGACACCCAAGGTCCAGATCGTGCGTCTGGTGGGGAATCTGACCGCCGGGGTGGACTACGACACCGACGCCGACAATCGCAACGTCCACCTCACCGAAGCCGGTGCGCAGAAGGTCGAGAAGTCACTCGGCGGTATCGACCTGTACTCCGAGGAGCACGTCGCCACCACGCTGACCGAAGTCAACGTGGCACTGCACGCCCACGTACTGCTGCAGCGCGATGTGCACTACATCGTCCGAGACGGCGCGGTGCAGCTGATCAACGCCTCCCGCGGTCGGATCGCCGCGCTGCAACGCTGGCCCGACGGTCTGCAGGCCGCGGTGGAGGTCAAAGAGGGCATCGAAACCACCGAGACCGGTGAGGTGCTCGACACCATTACGGTGCAGGCACTGATCAACCGGTATCCCACCGTCTGCGGGATGACCGGGACCGCCCTGGCCGCCGGGGAACAACTGCGCCAGTTCTACAAACTCGGCGTCTCGCCGATCCCGCCCAACACACCCACCGTGCGGGAGGACGAACCCGACCGGGTCTACATCACCGCCGGGGCCAAGAACGACGCCGTCATCGACCACATCATCGAGGCCCACGCCACCGGGCAGCCGATCCTGGTCGGCACCCAGGACGTCGCCGAATCCGAAGACCTGCACGAGCGGTTGCTGCGCCGCGGCGTTCCTGCGGTGGTGCTCAACGCCAAGAACGACGAAGAGGAAGCCCGGGTGATCGCCGAAGCCGGCAAACTGGGCGCGGTGACGGTGTCGACCCAGATGGCCGGCCGCGGCACCGACATCCGGTTGGGCGGATCTGGGGCCACCGACGACTCCGCGGAAAAGCGGGAGGTCGCCGAACTGGGCGGATTGCACGTCATCGGCACCGGGCGGCACAGCACCGAACGGCTGGACAACCAGTTGCGCGGCCGTGCGGGCCGGCAGGGCGACCCAGGCTCGTCGGTCTTCTTCTCGAGCTGGGAGGACGACGTCGTCGTCGCCCACCTCGAGAACCCTAAGCTGCCCACCGAATGCGACGAGACCGCCCGGATCACCAGCCCCAAGGCCAACGCCCTGCTCGATCACGCCCAGCGGGTGGCCGAGGGCAGGCTGCTGGACGTACACGCCAACACGTGGCGCTACAACCAACTGATCGCCCAGCAACGGACGATCATCGTCGAGCGGCGCAACACGCTGTTGAGCACCGCGACCGCGCGGGAGGAACTGACCGAACTCTGCCCGGACCGGTACGCCGAACTGGCCGAGGCCCTCGGTGCGGAGTCCGACCAAGCACGGGCCGACGACGAACTTGAGCGGATCTGCCGCAACATCATGCTGTACCACCTCGACCGTGGCTGGGCCGACCACCTGGCCTATCTGTCGGACATCCGGGAGAGCATCCACCTTCGGGCACTGGGCCGGCAGAACCCGCTCGATGAGTTCCACCGGCTGGCCGTGGACGCCTTCACCCACCTGGCCGCCGACGCCATCGAGGCCTCTCAGCAGACCTTCGAGACCGCCAATGTGCTCGAAGACGAGCCGGGACTGGACCTGTCCAAGCTGGCCCGGCCCACCTCGACCTGGACCTACATGGTCCACGACAATCCGATGCGCGACGATTCGCTCTCGGCGCTGAGTCTGCCCGGGGTGTTCCGCTAGATGCCGAGCCGGGTGCTGACGATCCCCAACGTCCTCAGCGTGATCCGGCTGGTGCTGCTGCCGGTGTTCGCCTACCTGCTGCTGGTGCGGCAGGCCTACGCCCCGGCGCTGGCCATCCTGATGTTCAGCGGTGCCTCCGACTGGGCTGACGGCAAGATCGCCCGACTGGTGGCCAACCAGTCCTCTCGGCTGGGGGAGTTGCTCGACCCGCTGGTGGACCGGGTCTACATGGCGGCAGTCCCGGTGGTCCTGGCCCTGGCCGGTGTGGTGCCATGGTGGCTCGTGGCGGTCCTGCTCGGCCGTGATGCCCTGCTGGCCGCCACCCTGCCGGTGGTCCGCAGCCGAGGGGTGACGGCCCTTCCGGTCACCTACATCGGTAAAGCGGCGACTTTCGCCTTGATGGTTGGGTTCCCGCTGATTCTGTTGGGGCAGTGGGACTCTGGTTGGAGCCGGGCGGTAGGGGCAATCGGTTGGGCCTTCGTGATCTGGGGCACCGGGATGTACCTGTGGTCGGCGGTGCTGTATCTCATCCAGGTCCGACTGGTGGTGCTGCAGTTACCGAAGGTGCGCAGCGCCGCCGCCTGATCCGTGACCGGAGCCGCCTTGCGGCGACCGAAAGCTCGCCAATACGCTCAGCGCGTCCAGTGTGCGGCTCGTGACCGAACTGCCCGACCGACCTTCGAGGAGCATTGTGAGCGACATCCCCGCCGACCTGCGTTACACCGCCGACCATGAATGGGTTCAGCGCACGGGCGAGCACACCGTGCGGGTCGGCATCACCGATTTCGCGCAGTCCTCGCTCGGCGACGTCGTTTACGTGCAACTGCCCGAGGTAGGCGTCGCAGTGACCGGGGGTGAGGCGTTCGGCGAGGTCGAGTCCACCAAGTCGGTATCAGACCTCTACGCCCCGCTGTCAGCCACCGTGGTTGCCGTCAACACCGAACTGGACGGCAACCCTGCGCTGATCAACGCCGATCCCTACGGGCAGGGTTGGCTGGTGGAACTGCGCTGCGACGGTGTCGATGAGGGATTGGCGGCGCTGCTGGATGCTGAAGGCTACCGGGCAACCCTGACCTGACCACCCGGGCCGGTGAAGGGGTGAAGGGGTGTCCGGGCTTTCCGAGTCCCGAAATTGGTTAGGGTGCTGCTAAACGGGCGATCCTGCAGTGGTGGCTCCACCGGCGATCGGTGAGCGGTACGGTCAACATAAGCGGCACAAGCCGCCAGTGAGGAGTAGCGGGTGACGGAGAAGGACTGGCCATCAGGATCTGACGACCACTCCGACGAGGTGACGGTCGAGACGACCTCGGTGTTCCGCGCGGACTTCCTCAACGACCTCGACGCACCGGTCAGTCCGGCTGCCGAGAAGGCGGTGTCGGGGGTGGAAGGCCTTCCGGTGGGCGCGGCCCTGCTGGTGGTCAAGCGCGGCCCCAACGCGGGCTCGCGATTTCTGCTGGACCAGCCGACCACTTCGGCGGGCCGGCATCCGGACTCCGACATCTTCCTCGACGACGTCACCGTGAGCCGTCGGCACGCGGAGTTCCGGTCTGACGGCGGCGAGTTCCAGGTCGTCGACGTCGGAAGCCTCAATGGCACCTATGTCAATCGCGAGCCGGTGGACTCGGCCTCCCTGGCCAACGGCGACGAGGTGCAGATCGGCAAGTTCCGCCTGGTGTTCCTGACCGGGCCCAGGGGCAACGGCGGTGCCGAACGCCAGTGACCGCGCCCGATAGTCCCGCAGCGGCCGGCATGTCGATCGGTGCGGTGCTGGACCTGCTGCGGCCGGATTTCCCGGATGTGACCATCTCCAAAATCCGGTTCCTGGAAGGGGAGGGCTTGGTCACCCCCCAGCGAAGTCCTTCGGGATATCGACGATTCACCGCTTATGACTGCGCCCGACTGCGGTTCGTCCTCACCGCTCAGCGCGACCAATATCTGCCGCTGAAAGTCATCAAGGCTCAACTCGACGCTCAACCCGACGGCGAACTGCCGCTGGCCTACCCGGCGCCGCGGCTGGTGCCGGTGACCGACGGCGGCGAACCGGCCCGCGGCGCCGGGGCACCTGCACCGACCCGGCCCACCCAGATCCGGCCCACCCAGACCCGGCTCAGCCGTGAGGATCTGCTGAACATGTCCGGTGTACCGGCCCCACTGATCACCGCCCTGTGCCGGGCCGGGGTCATCACCACCGGCCCCGGCGGCTTCTTCGACGAACACGCCGTCACCATCGCCCAGTGCGCCGCCGCTCTGGCTGAGTACGGCGTCGAACCGCGCCACCTGCGGGCCTTCCGCTCGGCAGCCGACCGGCAGTCTGATCTGATCGCCCAGATCGCCGGGCCGGTGGGCAAGGCCGGCCGGACCGGCGCGCGTGACCGGGCCGATGATCTGGCCCGTGAGGTAGCGGCGCTGGCCATAACGCTGCACACCTCGTTGATCAAGTCTGCGGTGCGCGACGTTCTGGATCGCTGAGGACTAGACTCGCCGATGACTGCTTGAGTAGCCGGAGGTCCGCGTATGGGTGAGGTACGGGTGGTCGGGGTTCGCGTCGAACAACCCGCCAATCAGCCGGTCCTGCTACTGCGCGAGACCGCCGGTGATCGCTACCTGCCGATCTGGATCGGGCCGAACGAGGCCAACGCGATCATCCTTGAACAGCAAGGCGTCGAGCCGGCCCGGCCGCTGACCCACGACCTGTTCCGGGATGTCATTGGCGCGCTTGGGCGCTCGCTGAAGGAGGTCCGTATCGTCGACCTCCAGGAAGGCACGTTCTACGCCGACCTGATTTTCGATCACGACATCCGGGTCTCGGCGCGGCCGTCGGACTCGGTGGCCATCGCGTTGCGGATGGGTGTTCCCATCTACGTCGAGGAGGCCGTTCTCGACGAGGCTGGTCTGCTCATACCCGATGAGAGTGACGAGGAATCGGCAGGCACCGTCCGCGAGGACGAGGTCGAGAAGTTCAAGGAGTTCCTCGACAGCATCTCCCCGGACGATTTCAAGGCCACCTGAGTCAAGATCACGGATGCGTCTCATCTGTGTCATGGCTGCGCCGACACGCCAATCGGATACCGCGCAGGTCCTCACCGGGCGCACATACTTCGAATGCGACTGAAGGTTGCGGCAGGAGCCACGACCACCCAAAGGCAGGCGTATGCTCAGGTCACTTGCGAGCGACGCGCGGTCGGCGGGCGGCAGGCTGAATTGGCGAGAGGAAGCATCGTGGGTGACGAGCCACGTCAGGAGCAGCTGGATTTCGCTGTCCCCACCGCCCGTTACGAGGATCCGGTGCCTCCGATGGCCGTGGCCCCAGTGAGCCCACCCGTGCAGGGCGGACTCTTCCCCGATGACTCGGTCCCTGACGAACTGGTCGGTTACCGGGGGCCCAGTGCCTGCCAGATCGCCGGGATCACCTACCGACAGCTGGATTACTGGGCACGGACGTCCCTGGTGGTTCCGTCGATCCGCGGCGCCGCCGGATCAGGCAGTCAGCGGTTGTACTCGTTCAAAGACATCCTGGTGCTGAAGATCGTCAAACGACTGCTCGACACCGGCATCTCGCTGCACAACATCCGGGTCGCCGTCGATCACCTGCGGCAACGCGGCGTTCAGGATCTGGCCAACATCACGCTGTTCTCCGACGGCACGACGGTCTACGAGTGCACCTCCGCCGAAGAGGTCGTTGATCTGCTGCAGGGCGGCCAGGGTGTGTTCGGCATCGCCGTCAGCGGGGCGATGCGTGAACTGACCGGCGCCATCGCCGATTTCCCGGGCGAACGGGCCGACGGCGGCGAGTCGATCGCCGCCCCGGAAGACGAATTGGCCTCCCGTCGCAAGAACCGCGACCGCAAGATCGGCTGAGCGGTTCGCGAACCTGCGGGCGACCAGATGCACAACGCTCTGTGCGGGCGTCTCGGCGCGGTTTGGGTCTGTTCGTGATTCCGATGCCGGGCGGCTAAACTCGGCCCTGTATCGATCTCGCACGGGAGAGTTTCGCGACAGCCAGCCGCGGACGCCGAAGGAGCAACACCTCTCCGTCAACCTCTCAGGCCCCCGGACCGTGCGTGGACACGATGCCTCTGGAAAGTGGTGACCGGCACACGTCCGCGGCACCCGCCCACGGGGAAAGGCATCCCGCCGAATCTCTCAGGCACCCACGACAGAGGGAGGGGACGACAACCGGCTGCGTCCGCCCTGAAGGAGTGCCTGTAATGCCTGAAATCTCCGGTCAGATCCCGTCAAGCTCATTCGCCGCCCGCCATATCGGCCCTGACGCGGGGGAACTCGCCACCATTCTGGGCGTGATCGGCGTGGCCTCGCTGGATGAGTTGGCGGCCAAGGCGCTGCCGGCCGGGATCCTGGACTCAGCTGATGACCATGGCATCGCCCCGGGGCTGGAATCTCTGCCGCCACCGATCAGTGAGCATCAGGCCCTGGCTGAACTGCGGGCCATGGCGCAGGCCAACACCGTCGCGGTGTCGATGATCGGCCAGGGTTACTACGACACGCTCACCCCGCCGGTGTTGCTTCGCAACATCCTGGAGGACCCGGCCTGGTACACCGCCTATACCCCCTACCAGCCGGAGATCAGCCAGGGCCGGTTGGAGGCGATGCTGAACTTCCAGACCATGGTCTCCGACCTCACCGGCATGGATATCGCCAATGCCTCGATGCTCGACGAGGCCACCGCTGCCGCGGAGGCGATGACTTTGATGCACCGGGCGACCCGCGGTTCGTGCAACCGGCTTGCGGTGGACACCGACCTGTTCACCGCCAGCGCGGCGATCCTGGCCACCCGGGCCGAACCGCTCGGCATCGAGATCATCACCGCCGACCTGCGTAACGGACTTCCCGACGGCGAGTTCTTCGGCGTCATCGCCCAGGTTCCGGGCGCCAGTGGCCGGATCACCGACTGGTCGAAGCTGGTCGAGCAGACCCATGAGCGCGGCGGACTGGTGGCCCTGGGCGCCGATCTGCTGGCCTGCACCATGATCGCCCCGCCGGGCGAGGTCGGTGCCGACGTCGCATTCGGTACTGCGCAGCGATTCGGAGTGCCGATGGGTTTCGGCGGCCCGCACGCGGGTTACCTCGCGGTGCACACCAGCCACGCCCGTCAGTTGCCGGGCCGACTGGTGGGGGTGTCCCAAGACGCCGACGGCTCGCCGGCCTACCGGTTGTCGCTGCAGACCCGCGAGCAGCACATCCGCCGGGACAAGGCGACGTCGAACATCTGCACCGCCCAGGTGCTGCTGGCCGTGATGGCCGCCATGTATGCCAGCTACCACGGACCCGACGGATTGACCGAGATTGCGCGCCGGGTTCACGGTCACGCCCGCGCGGTGGCCGCCGCGCTGAGCGCCGCCGGAGTGGACGTTGTGCACGAGAGGTTCTTCGACACGGTGCTGGCCCACGTTCCCGGCGGGGCCGCGGCCATCCAGGATGCCGCCCGTCAGCGCGGTATCAACATCTGGTGCCCGGATGCCGACCACGTGTCGGTGTCCTGTGACGAGGCCACCACCGATGACCACGTCGCGCTCGTTCTGGAGGCTTTCGGGGCTGAGGTCCAAGGTCGCTACGACGGTCCTGAGATCGCCCACCGCACAACCGAATTCCTCACCCATCCAGCCTTTCACCGGTATCGCACCGAGACGGCGATGATGCGCTACCTGCGGTCGCTGGCCGACAAGGATCTTGCGCTGGACCGCACGATGATCCCGCTGGGGTCGTGCACCATGAAACTCAACGCGGCCGCGGAGATGGAGTCCGTCACCTGGCCGGAGTTCGGCCGCCAACACCCCTTTGCCCCCGTCGACGACGCCGTCGGCCTGCGGCAGATGATCGCCGACCTCGAGCAGTGGCTGACCGGAATCACCGGCTACGACGCGATCTCGTTGCAGCCCAACGCCGGCTCCCAGGGCGAGTACGCCGGACTCCTGGCGATCCGCGCCTACCATGCCGAGCGCGGACAGTCCGGCCGTGACGTCTGTCTGATCCCGTCGAGCGCCCACGGCACCAATGCCGCTTCAGCGGCCATGGTGGGTATGCGGGTGGTCGTGGTGGGCTGCCGGGACAATGGTGACGTCGACCTCGACGAACTGCGGGCCAAGGTGGCCGAGCATGCCGACTCGCTTGCCGCACTGATGATCACCTATCCCTCCACCCATGGCGTCTACGAACATGACATCGCCGAGATCTGCGCAGCGGTCCATGACGCCGGCGGTCAGGTCTACGTCGACGGCGCCAACCTCAACGCGCTGGTGGCCTTGGCCCGGCCCGGCAAGTTCGGCGGCGACGTCAGCCACCTGAATCTGCACAAGACGTTCTGCATTCCGCACGGCGGCGGCGGGCCGGGGGTGGGCCCGGTGGCGGTGCGGGAACACCTGGCCTCGTACCTGCCGGGCCACCCGTTTGCCCCGGAATTGCCCGGCGGTGCGCCGGTGTCGGCCGCGCCGTACGGATCGGCGTCCATCCTGCCGATCACCTGGGCCTACATCCGGATGATGGGTGCCAACGGTTTGCGCCAGGCCTCGCTAGCTGCGATCGCGTCGGCGAACTACATCGCCCGACGCCTCGACGAGTACTACCCGGTTCTTTACACGGGGGAGAACGGCATGGTGGCCCACGAGTGCATCCTGGACCTGCGACCCATCACCAAGGCCACCGGCGTCACCGTGGACGATGTGGCAAAACGTCTCGCGGACTACGGTTTCCACTCACCAACCATGAGTTTCCCGGTGGCGGGGACGCTGATGGTGGAACCCACGGAAAGTGAAAGCCTGGCCGAGGTGGATGCGTTCTGTGACGCGATGATCGCCATCCGGGCAGAGATCGACAAGGTCGGTTCGGGCCAGTGGCCCGCTGACGACAACCCGCTGCGTAACGCCCCGCACACCGCCGATTGTCTGTTGACCGCGCAGTGGGCCCACCCGTATACCCGCGAGCAGGCCGCCTACCCGCTGGGCAAGGGGTTTCGGCCGAAGGTATGGCCGTCGGTGCGGCGTATCGACGGTGCCTACGGCGACCGCAACCTGGTGTGCTCCTGCCCGCCGGTGGCGGCGTTCGCGCACAGTTGATGCAGACGCCGCTGCCCGAATCCGTACGCCAGTGGCGGGACGGTGGCCGGATGTTATCCACACCGGCCGGACGGGTGTTCGTCCGGGCTCAGCCCGGTCGAGCGGATCCCATCGTCCTGATGCTGCACGGATTCCCCTCCAGCTCTTACGATTTCCGGGCGGTCTCTGACCGGTTCGACGAGTACGGCTGGCTGGCCCTGGACTTCCTGGGGTTCGGTTTGTCCGAGAAGCCGCGGCCGCACCGCTACAGCCTGATGGAGCAGGCCGACATCGTCGAGGCGGTGGTCGGCGAGCTTGCAGCTGGGCCGGTGGTGCTGATCGCTCACGATATGGGCACATCGGTGGCCACTGAACTGCTGGCCCGCGACCTGACCGGCGCGTTGTCGTTTGATCTGCGGCGGGCGGTGATCAGCAACGGCAGCGTGATCCTGGAGCGGGCCAACCTTCGGCCCATCCAGAAGATCCTGCGCGGTCCGCTGGGCCCGCTGGCGGCACGGCTGACCACCACGCGGGGATTCCGCCGCGGATTCGGCAAATTGTTCAGCGCCTCCCACCCGCTCACCGCCGAGGAGTCCGCGGCGCAGTGGGCGCTGCTGACTCATGATGACGGCCGCGGGATCTTGCCTATGCTCAGCAGCTACCTCGCTGAGCGGGTGCAGTTCGCGGCGCGCTGGCACGGCGCGGTCCGGGACTGGGCCAAGCCGCTGAACTTCCTGTGGGCCACCGGCGATCCGGTGGCGACCACGGCTGTGCTTGACGGGTTGCGGGAACTGCGTCCGGCCGCGCAGGTGATGGAACTACCCGGCATCGGGCACTATCCGCAGATCGAGGTGCCGCACGAATTCGCCGCGGCAGCCAAGATTCTGCTGGGACTGTCCGGACCGGGTTAGGACAGCATTCGTGAGATCGCGGCGATCAGATCGGGTGCCGCCGAGGTCGGGAGTTCCTGGTAGCTGCCGCCGGTCAGCCTGGTAACCGCCTCCCAGGTCGGCCGGTCCGGGTCACCACCGAAGCTGATGACGTTGACCGGCAGCGGCCGGTTGGGGTCCTGCGATTTGGTGATGAAGTCCTCCAGGCCCGCACCGTCTATTGCGTCGTCGGTGTGCGGGCCCTGGGTGATTAACAGCACCGAGTTGGGTTGCCCGGGGCGGTAATTCAGCAGGGCATCACCGTAGGCGGCGCGCAGTGTGGTGAAGGACAGGCCCCCTCCGCTGGTCGGCGCCGTGGCATCCAGCACGCCGGTGAGGACTGCCGAGCGCGGCTGGGTTTCGATCGGATCACCCAGCGGTCCGGTCGAAACGGCGGGGCCGCTGTAAAGCCTGTTGAACGTCCACAGTCCGACCGCCGCGTCGGGTGGCAGCGCGTTGATCCGATCGCGCAGTGCGGCGGTGACGTTGAAGAGCCTGCCCTGTCCGCCTTCGACGCCGGTGAGTCCCTCGGCCAGGGCGACGGTGGTCGTCGCGCCCAACGGTTTGACGACGCCGGCGACCGCAGAGCGCACCGTGTCATCGGCAGCGGGCAGCGCGGCCTCCAACTTGGGGAAGTCCACCACGCCGTTACCCTCCGGACTGGCACCCTCGGGCCGAAAACCTGCCTTGGCCAGTTCGCCGAGTTGGTCGTCCTTGCGCAGAAACCGGGCGAACTCGCTGGCCCCGGCGACCTGCTCGTCGGCCAGCCACGGACCCGCAAGGAGCACGGTCGGGTAATCGGCCAACGGAACCGGTCCGGTGGGAATCCACTCCGCGACCGTATCGGCGGCGTTGGGGATATCGCCGGACCGGGCGAACAACTGCTGCTCGGTCATCGCCACCGCGTGCACCGGCGCGGCGGCCGGATCGCCAGGAGCGGTCAGCGCCTCCCAAGCTGCCGTGGCGGAGTCAGACGGCAGCCGCGGCTGGCCGGCCAGCAGGGCGGCCACCGCGGGAAGCCCCGCAATAGGCGAGGTGTTCGGCGGCGCTGCCGCGGCGGCGACCGCCTCAGCGACCAGATAGTTGGCGTCGGCCGACTCGGCGGCGGGCAGCGCAAGGCGCAGCGTGCCCCACCCGGGAAGGTTGCGGCCATCCAAGGAGCCGGGGTCGTTCTGGAGTCCGGGCAGAGCCGCCCAGCCCTCCTGCTGCAGGGTCCTCTTCAGTTCTGGGCGCACCGCCAGCACCACCGGTGAGATGGCCAGCGAACGAGCGTCGCTGACCACCTGTTTTCCGGCAGCAGCCTGTAGTCGTGCCGATTGCACCGAACTCGCCGGCAGCCACAGCGCCGGACGCTCGCCGAGTTCAGCGGGCCAGGTTCCGGCGAGGCCCTTCAGAGCGACATCCGAATCAACAGGTGTGACAACGACATCGACGCATTTGTCGCCGATAGGCGTGGCCTCGGCGTCGAAGCGCTCGGCGAAGGAGGTGATGATCCCGGCGATGGAGGGGTCGGCGGCGACTGCCACCGTAGCTGTTCCCTGCAGGCACTGCTCCGCGGCATCGGAGGATCGCCGCGACAGGGCGTCGCCGAAGAAACGCCACAGGATCACCCCGGAGATGAGAACCACAACGCCGACTGCTGCGGCGATGACGCCCAGGCTGACCCCGCGGCGGCCCGCGTCGATCCGCCTGCGGCGGCCCTGCCAGTCACCGTCGGCCCGGCGAATCCGTCCGGACGGCGGATTGCCGCTATCGGACTCGCCTTGCTCACCGCTGGGTTCCCCCGCCGAGGGGATGCTGTGCTTGCCCATCGTCTACAGACCCACGCTCGCTTTGTACTCACGGCGGCGCCGGTGCAGGATCGGCTCGGTGTAGCCGTTGGGTTGCTCCGACCCGGCCAGGATGAGCTCCTGGGCCGCCTGGAAGGCGATGCTGCCCTCCGGGTCGGGGGCCATCGGCCGGAACTCGGGGTCGGAGGCGTTCTGCTCGTCGACGACAGCGGCCATCCGCCGCAGGCTAGTCCTCACGTCCTGCTCGGTGATCACCCCGTGCAGCAGCCAGTTGGCCAGCAACTGGCTGGAGATCCGCAGCGTGGCCCGGTCCTCCATGAGCGCGACGTCGTGGATGTCGGGAACCTTCGAGCAGCCCACACCCGCGTCGATCCAGCGCACCACGTAGCCCAGGATCGACTGGCAGTTGTTGTCGACCTCCTCGCGGATCTCTTCCGGCGCCCAGGCCAGGTTCCGGTCGGCCAGCGGAATGGTGAGCAACTGCTCGATGTTGGTGCGGGCCTTGCCGGCCAGGTCGGCGTGCACGGCGTAGACGTCGACGTAGTGGTAGTGCATAGCGTGCAGGGTGGCGGCGGTGGGTGACGGCACCCAGGCCGTGGTGGCGCCGGCCCGGGGCTGGCCGATTTTCTGCTCGACCATGTCGGCCATCAGGTCGGTCATCGCCCACATGCCTTTGCCGATTTGGGCGCGTCCGGAAAAACCGGCGGCCAGCCCGACGTCAACATTCTGGTCCTCATAGGCCAGGATCCACGGCTGGGACTTCATCGCCCCCTTGCGGATCATCGGGCCGGCGGCCATCGAGGTATGGATCTCGTCGCCGGTGCGGTCCAGGAACCCGGTGTTGATGAACACCACCCGGTCGGCGGCCGCCTTCACACAGGCTTTGAGGTTGAGCGTGGTGCGCCGTTCCTCGTCCATGATGCCGACCTTCAGCGTGCCCTGCGGCAGGCCCAGCATATCTTCGACGCGGCTGAACAGTTCGCAGGTGTAAGCCACCTCATCCGGGCCGTGCATTTTGGGTTTGACGATGTAGATCGACCCGGTCCGGCTGTTCTGGCCGTTCAGACCGTGCATCGCGATCAGGCTGGTGAACAGGGCGTCCTGGATTCCCTCGTACACCTCTCGGCCTTCGTCGGGTCCCTCTCCGAAGACAATGGCGTCATTGGTCATCAGGTGGCCCACGTTGCGGACGAACAGCAGACTGCGACCGGGCAGGCTGAACAGTGTCCCGTCGGGCCGCGTGTAGGTGCGGTCACCGTTGAGGACGCGGGTGAAGGTGCGGCCGTCCTTGCCGACTTCCTCCGAGAGATCGCCCTTGTTCAGACCCAACCAGTTGCGGTAGCCCAGAACCTTGTCCGGGGCGTCGACGGCGGCCACCGAGTCCTCGAAGTCCATGATCGTGGTGATCGCGGACTCCAGGACCACGTCTTTGATCCCGGCCGGGTCGGTCTTGCCGATGGGGGAGTTCGGGTCGATGAGGATCTCGATGTGCAGGCCGTGGTTGACCAGCAGGACCGAGGTCGGGGAAGGCGGGTCGCCGGTGTACCCGGCGAACTGGCCGGCGTCCGCCAGGCCGGTCACATCGCCGTTGCCGAGGACCACTTCGAGGCGACCGTCCTCGATGAGGAACCGGGCCACGTCGCGGTAACTGGCGTCGACCAGTGGCACCGCGTCGTCAAGGAAACGGCGGGCGTAGGCGATCACTTTGTCGCCGCGGACGATGTTGTAGCTGCTGCCCTTCTGCGCGCCGCCCGCTTCGCTGATGACGTCGGTGCCGTACAGGGCGTCATAAAGCGAACCCCACCGCGCGTTGGCGGCGTTGAGCGCGAATCGGGCGTTGAGGACGGGCACCACAAGTTGGGGCCCGGCGGTGGAGGTGATCTCAGGGTCGACTCCGGAGGTGGAGATGGCGAAGTCGTCGGGGGCCGGCTGCAGGTAACCGATTTCGGTGAGGAAGTTCTTGTAGTCGCCGATGTCGAAGCCCCCGATGACATGGTTGCGGTGCCACTTGTCGATCTGGGTCTGCAGGTCATCACGGCGGGCCAGCAGGTCGTCGTTGCGCGGGGTGAGGTCGGTGACCACCTTGCCCACACCGGCCCAGAAGCTCTCCGGGTTGATGCCCGTACCCGGTAGGGCTTCGTTGGTGATGAAGTCGTACAGGTTCTGCGCCACCCGCAGATTGCCCACGACCACCCGGTTCGTCATTGGTCCTCCAACCACCTCGGCCCTTCGGCGGATTCGCGCTGGGCAATTCCTCCGTGGGGTGGGTTGATCCTATCCACCGCCGTTTCCAGCAAGCCCTCGCACGTCGCCAACAGCGACGCCCGCAGCGGTGCGGCGCGTGCGGTGAGTTCGCCCTGCCGCCGGACATATTCGACGCGGCCGGCGGGTTCCTCGACGGCCACCGGCGCGAGCCCGTAGTCAGACAGGTCGTAGGGGCTTGCGCGCATATCCAGTTCGCGGGCGGCGGCGGCCAACTCCAGACAGTCCATCATCAGCTCGGAGGCCACCAGCGGGCCCAGCTTGTAGCACCACTTGTACAGATCCATCGTGGCGTGGAGGCAGCCCGGCTGTTCGGCGTCAGCCTGCCCGGCACGGGTCAGCCGGGCCTCATTGCGGCGGACGGCCGCGGCGGTGAAGAATCGGTATGCGTCGAAATGGCTGCAGCGCAATGGCATCGACTCGACCACGGCGTCGGTCCCCGCCCGTCCCAGCCGCAGTGGCACGCCATCGTGCCGCACCGTGCCGGCCCGGTACACCATCGCCCACTCGTGCATCCCGAAGCAGCCGAATCGGGCCGGCCGGGAGGCGGTGGCGCGCAGCAACCCGGCGACGAAGCCCACCGTGGGG
>NZ_JBILVF010000056.1:0-19135 GCF_044370595.1 Mycobacterium sp.
CGCGAAGAACGCGGCGGCCAGCTTAGTACCAGCTGCCCGCCGCGCTCCTGGTCTAGCGAATTCAGTCGGCGTCGGATGCCCCGCGACGGGAATCCGTCGCGCGGGAACCGGTGTCGCCGGCATCGTCGTCGGACGCCTCACCGGCCGCCGCCTTCGGCGCCGGATCTTCGGCGACCTCGGCAGGCACTGCCTCCACCTCGGGGGCGTCGACAACGGCCGGGGAGATCTCCTCGGCCACTGCGTCAACGACGGTTGGGGCGACCTCGTCGACGACCGCGGCGACCGCCGCGATGGCGGCGGCGGGCTCCTCGGCAGGAGTCTCGACCGGGGCTGGGGCCTCGACCGGGACCGGGGTGTCGGCGACGACCTCGACCGCAGGTGTCTCGACCGGGGCTGCTGCAGCGGTTTGAGCGCCAGGCGGTGGCGGCGGGGTGATCAGCAGCTTGTCGGCGAGGAACTGTCCCAGGCCGATGTTCGCGCCGAGCAAACCGTTGGGGATGCCCTGGGCGTAGTCCAAGTCACCTGGTTCTCCGACTGCGAGGCTGTCGATGCCCACCCCGCCGGACCACGACGTGGGCGGAACGAAACCTCCGCCTGTGGTACCGCCATTCTCCGGCATGACGTTGAGCAGCCCGCCCAGGTTGACGCCGACTCTGGCGAGCGGGGAATCCGGCACGATCGCGCTAACGATCCCGGTCAGGTCGAGGAAGCCCGCGCCGTTGAGGGAGGCATTGGTCATGTTGGCGGGGATGTTGATGAGTTCGTTGATCGCCCCGATGACGTCCCCGGCTTCGAAGAACTCGCCGATCGCGGTGAAACTCTTGACCAGTTGCACGAACGGCGAGATCAGTGTCCCGATCAGGGCGACCAATTGCCCGCTATAGGGCGTGTTGAGGAAGTTCGTGATCGGAATCAACGGCCTAAATGTGCAGCTATCGTCCTCCTCGCACCCGCCGGCCCACTGACCGACGTTGGCTTGCAGAACGAAATCCGACACAGCGGCAGGGGCTTGGCCTGCGGGCGGGAAGTAACCCGACGCGTACTCACCGAACGCCACAAACGTGGGATCGTCGACGTACGGAATTTCGATGCCGTCGCCCGGATCCCAGGGCGCGGTGAAGAAGGTCTGGATGTTGCCCCAGATCTGCTCGGGGATCAGTCCGGCGTTGCCGTTGCCCAGTTCCTCGATGTAGGTGGCGATGTTGGCGCCGATGGTCTTCAGTAGCGGGAACGGATTCTGCTCGTTGAGCTTGCCGAGTGTCTGGATGTTGGCGAACGCGGTCTCGAACGCGGTGACCCAAGGCGTGATCGGGTCGATGCTCGAGGCGAGTTCGACCGCCAGGTCGCTGACCATACGCTGCGGGGCGAGCGCGGTCTGGGGTGTGACAGGCTTGATCGGCGCCAGCGCGAGGGCGCCCACGCTAAGCGCGGCGATCCCCGCGGTGAGATATGAGCGAGCTGTGACATGCAGGACCTCCAGGCTCCCTTCCTGTGATTTACCTGAACGCCGCTGACGTTAGCGTGTAAAGATTGTCCGAAATCCCGGACTTAGCGGATTTGCCGGAAAATTTTTTCTGAGCAGTCGCTGTGTCCGCTCGCAGGCGGCGGGTCCACGCGGAGACTGGTGATCACGATGGTGGGGCAAACGCAACGCGGCGGCCAGCTGTTTCCAGCTGACCGCCGCGCTGTGATCGGACGGGATTACTCGGCGTCGTTGGCTCCGCGACGGGAGTCGCTGGCCCGCGACCCGGTGTCCCCGGAGTCGTCGGATCCGACGCTGGCGGCCGGTTCTGGAGCCGGATCGTCGGCGACCTCGGCCGGTGCCTCCACCTCGGCGACCTCGGCAGCTGCCTCCACCTCGGGGATGTCGACCACAGCCGGGGCGGCGTCTTCGGCCACCTCGTCAACGACCGCCGGGGCGCTGTCCACTGCGGCCTCCACCTCAGCGACAACCGGAGCGGCCTCGACGGCCTCGCTCTCCACGACGGCGCCCGGTGGGGGCGGTGCCGGCGGGGTCACCAGCATCTGGTCGGAGAGGAACTGGCCCAGGCCGACGGCCGCACCGATCCAGCTCACCGGGATACCCGGGTCGTTGACCTTGGCGGTCGGACCGAGGGGGGAGAGCTTGTAGTCGATCTCGGCGGCCACGGTGTCAAACATCACGCCGCCGTTGAACGCCGTCGGAGCCGTGCCGTCGGGGAGTAGCGACCCGTTCTGCGGAACCGGGGGACTGATCAGGCCGCCCAGGTTCAGGCCGATGCTCTTGACCTCCGGCGGCAATTCGGTGATTGCACCGGCCACTCCGGTCAGGTCGAGAACGCCGCCGCCGTTGAGCACGGCGTTGGTCACGTTCGCCGGGATGTTGATGAGTTCGTTGATCGCGCCGATGACGTCGCCCTCCTGGAAGAACTGTCCGATGGCGGTGAAGCTGCGGGTCAGCTCGATCAGCGGCGCGAACACCGGTCCGAGTAGGCCGACCAGCTGGCCGCTGTAGTACGTCGCGGTGAAGTCGATGATCGGCTTCAGCCCGGTGAAGGAGTCGCCCAGGACGGCCGGCAGCAACTGGAAGGCGAACTGCTGATTGATCGGCAGTGTCGGCACACCGCCGATGGTGGCGTTGGTCACCACCGTCTGGGAGACGTACTCCCCGACGTAGTTTCCGCTGTCCGGATCGATGGCACCCGGGTTCCAGGGGGCCTGGAAGAAGGTCTGGACGTTGTTCCAGATCTGCCCGGGGATCAGGGCCGCATTGCCGTTGAACAGTTCATCGATGTACGTGATCTGGTTGGCGATGATGGTCTGCAGCAGCGGGAAGACGGCGGAGAAGTTACCTGTCAGGCCCAGCGGGCTGGTGTAGAGCGGGTTGCTGGCATAGAAGTTGAACAGCGCGCCGATGTTGGCCACCGAGGTCTCGATGGTGTCCACCCAGGGGGTGATCGGGTCGATCGAGGAGGCCAGTGCCACGCCGAGTTCGCTGATCACGCGTTGCGGCGCGAGTGCGACCTGGTTGGGGATGGGCGCGACCGGGGTGAGGGCGATGGCGCCCACGCCGAGAGCCGCGACTCCGGCGGTGAGGTACGAGCGAGCGGTGATGTGCATGTGGACAGGTCCCTTCCTGTGAATTTCCTGACAAGCTGGGACTGTAACTTAAAAAATCCTGAGCGTCACCAAAAATCCGGAAAATTGGACAGGAATTTTTCTGCGGTGCCTGGTTTAGACGCTCGGTTCGGCGCTAGGGCTGCGGGTTCGGCCGGAATCGGGTGCCGTCGTCGAGGCCACTGAGTGCCTGCATCTGGTCGCTGGACAACTCGAAACCGAACACGTCGATGTTCTCGGCCAATCGCGCGGGACTTATCGCCCGCGGGATCACCACGTTGCCGAGTTGAATGCTCCATCGGATGAGCACTTGGGCCGGTGACTTCCCCTGTGCCGCAGCGACTTCGGTGACGACAGCGTTCTCCAGCAGGGCGCCGGAGCCCAGGGGGCAGGAGGCCTCGGTGACGATGGAGTGTTCGGTGTGGATGTCGCGCAACTCGGCCTGGGTGAGAAGCGGATGCAACTCGATCTGGTTGACCGCCGGGGTGAAGAACGACAGGTCCATGATGTTCGACAGGTGCTCCGGAGTGAAGTTGCTGACCCCGATCGAGCGGGTGTCGCCGACCTCCTTGGACTTCATCAGCCCGCCCCAGGCGTCGATGTACTTGCCGTTCTCCTCGGCCGGCCAGTCGATCAGGTAGAGGTCGAGGTAGTCCAGGCCCAGCCGGGCCAGGCTGGCCCGGCAGGCGTCCTGGGAGGACTGGAAGCCCTGATCGGCGGTCGCCAGTTTGGTGGTCACGTACAAGTCTTGGCGCGGGATCCCCGAGGCGGCGAGAGCGCGCCCGACCGCCTCCTCATTGCCGCTGGGGGAGGTGTCGATCAGTCGATAGCCGGCGGCCAGGGCGGCCGCGACGGCGGACTCGGCCTCAGCCGGCGGCAGTGCGGAGACACTCAGACCCAGCACCGGGATGGCGTGCTCGTCGTTGAGCGTGACGGTGGGGATAGCGGCCGCCGGTGTCATGTACCTGCCCTGTGCGTCGAATTTCCGCGCGTCGAGTTTCCGCGGATCGGATTGGGGAGAGGATAGTACCGAGCCGCAAGTGGATTTGACGCACACCGGCTTTCGGCGCGCAGCGCAGTCGTGAAGGCGGCAACCGCATCGGCGTTGAAAGTTTGCGGCGGGCGTAGGCTGCGGCCATGACAACCGCCAAGGAACGGGCGCTGGCAGTGGGAAACCGGCTGGGTGTGAAGGTGATCCCCCGGCTTCCCAACAGTGCCAAACGGTTACTCTCCGGCGGCCGGGCCCTCACCATCGACGGCAATACCCTGGACCCCTCCCTGCAGATGTTGCTTGCCGCGCAGCGGGCTGTCGGCATCGAGGGTCTGGTGGTCGACGGGGATCCGGTGAAGACCCGGATCAGCAACACCGTCCTGACCCGGACCCTCGATGACCCCAGCGTGCGGGTGGCCGAGATCAGGTCGGTGTCGATCCCCGGGCCGGCCGGTGTCATCGCGGCGCGGCATTACCGGCCACCGGGCGGCGGGTCGGCGGCTCCGCTGCTGGTGTTCTACCACGGCGGCGGCTGGGTGTTCGGTGACCTCGACACCCACGACTCGGCCTGCCGGCTGATCTGCCGCGACGCCGGCGTCCACGTCCTGGCCGTCGACTACCGGCTGGCCCCCGAACACCGCGCACCGGCCGCGGTCGATGACGCCTACGCCGCCTACCGGTGGGCCCGCGAGCGGGCCGGCGAACTGGGGGCGGACTCTCGGCGGGTCGCGGTGGGTGGGGACAGCGCCGGCGGCAACCTGGCCGCGGTGGTCACCATGCTGGCCCGCGACGCCGGCGACCCGTTGCCTGCCTTGCAGTGGCTGATCTACCCGGTAACCGACCTGCGCGGAAAGACGCGGTCCCGAACGCTGCTGGGGGAAGGTTTCCTGCTCACCAAACACGACATCGACTGGTTCCAGGACAGCTACGTCGAGGGCTCCGGCCTGGACTTCTCCGACCCGTTGGTCTCCCCACTGCTGGCCGAGGATCTCTCCGGGTTGTCCCCTGCGCTGGTGGTCACCGCCGGTTTCGACCCCCTGCGCGACGAGGGAGAGCAGTACGCCGGCCGGTTGCGGGAAGCCGGGGTCGCCGTCGACCACCGGCAGATGTCGTCGATGATCCACGCCTTCATCAACCTCAATGTGCTGGGTGGCGGTGTGGCGCGCGCCAACGCCGAGGTCATCTCCGCGCTACGGGCTCACCTGGCCCGGATCTGAAACACCCCGGCCGACGCCGGTACTCTGGAGACGCCGAAACGACCGACAGCGAGGAACAGCCGACTGTGGCAACCAACAAGAAAAGCTCGCCCCGCTATGACCTCAAGGCCCAGGATCGCAAGCGTGACCTGGCCGTCAAGATAGGTCTGACCGCCCTGGTGGTTCTGTTCGCCGTCGGGTTGGTGCTCTACATCGTGATGGGCAGCGACAAGAAGGGCGGCGACTCCCAAGCCGTGCGGGTCGCCTCGAACTCGCTGGTGAAGAAGGAAGGCACCGACGAGCCGAAGGCGGTGCTGGCCATCTACGAGGACTTCCAGTGCCCGCACTGCCGTGACTTCGAGAAGGCGTTCGGTCCGACGATCGCCAAGATGATCGACAGCGGCGCCGTCGCCGTCGACTACTACATGCTCTCGATCCTCAACCGCACCAACAGCGGTTACTCCTCCCGCGCGGCCAACGCGGCCTACTGCGTCGCCGATGAGGACAAAGACGCTTTCAAGCGGTTCCACTCGGCACTGTTCGCCCAACAGCCCCAGGAGGGCACCGGTGGCGGCCCCGACAACGCGGCGTTGATCGAGACCGCCCGGCAGGCCGGCGTCACCGGCGGTGTGCCCGACTGCATCAACAAGGGCACTTACGAGAAGATGACCAAGGGTCTGGCCGCCGCCACCAAGGTGACCTCCACCCCGACGGTTCGGCTCAACGGCCAGGACATCAACCCGGCCACCCCCGACGAGTTGCTGGCCAAGGTTCGCGCCGTTGTCGGTCCGATGCCCGCGCTCATGCCCGCACCGCCGGCACCGGCGCCGGCACCGGCAACGGCCCCATGACCGTGACGGCGCCGGTCGCAATCGACACCACGCCGGCAGAGGTTCCCGGGCCGGCCGGGGTGTCGGTGGGCCGGCCCGCCGGCTGGTGGATCCTGCTTTCCGGAGTCATCGGGCTGATCGCCTCCTCGACGCTGTTGGTCGAGAAGATCGCGATGCTCAAGGATCCTGCGTTCGTGCCGAGTTGCAGCATCAACCCAGTGCTGGCGTGCGGGTCGGTGATCGGCACCCCGCAGGCTTCGGTCTTCGGTCCGCCCAACCCGCTGTTCGGCATCATCGCCTTCACGCTGGTCATCGTGACCGGGGTGCTGGCGGTCGCCAGAGTCGCACTTCCGCGTTGGTACTGGGTGGGTCTGACGGTCGGGACCGGCTTCGGCTTGGTGTTCGTGCACTGGCTGGCGTACCAGAGTTTCTATCGGATCGGCGCGCTGTGCCCGTACTGCATGGTGGTCTGGTCGGTGACCGTGCCGCTGTTCGCGGTGGTGGCGGCCATCGCGTTTCGTCCGGTGGTGGAGTCCAACCCGGTGGCCAATGCGCTCTACCAGTGGCGCTGGCCGCTGGTGGTGCTGTGGTTCACCGGGCTGGCGCTGCTGATCCTGGTCCGGTTCTGGGACTACTGGTCCACGCTGATCTGACGCGTGGCCGGCTCGGGCTGAGGCGATGACCCGCATTGTCGCCGGCACTGCCGGCGGTCGGCGCCTCACGGTCCCCTCCAGTGCCAGGCCGACCACCGACCGGGTCCGCGAAGCGATGTTCAACGTTCTGGCGGCCCGTCGGGACTTCGCCGGCATCCACGTCGTAGACCTGTACGCGGGCTCTGGCGCGCTGGGCCTGGAGGCGCTGTCCCGCGGCGCTGCGACGGTGCTCTTCGTCGAGAGCGACCGGCGCGCCGCCGACGTCATCGCCCGCAACATCGCCGCCGTCGGACTGGCCGGGGCCACCGTCCGGCGTGGCTCGGTCAGCGCGGTCCTCGCCGCTGGGGCGCCCCGCCCGGTTGACCTGGTGCTCGCCGACCCGCCCTACGATGCGCCCGCCACGCAGATCGACGCCGTGCTGGCCGGACTGGACGGCCACGGCTGGGTCCGCGCTGCAAGCGTGGTGGTGGTCGAGCGACCGGTGTCGGCGCCGGAGTTGACCTGGCCGTCCGGATGGACCGCCTGGCCGCTGCGACGCTACGGTGACACCCGCCTGGAGGTCGCCGAGGTCGACTGAGCAGAGTCTCCCGGCTGCTAGCGTCAGCGGGCATGAGCGGCGCGGTCTGTCCGGGATCCTTCGACCCGGTCACTCTGGGACACATCGACGTCTTCGAGCGCGCCGCCGCGCAATTCGACGAGGTGATCGTCGCGGTTCTGGTCAACCCCAACAAAGCCGGGATGTTCACCGCGCCCGAGCGCATCGCGATGATCAAGGAGGCCTGCGCCCATCTGCCGAACCTGCGGGTGGAGTCCGGCCAGGGGTTGGTGGTGGATTTCGTCAAGGCGCGTGGATTCACCGCCATCGTCAAGGGTCTGCGCACCGGCACCGACTTCGAGTACGAGCTCCAGATGGCCCAGATGAACAAGCACATCGCCGGGGTGGACACCTTCTTCGTGGCCACCGACCCGCAGTACTCGTTCGTGTCCTCCTCGCTGGCCAAAGAGGTGGCCGGCCTCGGCGGCGACGTCTCGCATCTGCTTCCCGAATCGGTCAACCGTCGCCTGCGCGGCAAGCTCGCCTCCGGCTAGCGCGCCGGAGAATCGGACGGCCCGGTTCGCGACACACCGCACCACCAGCGCAGTCACAGCTGTAACACCAGGCACACTGGTCACTACCAATGGGACAGCTTGAAGGGTGGCACCGTGTACCGAGTTTTTGAAGCGCTGGACGAGCTGGGCGCGATCGTCGAGGAAGCCCGCGGCGTACCGATGACGGCCGGTTGCGTGGTTCCGCGCGGCGACGTGCTGGAACTCATCGACGACATCAAAGATGCAATCCCCGGCGAACTCGACGACGCCCAGGACGTCCTGGATGCCCGCGACGCCATGCTGCGCGAGGCTGCCGAGCACGCCGAGTCCACTGTGGCCAACGCCAACGCCGAGGCCGATTCCTTGGTCAGCCATTCCCGCGCCGAGGCCGACCGGCTGCTCGCCGACGCCAAGTCGCAAGCCGACCGGATGGTCGCCGAAGCCCGCCATCACAGCGACAACATGGTGACCGAGGCCCGCGACGAGGCGGCGCGACTGTCCGCGGCGGCCAAACGGGACTACGAGGCGGCCACCACCCGGGCCAAGGCCGAGGCCGACCGGCTGGTTGAGAACGGCAACATCTCCTACGAGAACGCCGTCCAGGAGGGCATCAAGGAGCAGCAGCGCCTGGTGTCGGCGACCGAGGTGGTGCAGTCCGCCCACGCTGAGGCCACCCGCCTGGTCGACTCCGCCCACGCCGAGTCCGATCGGCTGCGCGGTGAGTGCGACATCTACGTCGACAACAAACTGGCGCAGTTCGAGGAGTATCTCAACGGCACGCTGCGTTCGGTGAGCCGCGGCCGCCACCAGTTGCGCACCGCCGCGGGAACTCACGACTACGTCCAGCACTGAGCCGGACAGTCGACGAGCCGGACAGTCCCCGCCGGTTCGCCGACTCGCCGCTGAGCGGCCCGTAGGATCGCCGGTATGGCATCCGGGATTCCGCACGCGGCGTCGCGCCCAGACCCGCGCTCGCCTCTAGTGTTCGACGTCTCCCGGCTCGGCCGGCGCCCCGGTGCCATGCAGGAGATCCGGCAGACAGTGCCCAGCCCGGCGCGAATCGGCTTGGACCTCATCGCAATCGAGCTCGGCGTCCCCCTGGACCTGGACTTGCGGCTGGAATCGGTCTCCGAAGGTGTGCTGGTCACCGGCACCGTGCACGGACCCACCCGGGGTGAGTGCTCGCGGTGCCTGGAACCGGTCACCGGCGAGATCGACATCGCGCTGACCGAGTTGTTCGCCTACCCCGACAGCCTCACCGAGTCCACCACCGAGTCCGACGAGGTCGGCCACGTCGTCGACCACACCGTGGACCTTGAGCAGCCGATCATCGACGCGGTCGGCCTGGTGCTGCCGTTCGCGCCACTGTGCCGCGAGGACTGCCCGGGACTGTGTCCGGAGTGCGGGGTCGCCCTGGCCACTGCCGAACCCGGCCATCAGCACGACCAAATCGACCCGCGCTGGGCCACACTGGCCCGGCTGCTGACCCCGGACGGCGAGACGCGATGAGCCGCCAGGATCTGCTCGATGTGTTGGGCGTCGACCTGCCCGAGGACCTGCTCACGCTCGCGCTGACCCACCGCAGCTACGCCTACGAACACGGCGGGCTGCCCACCAACGAGCGACTGGAACTGCTCGGGGACGCGGTGCTGGGTCTGGTGATCGTCGAGGAGCTGTTCCGCCGGCACCCCGGTAACTCCGAAGGAGACCTGGCCAAACTGCGCAACAGCATCGTCAACAGCCAGGCCTTGGCCGGGGTGGCCCGCGCGCTGACCGAGGACGGTCTGGGCGAGTACCTGCTGCTGGGCCGCGGTGAGATCAACACCGGGGGCCACGCCAAGGCCAGCATCTTGGCCGACACCCTGGAGTCGCTGCTGGGCGCGGTGTACCTGCAGCACGGACTGGAGGGCGCCCGACGGGTCATCCTGCGACTCTTCGACGAACTGCTCGACACCGCGCCGACGCTGGGTGCGGCGCTGGAGTGGAAGTCGAGCCTGCAGGAATTGACCGCGTCACGCGGGCTGGGCGTCCCGCGCTACGAGGTGACCTCCGAGGGCCCCGACCACGACCGCCGGTTCGCCGCCGTCGTCTTCGTCAACGGTGAGCCCTACGGCAGCGGGGCCGGCCGGTCCAAGAAGTCGGCCGAGACCGACGCCGCCGCCCAGGCGTGGACGGCCCTGGACGCCGAACCCGAACCCGAACCGGCAGCCGACCGTGCCGATGTAGCCGAACTGGATGCCTGAACTTCCTGAGGTCGAGGTCGTGCGGCGCGGCCTGCAGACGCATGTCGCCGGTAAGACCATCACCGCGGTCCGCGTCGACCACCCCCGGGCGGTGCGCCGCCACGAGGCCGGGGCGGCGGATCTGACCGCACGCCTGCTCGGCGCGCGGATCACCCGGACCGACCGTCGCGGGAAGTACCTGTGGCTGGTGCTCGACGACGACGCAACCGCCCTGGTGGTGCACCTGGGCATGAGCGGGCAGATGCTGCTCGGCGATGTGCCAAACCCCAATCACCTGCGCATCGCCACCGTCCTCGATGACCGCACCGCGCTCAGCTTCGTCGACCAACGCACCTTCGGCGGCTGGCAACTGGCTGATCTGGTCACCGTCGACGGCAGCCGGGTGCCGGTACCCGTCGCCCACATCGCCCGCGACCCCCTGGACCCGTTGTTCGACCGTGACGCTGCGGTGAATGTGTTGCGGTGCAAGCACTCTGAGATCAAGCGGCAGCTGCTTGACCAGAGCGTGGTGTCCGGGATCGGCAACATCTACGCCGACGAGTCGCTGTGGCGGGCACAGGTCAACGGGGCGCGGCTCGCCGAGAAGCTGACCCGCCGGGAGCTCGGCCAGGTGCTCGACTGCGCCAAGGAGGTGATGTTGGAGGCGCTGCGGCAGGGCGGCACCTCCTTCGACTCGCTCTACGTCAACGTCAACGGTCAGTCCGGGTACTTCGACCGGTCGCTGAATGTGTACGGCCGGTCTGACCGCAACTGCCGGCGCTGCGGCGCGGTGATCCGCCGGGAGAAGTTCATGAACCGCTCGTCGTTCTACTGCCCGGTCTGCCAGCCCAGGCCCCGGATGCGCAAGCACTGACGCCGAGATTGCATCCACGCACACCCCTCCACGTGTTTTCCCTGCACCAGTGCAATCTCGGCGGGACGGACAGGGTAGAAACCAGTGCATGACAGAACTCTGGGTGGAGCGCACCGGGATCCGCCGCTACACCGGCCGCAGCAGCCGCGGGGCGGAGGTGCTGATCGGCTCGGAAACCGACGACGGCGTCTTCACCCCGGGTGAACTGCTCAAGATCGCGCTGGCCGGCTGCAGTGGGCTGTCCAGCGACCATCCGCTGCGCCGCCGACTCGGCGACGACTACGCCGCGGTCATCCGGGTGTCCGGGCCGGCCGACCGCGAGCAGGAGCGCTACCCGCACCTGGCCGAGACCCTCGAGATCGACCTGTCAGGGTTGACCGCCGAGGAGAAGGAACGCCTGCTGGTGATCGTCACCCGCGCGATCGACCAGGTGTGCACGGTCGGGCGGACGTTGAAGTCCGGCGCCGACATCACCGTCGACGTGGCCTCGCCGTGAGCGAGGACGTGCGCCTGACCGCCTGGGTGCACGGCTACGTCCAGGGCGTCGGATTCCGGTGGTGGACGCGGTCGCGGGCGCTGGAGTTGGGGCTGACCGGGTATGCGGCCAACCAGGCCGACGGCCGGGTGCTGGTCGTCGCGCAGGGACCCCGGCAGGCCTGCGAGCAACTCCTGGACGTGCTGCGCGGGGGTTCAACCCCCGGTTCGGTGGACACCGTCGTCGCTGACCTCGGACAGCCGGGGGAGCCGATGACGGGGTTCCGCGAGCGCTGATCGGGCTCCGCAATCCGGGCCGGTAGGCTCACCCGACGTGTACCTCAAGAGTCTGACGCTGAAGGGCTTCAAGTCCTTCGCCTCGGCGACGACTCTTCGGTTCGAACCCGGTATCACCTGCGTGGTCGGGCCCAACGGCTCGGGCAAATCGAACGTCGTCGACGCCCTGACCTGGGTGATGGGCGAGCAGGGTGCCAAGACGCTACGTGGCGGCAAGATGGAGGACGTCATCTTCGCGGGCACCTCCTCGCGGGCCCCGCTGGGCCGCGCCGAGGTCACGTTGACCATCGACAACTCCGACAACGCGCTGCCGATCGAGTACTCCGAGGTGTCTATCACCCGCCGGATGTTCCGAGACGGCGCCGGCGAGTACGAGATCAACGGCAGCAGTTGCCGGCTGCTCGACATCCAGGAACTGCTCAGCGACTCCGGCATCGGCCGCGAGATGCACGTCATCGTCGGCCAGGGCCGGCTGTCCCAGATCCTGGAATCCCGGCCCGAGGACCGCCGCGCGTTCATCGAGGAAGCCGCCGGGGTGCTCAAGCACCGAAAGCGCAAAGAGAAGGCGCTGCGCAAGCTGGAGGCCACCGCCGCCAACCTGGCCCGGCTGACCGACCTGACCACCGAGCTGCGCCGCCAACTCAAACCGCTCGGCCGCCAGGCCGAGGTGGCCCGCCGGGCGCAGACCATCCAGGCCGACCTGCGCGACGCCCGGCTACGGTTGGCCGCCGACGACCTGGTGGCACGCCGCGCCGAATTCGCCGGAGCCGACGACATCGAGACCACGCTGCGTCGCGAGCACGACGAGGCCGCCGCACGGCTGGCCGAGGCGTCCGCTCAGCTGGCCGCCCACGAGGCTGCGGTGGCCTCCCTGTCGGAACGCACCGACAACGCCCAGCAGACCTGGTTCCGGCTGTCCGCCCTCGCCGAGCGGGTCAGCGCCACCATCCGGATCGCCAGCGAGCGGGCCCAGCACCTCGACACCGAACCGGCGGTGAACACCGGACCCGATCCCGACGAGCTGGAGGCCCAAGCCGCCGAGGTGGCCGAGCAGGAGCGCGCCCTGCTCGCCGAGCTGGAAGCCGCGCGGGCACGGATGGGGTTGGCCCGCTCCGAGTTGGCTGAAAAAGAAAGGGCCGCAACCGAAGCCGAGCGCGCACATCTTGCCGCCGTACGGGCCGAAGCGGATCGCCGGGAGGGTCTGGCCCGGCTGGCCGGGCAGGTGGAAACCGGCCGGGCCCGAGTGGAGTCCATCGACGAGGGCGTGGCGCGGCTGTCGTCGGCCATCGAGGAGGCCGCCGCCCGCACCGAGGCGGCCAAAGCCGAGTTCGAGACCGTCCAAGGCCGAGTCGGCGAACTCGATCAGGGCGAGGTGGGCCTCGACGAGCACCACGACCGGACCATCGCCGCGCTGCGACTCGCCGACGAACGGGTCGCCGAACTGCAGACCGCCGAACGCGCCGCCGAACGACAGGTGGCCTCGCTGCTGGCCCGTATCGACGCACTCGCCGTCGGTCTGGATCGTAAAGACGGTGCCGCCTGGCTGGTGGAAAACCGCGGCGGCGCAGGACTTCTGGGGACGGTAGCCAAACTGGTCCGGGTCCACCACGGTTACGAGACGCCGTTGGCCGCGGTCCTCGGGGCCGCCGCTGACGCGGTCGCCGCGGACGGTTTCTCCTCAGCCCGCTCAGCAGTGCAGGCCCTCAAGGACGCCGATGGCGGCCGGGCGGCGATCGTGCTGGCGGACTGGCCCGCCGCCCCGCGCCAGGACGGCGGGCCGTTGCCCGACGGCGCCCGGTGGGCCATCGACCTCGTCGAGGCACCGGACCGGCTACGGGGTGCTTTGACCGCGATGCTGGCCGGGGTCGCCGTCGTCGAGGACCTTCCTGCCGCGCTGGAACTGGTGGCCGGCCGTCCGGCGCTGCGTGCGGTCACCGCCGACGGCGACCTGGTCGGCGCCGGGTGGGTGGACGGCGGTTCGGACCGCAAGCCCAGCACCTTGGAGATCGCCGGCGCCATCGAGCAGGCCCGCACCGAACTGGCCGCCGCCGAAACCCAGGTCGCCGAACTGACCGCCGCCCTGGCCGGCGCGCTCACCGAGCAGTCCAACCGCCAGGACGCCGCCGAACAGGCCCTGGCCGCCCTCAACGAGTCCGATGCGGCGATCTCGGCGATCTACGAACAATTGGGCCGACTCGGGCAGGAGGTGCGCGCCGCCGAGGAGGAGTGGCGGCGGCTGAGCACCCAGCGCGACGAACTCGAAGCCGGCCGTGCGCAGGCAATCGAGGAACTCAGCGGACTCGAGGGCCGACTGCACGCGGCCCAGGAAACGCAGACAGTCCCGGAAACCACGCCGGGGGAGCGCCAGCAGATCCAGGCTGCCGCGGAAGCCGCCCGAGCCACTGAGGTGGAGTCCCGGCTGGCGGTGCGCACCGCCGAGGAACGCGCGAATGCCGTTCGGGGACAAGCCGAATCGCTGCGTCGCGCCGCAGCCGCCGAACGGGAGGCGCGGGTGCGCGCCCGCGCAGCCCGCGCCGCCCGCCAGCATGCCGCCGAGGTGGCCGCAGCCGTCGCCGAGAGCGGTCGGCTGGTGGCCGAACATCTGGCCGGCGTGGTTGCCGCGGCCTCCCGCTCCCGTGACCGACTCGCCGCCGAGCGCCAGCAACGCGCTGCCGCGATGGCCGCCGTACGCGACGAGGTTGCCACCCTCACCAGCCGGATCGCTGAACTGACCGACTCGCTGCACCGTGACGAGGTGGCCAAAACGCAGGCGGCGATGCGCATCGAACAACTCGAGCAGCAGGTGCTCGAACAGTTCGGCATGGCCGGTGACGATCTGATCGGCGAGTACGGCCCCGCAGTGGCACTGCCCCCGTCGGAACTGGAGATGGCCGAATATGAGCAGGCCCGGGAACGCGGCGAGCAGGTCACCGCGCCGGCGCCGATGCCGTTCGACCGGGCCACCCAGGAGCGTCGCGCCAAGCGTGCCGAACGCGACCTTGCCGAACTCGGCCGGGTCAACCCGTTGGCGCTGGAGGAGTTCGCCGCGCTGGAGGAGCGCTACAACTTCCTGTCCACCCAACTCGAAGACGTCAAAGCGGCCCGCAAGGACCTGCTCGACGTGATCGACGGAGTCGACGAGCGCATCCTGCAGGTGTTCACCGAGGCTTACACCGACGTCGAAAGGGAGTTCTCCCAGGTGTTCGCAGCGCTGTTCCCGGGTGGGGAAGGACGGCTGCTGCTGACCGACCCCGGCGACATGCTGGCCACCGGGGTGGAGGTGGAGGCCCGCCCGCCCGGCAAGAAGGTCAAGCGTCTCTCGCTGCTGTCCGGCGGGGAGAAGTCGCTGACCGCGGTGGCCATGCTGGTCGCCATCTTTCGCGCCCGGCCTTCGCCGTTCTACGTCATGGACGAGGTGGAGGCTGCCCTCGACGACGTCAACCTACGTCGCCTGATCGGGTTGTTCGAACAGTTGCGAACGCAGTCGCAGTTGATCGTCATCACTCACCAGAAGCCGACCATGGAGATCGCCGACGCGCTCTACGGGGTTTCGATGCAGGGCGACGGGATCACCGCGGTGATCTCCCAGCGGATGCGCGGCGAGACCCTGGTCGCCGGCAGCCCGTCCTGACGTTTTCGGTGCATCACCGAGCGCTCAGCGCACGGGAATGCACCGAAATCGGCTAGCCGTTGACCCCGATGCGGCGCAGTTCGGCCAGGTCGCCAGCACCACATCCGTGCAGGCAGATCCGAAGTTCCTCGATGAAGCCGCCGAGAACGTCGACCACCGCCGCCGAGGACTCCAGCGCCGGTGCCAGCAGCGGACGGGCCAGCGCCACCACGTCGGCGCCCAGGGCCAGAGCCTTGGCCGCGTCCATGCCCGAGCGGACCCCGCCGGAGGCCACCAACGGCATCTCGGGCAGTTCCCGGCGTACCTCCATCAGCGCCTGCGCGGTGGGGATGCCCCAGTCCGCGACGGCGGGGTAGCGCACCTCGCCGTAGCGGACTACCTGCTCCACCCGCGCCCACGACGTTCCCCCCGCGCCGGCCACATCGACCGCGGCGATCGGCATCCCGCGTAGTTGCCGCGCGGCCGCGGCGCCGATCCCGTGTCCGACCTCCTTGACCAGAACCGGATAGTCCAGTGCGGCGGCCAGCCCGGCCAGCTTCTCCAGTGAGCCGGTGAAGTCGGTGTCGCCGTTGTCCTGCATCGCCTCCTGGAGCGGATTGAGATGCACGGCAACAGCATTCGCGCCGACTCTCTGCAAAGCCCGGGTCAGCCGCGGCGCCAGGGTGTCCGACACCTGGGCCAGCCCGATATTGCCGATCAGCAGAACGTCCGGGGCCAGGTCGCGAACCTCGAAACTCACCGCGGCCGCCACTGCGGCCGGATCGTCGTCGAGCATGATCCGCTGCGAGCCCAGCATCATGCCGATTCCCAGTTTTTGCGCGGCGCCGGCCAGGTTGCGGTTGATGGTGCGCGCGCGTTCCGCCCCGCCGGTCATCGCACCGATCAGCACGGGTGCCTTCAACGGCACACCCAGAAAACTCGTGCTGAGGTCGACGGCACTCAGGCTGGTCTGGGTCAAGGCGTTGTAGGGCAGTTCGAACCACTCGAAGCCGGTGCTGACCCCAACATATTCGACCGGGCCGGTCAGACACGCGTCGATGTGGCGCAGTTTGCGCGCCGCCAGGCCGTCGCTCATCGGATCCGGGCGCGGACGAGTTTGCCGGGCTGGCAGCGCCCGGATCGCAAACCCTGGAACAATGACACGGTGTCACAGGGTCTATGGATCGCCATCGCGGTCGTCGCCATCCTCGTCATTATCGCGCTCGTCACCGGCTCGGTGCTCTACCGGCGGCGCCAGGTCAGCCTGCGCCCCACCACGGAAGCCCCCGAAGCCGCTGAGATCGAGGCTCCCACACCCGTCGACCGGTCAGGCGGCTACACCGCCAAATCGGGCATTACGTTCACACAATCGTCAGCGGGACCCGCGACGGTCGAGCGGCCCAAACCGCCGCAGTTGGACACCACTGGCCTGCCCGGGGTCGGTGATGACGCCGCCATCCCGCGCGACTCGCTGAAACGCCCGATCTCCCAGGTCAGCCTCCCCGAGCCGCCGGTCATCGACGAGACCTTCGATGAGCTGGCGACCCAGGACGCCGGTGTGACGCCGCCCAGTGCCATGCCAGTGTCGGACATCATCGCCGAGACGACGGTGCCCGCGGTGGCCGCCCCGGCCCCCGACCTGGAGTCCATCGCCCCGACGGCCGGCCGGCTGGAACGGCTGCGCGGCCGGCTGGCCAAATCGCAGAACGCGTTCGGACGCAGCATGCTCGGCCTGCTCGGCGGCGGTGACCTCGACGAGGACTCCTGGGAGGAGGTCGAGGACACCCTACTGGTGGCCGACCTGGGCCCCACGACCACCACATCGGTGGTCGAGCACCTGCGCGCCGGGATGGCCGCCGGCAGCGTGCGCAACGAGGCGCAGGCCCGCGCGGTGCTCAGGCAGGTTCTCATCGCCGAACTCAATCCGGCGTTTGACCGCTCCATCCGGGCGCTGCCGCGCAACGACAAACCCTCGGTACTGCTGGTGGTCGGCGTCAACGGCACCGGCAAGACCACCACGGTGGGCAAGCTGGCCCGAGTCCTGGTCGCCGACGGCCGGCGGGTCGTGCTCGGCGCCGCCGACACCTTCCGCGCGGCCGCAGCCGATCAGTTGCAGGCCTGGGCCGCCCGGGTCGGCGCGGAGGTGGTCCGCGGCCCCGAAGGCGCCGACCCGGCGTCGGTGGCCTTCGACGCGGTGGACAAGGGCATCGAGTCCGGCGCGGACGTGGTTGTCATCGACACCGCCGGCCGGTTGCACACCAAGACCGGTCTGATGGACGAGTTGGGCAAGGTCAAGCGGGTGATGGAAAAGCGCGCCGCTGCTGTCGACGAGGTTCTGCTGGTTCTCGACGCCACTATCGGCCAGAACGGGCTGACGCAGGCGCGGGTGTTCGCCGATGTCGTCGACATCACCGGTGTGGTGCTCACCAAGCTGGACGGAACGGCCAAGGGCGGCATCGTCTTCCGGGTGCAGCAGGAACTCGGTGTGCCGGTGAAGCTGGTCGGTCTGGGTGAGGGTCCCGATGATCTGGCGCCGTTTGAGCCGGCCGCCTTCGTCGACGCCCTGCTGGGCTGACTTCGGTCTGCCACGATGAGATTCCCCATCGTGTGCTGAAAGAAGGTGTCCCGGCGTGACGCTCGCTGCCGATGAAGTTGTCACCGAGTCGCTTCGGGTCATCCGCAAGGCGCTGACGCGCGGCGACCTGGTCGCCGCCGACGCCGAAGCGCTGCGGCTGACCGTCGCGCAGACCGTCGACGTCCTCGAACGGTTGCCGGCCCAGCAGCGCGCGGTGCTCTACCGGATGCTGCCCAAAGCCAGGCCTTGGAGGTGTTCGAGGATCTTCCGCCCGTCCTGCAGAAGAATCTGATCAGCTCGCTGCAGGACGAAGAGGTCAAGGCCGCCTTCGACGACCTCGACCCGGATGACCGGGTGGCCCTGCTCGACGAGGTTCCGGCCTCGGTGGGCAGCCAGGCTGATGCGGGACCTGTCGACCGCCGAGCGGGATTTGACGGCCGACATCCTGGGCTACCCGAAGAAGTCGATCGGGCGCCGAATGAGCCCCGAGGTCTCGGGGCTGGAACCGCACTGGACCGCGGAGCGGGCACTGGAGGCCGTCGGCAGCATCCTGGACTCCGCTGAGACGATCTACACCCTGCCTGTCACCGACTGCGACCGTGTGCTGCTGGGGGTCGTCAGCCTGCGTGATCTGATGAGGGCGCCGGGCCAGGTCGGCGTAGAGACGATCATGCGGCCCGCCGACTATGTGCGCGCCACCGACTCCGCCGAGGATGCCGCCCGGTTGTGCGCCGACGCCCAACATCTGGCGCTGCCGGTGGTCGACAGCGAGACCCGCCTGGTGGGCATCCTCACCGTCGACGACGCCCTGCAGATCCTCGAGGAGGCCGAGACCGAGGATGCGGCCCGACTCGGCGGTTCGGAGACCCTCCGTCAGCCTTATCTGACCACGAGTGTCGCCACCCTGGTCCGCTCCCGGGTGGTCTGGTTGCTGGTCCTGGCTATCGGCGCCGCGCTGACCGTCCGGGTCCTGGACGCCTTCGAATCCACCCTCGCCGAGGTGGTCACCCTGGCGTTGTTCGTGCCGCTGTTGATCGGGACGGGCGGCAACACCGGCAACCAGGCGGCGACCACCGTGACCCGTGCGCTGGCCCTGCGCGACGTCGCCCCGCGCGACATCGCCCGGGTGATGGCCCGCGAGTTCCAGGTCGGTCTGAGTCTGGGCGTGATCTTGGGCTCGGTCGGCTATGTCCTGACCAGCCTTATCTTCGACCGATCGATCGGACTG
>NZ_JBILVF010000057.1:0-19132 GCF_044370595.1 Mycobacterium sp.
TGACACCCCTGATCTCGGCAGCCATCGCCTGGTCGATCCGGATGGTCTCCTTGGGGGCGAGGCTCGACAGTCGGGCCGCGACATTGACCACCGGGCCGTAGACGTCTCCGCCGCGGTACAACACTTTGCCGAACGCAAGGCCGGCGTGCACGGGTGGCAGGGTGTCGTCGGCGGCGAAGACGTCCAGCAGTTGCAGCGCGGCCTCCGCGGCTGCAACCGGGTCCTCGATCACGAAAAGGATTTCGTCTCCGAGGTTCTTGATGACCCGGCCGCCGTGTTCGACCACCACGTCGAGGACGGCCGATTCGAATCGGTCGAGCAATCCCGCCAGTTCGGTGAGGTCGACGTTGCGGGACAGCCGCGTGTACCCGGTGATGTCGACGAAGCCCACTGTTGCCGGTCGGGGTTCCGTATCGGCACCAAGGCCGAGTGCGTTCGGAATCAGTGCTCGTCCCAATTCCGCGGCCAAATGCCTCCGCCACGCGTGGAGGGTGGTGAGTTCGAGCACCGGCAACAGTTCGCCGGTGGCCGTCAGAGCGTGGGCAGCCAGAAGCTGGGGCATCTGTGGATCATCGACATCAAGACCCGATGCAATCCGCGAACCTAGGACTTCGGTGATGAAATTCGTCTGGGCTGCGGCCAGGCGGGACATCAGGTTGCCCAGCGGACGGGCCAGTTCCACCAGCGCATCACCGTCGACGATGTCGGCACTGACGAGCGCCGATGCCTGCCTGAGGGCCGTCACATCGGCGCTGGTGAACACCCGCTGGTCGTCGTCGGCCTCGGGGAATCCCAGCGCCCGCCAGAGCCGTCGCGCGCCATCGAGGGTGACCCCCGCAAGTTCTGCAGCCTCGAGCCGGGTATACCGGCCCTCGCCCACCAGCAGACCGCGGGCAATCAACTCGCCCGGCGCAAGTTCCTGCGCGGCGACGGTACCGGGCTCAGCGTCGTCGCGCTCGTGGTCGTCGCGCTCCGCATCGGTTGCCTCGTCGCCGGGGCTCGTCCTACCCAGGCGTGCAAGAAGTGTCGCCAGCAGGATGTCGCTGCCGAGGCGAGCCAACTCGGTAACCCCTGCCAACCCGCGCTCGATGGCTCGCACCACAACATCTGCCGGATTGCGCACCGGATCGGCCACTGTGAATCCTCCGACTTCCCGCCGGCACCCGTCCGGGGACGACGCACACGCACCGTACCGTGGCGGGGCAGTTGACGGCTTGCATCGATTTCCATCAATATAGATGTGTGTCGATTGATCGGCGATCCGAAGACCTGACGTGCTGTCCTCCGCTGGCCGATCACCCGTTGGGCTCCGATTGGGCGGCTGAACTGGCGCGGATGTTCAAGGCCCTCGGCGATCCGGTCCGGCTGCGCATCCTGAGCCTTATCGCCAGCCATGCCGGCGGCCAGTGCTGCGTCTGCGACATCACCCCGGCCTTCGAGTTGTCCCAGCCGACGATCTCCCATCACCTCAAGACACTGCGCGAAGCCGGTCTGCTGGACTGTGAGCGCCGCGGAACCTGGGTCTACTACCAGGTGATTCCGGCAGCGCTCCAACAACTCTCCGCGGTTCTGGCCCCCGGCGCCGAATTTCGCCACGCGCCTGACCTGCCGACCGCCGTAGCCACGCCCCCTGGTGAAAGGACCTGTCGATGAGCGACAAACCCTCGGTGCTGTTCGTCTGCGTCCACAACGCCGGGCGCTCGCAGATGGCGGCAGGTTTCCTCTCCGCTCTGGCCGCAGACGCCATCGAAGTCCGCTCGGCCGGTAGCGCCCCCGCCGATGCGGTCAATCCCGCCGCGGTGGCGGCCATGGCCGAGGTCGGCATCGATATCTCCACCCAGAACCCGAAAATCCTCACCACCGACGCGGTGCAGTCCTCCGATGTCGTCATCACGATGGGCTGCGGCGATGCCTGCCCGTATTTCCCCGGCAAGAGTTACCGCGACTGGGTGCTTGAGGACCCTGCCGGCAAGGGCGTGGAGTCGGTGCGTCCGATCCGCGACCAGATCAAAGCCCGCGTCGAAGACCTCATCGCCGAACTGCTGCCCGACACCGCACCCCGCTGACCGCAACCCCCTGACCACAACCCCCAGCACCAGGAGGAATCATCGTGTCCCGGATTCAATTGGCCCTCAACGTCGATGACCTCGATGCGGCCATCGCGTTCTACTCCGCGCTGTTCAACACCACCCCGGCCAAGGTCAAGCCCGGGTACGCCAACTTCGCCATCACCGAGCCACCGCTGAAACTGGTACTGCTGGAGAACCCCGGCCAGGGCGGCACCCTGAACCACCTCGGCGTCGAGGTCACCTCCAGTGACCAGGTCCACGCTGAGATCGCCCGGCTCACCGAAGCGGGCCTGTTCACCGAGGAGGAGATCGGCACCACCTGCTGTTTCTCCACCCAGGACAAGGTGTGGGTGACCGCACCGGACGGGGAACGCTGGGAGGTCTACACCAAGCTCGCCGACACCGAAACCTTCGGGACCCCGACGAGTCTGGCAACTGTGGCCGTTGTCGCCGGTACCGCCTGCTGCAGCGAGGCCCCCGCCGGAGATCCGGCGTGACCGCTGCACCCACCGCCGACCCGCACGCCCCGGTAGCGGAAAAGCTCTCCACCCTCGACCGGTTCCTCCCGGTGTGGATCGGCATCGCCATGGCCGCGGGCTTACTGCTGGGCCGGGCGATCCCCGGCCTGCACACCGCACTGCAGAAGATTCAGATCGACGGCATCTCACTGCCCATCGCGCTGGGCCTGCTGATCATGATGTACCCGGTCCTGGCCAAAGTGCGCTACGACCGCCTCGAGGCCGTCACCGCCGACCGCAAACTGCTCATCAGTTCCCTGCTGCTCAACTGGGTGCTTGGACCGGCGCTGATGTTCGCCCTGGCCTGGCTGCTGCTGCCGGACCTTCCCGAATACCGCACCGGACTGATCATCGTCGGCCTGGCCCGCTGTATCGCCATGGTCATCATCTGGAACGACCTGGCCTGCGGTGACCGCGAAGCTGCCGCGGTGCTGGTCGCGCTGAACTCGATGTTCCAGGTGGTGATGTTCGCCGCGCTCGGCTGGTTCTACCTGTCGGTGCTGCCCGGTTGGCTGGGTCTGCCCCAAACCTCGATCGACACCTCGCCGTGGCAGATCGCCAAATCCGTGCTGATCTTCCTCGGCATCCCGCTGCTGGCCGGATATCTCTCGCGCCGCCTCGGTGAGCGCGCCAAGGGCCGCGGTTGGTACGAAGAACGGTTCCTGCCGGCCATCGGGCCGTGGGCGCTCTACGGCCTGCTGTTCACCATCGTCATTCTCTTTGCGCTGCAGGGTGATCAGATCACCAACCGGCCCTTCGACGTCGCCCGAATCGCCCTGCCTCTGCTGGCCTACTTCGCGATCATGTGGGGCGGCGGATATCTACTCGGCGCTGCCCTCGGACTCGGCTATGAGCGCACCACGACACTGGCTTTCACCGCCGCCGGCAACAACTTCGAACTGGCCATCGCCGTCGCGATCGCGACCTACGGTGCGACGTCGGGCCAAGCCCTCGCCGGCGTCGTCGGCCCCCTCATCGAAGTGCCGGTCCTCGTCGGCCTGGTCTATGTGTCACTGGCCCTACGCCGACGGTTCCGCCAGCCCTGAGCCGAACTCAGCGGCCGCACGCCCTGCGCGCCAACGAATCCGACGCCGCGGCAGTCCGGTTAGTCTGGTGTGGTTCCGACAACGAGGGGGCAACCTTAGTGGCGCCGACGACGATTTTGACCCTGGTGGGGAGCCTGCGGGCGGCATCGATCAACCACCAACTCGCCGAACTGGCCGCGGAGGCCGCCCCGGAGGGTGTGGTGCTGACCCTCTACGAGGGCCTCGACCAGGTGCCGTTCTACAACGAGGACCTGGACACCCTCACACCGCCGGCGGCTGTTGCCGCCCTGCGGGCCGCCGCGGCGCAGGCCGACGCCGCGCTGATCGTCACCCCGGAGTACAACGGGACCATCCCGGCCGTGGTCAAGAACGCGATCGACTGGCTCTCCCGGCCGTGGGGTGCCAGCGATCTGAAGGACAAGCCTGTCGCTGTCATCGGCACCGCCGCGGGCCGGTACGGCGGCACCTGGGCCCACGACGAAACCCGCAAGTCGCTGGGGATCGCCGGACCGCGCGTGGTCGACTCCATCAAACTCTCGCTGGCGGCGACGACCCTGGACGGCAAGCACCCGCGAGAGAACGCAGACGTGGTCAGCGCCGTACGTGATGCGGTCGGCGCGCTGGCCGCAGAAGTCCGGGCGTGAGTCCGGGGATGCCCACCAGAGTCGTCTGACCCACCGGGCGAGCCCGTTCACATACCCGGGATGTTCCACCCGAATACGGTGCAGACGAAGGCGATCAGCGTGGCGAGAAGGACGACACCGGGTCCGGCCATCAGCAGGACAAGAGCGAGTCCGCCGAATCCGTCCCGTCCGCGCTTGTAGTCCAGACCGCCGGTCCGGCCCTTCGTGATGAATGCAGCCATGTGCCTGGCCCTCCCCGCCTTAGAACACCCCGTTTCTTACTACGGTGACTCACCGAGGCACCACCCGAAATAGACCATTGGAGTGAATCGGGTACGAATCATGGGCAGTTCGCGCACACCCGGGCGCCGGTGGGCCTGGCAGACCCGGGCCTCGTAGTAGCCGAAGAGGGTCGGCTCACTCGGTGATGGCGTCCCTGGTGTTCTGCGTGATCTCGTTCGACCGCGCCGAGCGCCGCCGCGGAAAGCGGTCTGTAATGGCACTGAGCGAGTTCACCATCCTGTTGAGGGTGTCGACGGCGGATTCCAAGGTGTCGGCGGTGGGCGTCAACGTTTCCACCGCGGGTTGGAGCCGGCTGAGGATTTCGGCGGTCTCGGCGAGTTGCTCGAGCGGTCCGTCCTTGACCGTCAGCTTGTCGATGATGCCGTCGTCGGCGAAGAGACGCTCGATGATGCCGTCTTCGGCGAACATCCGCTCAAGTGGTCCGTCCTCCTCGAGCAGCCGATCAATGAGACCGCCGGGCTCCAGCATCCGCTCGAGAGCGCTACCGTCCAAGGAGATCCGGTCGAGGAGACCACCGGGCTCGGTCAACATGTCGACAACCCCACCTTCCCGGGTCAACTTGTCCGCCGCGCCGCCGCGGGCCAGCATCCGCCCCAACGCCCTGTCGTTCTCGGTTAGCTCGGCGACGCGGTTGGCACCGACGATCGCGCCGCGCAGCGGGAGAATGTCGGTAATCGGGTCGACGGTTTGCGAGCTCTGGTAGCCCAGCGACTGCTTCGCAAAACCCAGCGCCATGCCCGCAACGGTGAGTCCGGCGTCGGCCGCCGCGATACCGAGGTGGGCAGGTGCTACCAGCGCATCGGCGATGAATTTGCTGATGTTCACCCGACAAGAGTATGGCTCGGTGTCGGCTCCGTGGGCGACAGCGCCAAATCAGCGGGCTTTATTCGAGATAGGCGACCACCCGCCGCAGCTAAGCCTCGTTCTGGTTGAGCAACTCCCGCACGCTCGGCCGGGTCCCGTAAGGCCGCAGCATGGTCGACGCGGGGCGGGGCCGGACCTTCAGCGGCCACCAGAACCAGCGGCCCAACAGCGCGGCGATCGCCGGCGTCATGAAGGACCGCACGATCAGGGTGTCGAAGATCAGCCCGACGCCGATGGTGGTGCCGATCTGGGCCAGCACCATCAGATCCCCGAAGACGAACCCGCACATGGTGAACGCGAAGACCAGGCCCGCGGCGGTGACCACCGACCCGGTGCCGGCCATCGTGCGGATCAGGCCGGTGTTGAGGCCCGCCCCGATCTCCTCCTTGAACCGCGCGATCACCAGCAGGTTGTAGTCCGACCCCACCGCCAGCAGGATGATGATCGCCAGCGCCAGCACGATCCAGTACAACTCGATGCCCAACAGGTGCTGCCAGATCAGCACCGACAACCCGAACGAGGCGCCCAGCGAGAGCACCACCGTGCCGACGATCACCAGGGCGGCCACCACGCTGCGGGTGATGAACATCATGATCAGCAGGATGAGGCTGACCGCGGCGATGACGACGATCATCAGGTCGTACTTCGCGATGTCGCGGGCGTCCTTGAACGACGACGCGGTGCCGGCGATGTAGATGTTCGACCCGGCCAGCGGGGTGCCTTTGAGCGCCTCCTGCGCGGCCTGCCGGATCGGGTCGATATGGGAGATGCCTTTGGGCGTGGCCGGATCGGTGTCGTGGGTGATGATCATCCGGGCGGCCTTGCCGTCCGGGGATAAGAACAGCGTCAAGCCGCGCTTGAACTCCGAGTTGTCGAACACCTCCGGCGGCACATAGAAGGAGCTGTCGTCATTGGCCTCGTCGAAGGCCTGCCCCATCGCGTCGGCGTTCTTCAGGGCCTCGGCGGCCTGCTGCGCCAGTCCGGACTGGGTGGCGTAGTTGGTCTCGGCCAGAGCCTTGTTGCGCTCCTGGATCGCGACCTGCTCGGAGACCAGCGCCAGTTGTTCGGGGATCAGCGCCAGCAGTTGGGGTTGCAGGGCGTTGAGCCTGTCCAGGCTCTCGGTGACTTGCGCGAACTGATCGGTCAGTGCGTCCACACCGTCGAGGGCATCGAACAGCGAGCGGAACGTCGCACAGACCGGGATGTCGAAACAGTGCGGCTCCCAATAGAAGTAGTTCTTGATCGGGCGGAAGAAGTCGTCGACGTTGGCGATCTTGTCGCGCAATTCCTTGATCTGCGCGGAGGTCTCCCGGAAGGCCGTCACCTGCTCGTCGGTGGCCGCGGCGGCCTGCTCCTGGAGCGTGTACTGCTGCTCCTGCAGCGAGTACTGCTGCTGCAGCAGGGTGATCGACTTCGAGATCTCATCCACCTGCTGCAACAGGTCCTCGGCACGGGCCTGCTGGAACGGCAGATTCTGGAGCTGCGCGGCACTCTGCGCGCTCATCTGGAACCCCAGCGAGGTGTGGTCCAGCGGGGTGCCCAGCGGCCGGGTGATGGACTGCACCATCGCCACCCCGGGGGTGCGGAAGACCTCCTTGGCGATCTTCTCCAGCACGATCATGTTGGCCGGGGTGCGCAGATCGCGGTCGGTCTCGACCATCAGTACTTCCGGGTTGAGCCGCGCGGCCGAGAAGTGCCGTTCGGCGGCCGCGTAACCGACCGAGGCCGGCGCCCACTCCGGCATGTACCGGCGGGCGTCGTAATTGGTCTTGTACCCGGGCAGAGCGAGCAGGCCGATGAGCGCCACCGCGATGGTGGCCACCAGAACCGGTCCGGGCCAGCGGACGATGGCGGTGCCGATACGCCGCCACCCGCGGGTGCGCATCGCCCGCTTGGGGTCGAACAGTCCGAGATGGCTGCCGATGGTGATCACCGCCGGCGTCAGCGTCAGAGAGGCCACCAGGACAACCAGCACACCCAGTCCGGCCGGGATACCGAGGCTCTGGAAATACGGCGTCCGGGTGAAGCGCAGGCAGAAGATCGCCGCGGCGACCGTCAGGCCCGAGCCGATGATCACGTGCGCGGTGCTGCGGTACATGATGTAGTAGGCCGCCAGCCGATCAGTGCCGGCTTGGCGCGCCTCCTGATAGCGGCCCAGCAGGAAGATCGCGTAATCCGTGGCCGCGGCCACCGCCAGCAGCGTGAGCAGGTTGGTCGCATAGGTCGACAGCGGGATGATGCCGACGTGGCCGAGGTAGGCGACCACGCCGCGGGCCGCGGCCACCTGGATCGCGACGGCCACCAGGGTGAGCAGAGCGGTGACGAACGATCGGTAGACGAACAGCAGCATCACCGCGATGACCCCGAAGGTCAGCGCGGTGACCTTGATGTGGCCGCCCTCGCCGACGGAGAACTCGTCGGCGAACAGCGCCGCCGGGCCACTGACGTAGGCCTTGACCCCCGGCGGCGACGGGGTGTCGTCGACGATGGAGCGGACGGCGGCGACAGCTTCGTTGGCTTGGCTGCCGCCGGCGTCCCCGGTCAGGTAGACCTGGATGAGCGCGGCCTTGCCGTCGTTGCTCTGGGCGCCTGCCGCGGTCAGTGGGTCGCCCCAGAAATATTGGACGTGCTGGACGTGCTCGGTGTCGGCCCGCATCCGTTCGACCAGCGCGTCGCCGAAGCGGTGCGCCTCGTCGCCGAGGGGCTGATCGCCTTCGATCACCAGGGTGACCAGGCTGTCGGAGTCGTACTCGCCGAACACCGTTCCCACCCGTTTGGCCGCGATCAGCGACGGCGAGTCCGGGGCGCTCGCCGCCACGTTGTGGATGCGGCCGACCTCCTCCAGGGGTGGGACCAGTGCGTTGCTCGCCGCGGCCAGCGCCAGCCAGAAGATGGCGATGGGCACCGCGAGCATCCGGATCAGGCGCGGGAAGGCCGACGGGGCGTCGTGGCCGGTGCTCATCGGACCCCGCTCATCCGGACTTGTCCAGACAGAACACGTAGGCGCTGCGCTGGCTCATCGAGCGTTCCACCTTGACGATCCCGTCGACGGTGATCCGGCAGCCCAGGGTGTAGCCGTTGGTCTGGGCCTGCAGGTTGAGCAGCACCGCGGGGGTGGTCGTCGAGTCGTCATAGGTCCACGGCAGGGTCGCGTCATCGACGCGCTGCGGACGGGAGTCGACGTCGATGTAGGTGATCGTGGCGGTCGCACCTGGATCGCCGAACACCTCGAGCTGGACACGTTTGGGGTCGAACGGCACGATCTGATCCGCGGCACCGGCAGGGGTGGCGGTGTTCTGCGAGCCGAAGGCCCCCTGCAACCGGTAGACGGCGAAGGCCCCCAGCCCGACGACGGCGATCGTCACCCAGACCAGCCACCCGCGGGCGGCGAACGACCTCAGGCCTCCGCGCCTCACCCGTCGGCCTCCATCGGCAGTACGGTACCGTACCGTTTCATCGGGCGCGCCGGTTCACGCTGGGCATGATCATGTCGTCGACGAGGGCTCGGACCGTCCGCCGGGTCGCAGGCCGGTCCTGGATGACGCTGCGGAAGATCAGGTAACCGGGAAGCAGATCCCACAGTTCGCGGTTGGCCTCCTCGGCATCGAGTTCTCCGCGATCGACGGCCTGCTTGAGCACCGTCCTCATCATCGCCCGGCGCTGATCGACCAACTGCCGCTGCATGGCGTCATTGAGGGCCGGGTTGCGCGAGACCTCCCCGAGTACGGCCCGCATGGTGCCGGCGTGCTCCTTGGACTGCGCGCACACGGCGTCCCCGATGCGGATCAGATCCTCGCGCAGGCTGCCGGTGTCGGGAGGCTCGGCGTCCGCACTGACACCTTCGATGAAGGCGGCCAGCACCAGTTCGGCTTTGGTGGGCCAGCGCCGGTACACGGTGGCCTTGCTGGCGCGGGCGGTGGCGGCAACCTCGTCGACGGTGAGGCCCTCGTAACCGTGCTGCTGCAACAGTTGCAAAGTGACCGAGAGCAACTCGCTTTCACGCTCGGTTCTGGTCACCTCGCCACGATAGCCCCGGACCTCAGCGTGAGCCCTGCTGATCCCTGTAGCGTCGGATCATGTCCAAGGCTGGTGGCCGGCACTCGGCATCTCTTCTCCAGGGTGAAATCGTGGAGGAGTCTGATCTCGGTTCGATTCGGCGGGTCACCGCCGACAACTTCCCGCTGCTGCGCGGACTGTCGATCAAACGCGTCGTTATCAACCCCGGGGCGATGCGAACCCCGCACTGGCATGCCAACGCCAATGAACTGACCTACTGCGTATCGGGAACTGCTCTGGTGTCGGTGCTGGGCACCTACAGCCAATTCGCGTCGTTCGTGGTCGGCGCCGGCGAGATGTTCCACATCGACTCGGGGTCGTTGCATCACATCGAGAACATCGGTGAGGATCCCGCTGAGTTCATCGTCACCTTTCGCCATGAACGGCCTGAGGACTTCGGCCTGTTCGCGTCGTTCGGGGCGATGACCGATGCGGTGCTCGGCAACACCTACGGCCTCGATGCCGCCGACTTCGCCAAGATCCGGCGCAGCACCACCGATCGGCCGCTGGCCAGACGGACCGGCCCGCCGAAGGTGCCGGCGACCGCTCGGTTCGGCGATCCGCACAAGTTCGCCCTCGAGGCGCAGTCGGCGCCGATCAGCATCGCCGTCGGGTCGGCCCATCTTGCCCGGGTGCAGTTCTGGCCGGCGTTGAAGGACATGTCGATGTACTCGCTACGCGTGCGCGAGGACGGCATGCGGGAACCGCACTGGCATCCGATCACCGCCGAGATGGGCTACGTGCACCGCGGGTCGGCCCGGATGACGGTGATGGACCCCGACGGCACCCTCGACACCTGGTATCTGCAACAGGGCGACGTCTACTTCGTCCCCCGCGCCTACCCGCACCACATCGAGGTCGTCGACTCCCCCGACATCCATTTCCTGATCTTCTTCGATCAGGCCACCCCCGGCGATATCGGCTATCGGGCGTCGATCAGCGCCTACTCCCGCGAGGTTCTGGCGGCGACCTTCGACATGCACATCGACGATCTCCCCGACTTCCCCTTCACCAACGCCGATCCGCTCATCGTGACCCGCACCAACCCCGTCGACGACCATGGCCTCGGCGAACGGTAACCGCTGGCCGGGATTCCTGGGCCGGCGATCTCCGGTGATCACCCGGCATTGCGTGGCGTCGTCGAGTTCGCCGCTGGCAACTCAGGTCGGCCTGCTATCCGAGGATCGCCCGCGCCGCCCGCTCGGCGATGAGCATCACCGGCGCGTTGGTGTTTCCCGAGGTGATGGTGGGCATCGCCGACGCGTCGACCACGCGGAGCCCGGCGACCCGGTACACGCGGCAGTCGGTGTCGAGCACGGTGGCGGCCGAGCTCGGATTGCCCTGCGCGTCAAAGGCACCCATCGCGCAGGTGCCCACCGGGTGGAAGATCGTCGTACCCAGTTCGCTTGCCGCCTTCTGCAACTCCGCCTCACTGGTCAGTTCCGGGCCGGGAAGCACCTCCTGGGGGCGATAGCGGTCCAGCGCGGGTGCCGCCATGATCTGGCGGGTCATCCGCAGGCCGAGCACAGCGGTGCGACGATCGGCCTCCGTCGACAGGTAATTGCACGAAATCTGGGGCGCATCAAGCGGATTCGCACTGGCGATGCGTACATGGCCACGCGATGTGGGCCGCAGGTTGCAGACGGAGGGGGTGATCGCCCCGAACTTGTGCAGGGGTTCGCCGAACTTCGGCAACGACAGGGGCTGCACATGCCACTCCAAGTCGGCGCCGGCAAGAGAGGGGTCGCTCTTGGCGAACGCCCCCAGCGTGGACGGCGGCATGGTCATCGGGCCCGATCGCAGCAGCAAGTACTGCAATCCCATGCCCGCCCGGCTGAACCAGTTGCGGTACAGCGTGTTCACCGTGCGCGCGCCGCGTATCCGGTAGACCGTTCGAAGCTGCAGGTGATCCTGGAGGTTCTCGCCCACGCCCGGCAGGTCGACGGCCACCGGCACCTGATGGTCGCGCAGTAGGCCGGCCGGGCCGAGGCCGGAGACCTGCATCAGATGCGGCGATCCGATCGCTCCGGCGCTCAGGATCACCTCGCAGCGGGCGGCGACGTCGACGGTCCGGCCGTCCTTGATCAGCCGCAGACCGGTGGCCCGGTGCGCCGCGGTGGTCCAGGCGCCGCGGCGCTGATGCCCGCCGACCTGGTCGTCGAGCAGGAGTCTCACCGCCTGGGTCCGGGTGTAGACGGTGAGGTTGGGCCGGTGTGCGACCGGGTGCAGGAACGCGTCGGCCATCGACCAGCGCCGGCCACGCCGCTGGTTGACGTGGAAGTAGGCACTGCCGGCGTTGTCACCCCGGTTGAACTCCGCGATCGGGGCGATGCCGACCTCGGCGGCGGCGGCCTGCCAGGCGTCGAGAATCTTCCAGCGCACCCGGGGCCGCTCGACGCGGATCTCCCCACCGGCGCCGTGCCAGTCATCGGCCCCGCCGAAGTAGTCCTCCAACTCTTTGTAGATGCTCAGCGTCTCCCCCAGGCGTTCCGGTCCACCCCAGCCCCAGCGCTGGTCGCCGGTGGACCGAGCCCACAGCTCGTAATCGCCGGCCTGACCGCGCATGTGGATCATCGCGTTGATCGAGGAACTGCCGCCGATCACCCGGCCGCGCGCGTAGTGAATGCTGCGGCCGGCCAGACCGGGGTCGGCCTCGGTGCTGAAGCACCAGTCGGTTCTCGGATTGGCGATCGTGTAGAGGTAGCCCACCGGCACTTTGATCCAGAACCAGTCGTCGTCGCCGCCGGCCTCGATCAGCAGTACACGGTGATCAGGGTTGGCGCTGAGCCGATTGGCCAGCAGACAGCCCGCGCTGCCGGCTCCCACGATGATGAAGTCGAACTCGAGTCTCGCGCCCATGGATCGCGCGAGCACTCAGCTTGTCCACGTGGTGGTTTCGCTTACCGGTCTGCGTTGGGTCTGCGACTGGGTTACGTCGTTCTCGGGGTGCGCTCCGAGCCTGATCAGCGTCTGCGGATGCGCCTCGCCGTCGAACACCTCGCAGGCCAAAGCCAACCGGCTGCGCATATCGTTCAACGGATCGGTGAGTGGACAGCTGGCCAGACCCAGTGCGGTGGCCGTCAAGGTGATGTGACTGAGCGCCTCACCGGCCCGCAATCGCATGTCGTCGTTGTCCTCGCGGGTGCCGAGCACCAACAGAACCGCATCGTCGTCGGGTTCCCCGGCGACCGCGGGGAAGCGCAGCGCGACGCTACCGTCCTGATGCCGAACCCACCGGGACCGGGGAACGACAGCCAGTTCCACACCCAGCCGCGCCGCCCGAATGTACAACGTCTCCACGGTGGCGGGCGGGATCCGTCGCGCCGGGTAACGGCGCTGGTCGGCCCGGCGCCGCGAGATGGCATCGACCAATTCCAGGTGCGCAGCGTTGGGTGGCTGCTCGACGACCTCCAGGATCGCCAGATGGCTGTCGCGGCCGCCGTCGGGGAACCGCCGCACCCGCGGGGACCAGCCGGCAGCGGCGAGCGCCACGACGCAGTGGTCCAGAACAGCTCCGCAGCCCAGCAGCACATCGCGCCGATCCGTCGGAGATCCGCCGGCTTGCCGGCGCCAATCGGCGTAGAGATGCAACGCGGCACCGTCGACCTGCCACCGCCAGGGTTGCAGATTGCCCGACGACGGCGCGCGGGAGGCGACGTCGAGCACGCTGCGCAGCGTCGCCCGGTCCGGGAACGGGATCGCCAGCGGTCTCACCTCCGTCGTTGCGTCCTCATTGATTATTGCACCGGCCGGGCCAGTGGGTCGCCGAGGCAGAAGTGCACGCCGTACCCGAAGGACAGGCGCTTGTTGGGTAGGCCTCAGCCGAGGACAAGGGTCGTGCCGATGACCGCCTCGATCATCAGTCCGGCCAGATTCTCCTTCGATGTCGCTCGGTCAACGAAGGCCGACGGCGCTGCCGCGCGTGACCTTCCAGCCGCCCACGAGCGTTGATATCGAACATCTCGCACGCCGTCGGCACCTCACCCCAAATGGCATACGCCGTAGCGCTTCTGCCGCTGGCGACGGTCGGATCGTGGCCGCCGTCGTCGAGCGGCTGAACCCCTAAGCGCACCAACTGATCGTCGCCCCCGGCGCCCGCTGGGCCTCGGCACGATGTTGCGGAAATGCGACACCATCGGTGACATCACAGTGTGAATGACGCTGCCGACCCCGTCGACGCGGTGCCGATGCACTGACGTCATTCGATGCGCGTCCTGCCGCCATTTGTGCCATCGTTGACCCCTGCTGACAGGAGGACGGCTTGCCGGGCACAACGACACTGCACCGACGCACCGTCACGGCCGTGCTGTGCGTGGTCGCACTGATGCTGACAACCCTGACCGGATGCTCGACGGCTCCGTCGACCCCACCGGGCATGTTCAGTGTCTATCTCGGCGAGCCGCAACGGCCCCTGGTGCCAGGAAACACGACCGAGACCGAGGGCGGAAAGATCGTCAACGCGGTGTGGACCCCACTGGTCACCTTCGACGAGCGCTCCCGCACCGTCACCTACGACGGCGCCGCCGAGTCGGTCACCTCGCGCGACAACGTCAACTGGACCATCAAGCTCAAGAGCGGCTGGACTTTTCACGACGGCACACCGGTCACGGCGCAGTCCTATGTACGGGCCTGGAACTACACCGCGCTGAGCAGTAACGCCCAGGGCGCGTCGTACTTCTTCTCCAACGTCCGGGGTTATGACGCCCTGCAGGCCGACGAGGGCAGCGAGCCGACGGCCATCGCCATGAGCGGCCTGTCCGCGCCCGATGCAACCACCATCAAGGTCAGCCTGTCCGCGCCATTCGCCATCTACCCGCTGACGCTGGGCTACAGCGCCTTCAACCCGCTGCCCGAGGCGTTCTACGCCGACCCGGTGGCCTACGGCAAGAAGCCGGTCGGCAACGGTCCGTTCCGCGCCGACACCGAATGGGTACCGGGCCGGGGAATGACGTTGAGCCGCTATGACAATTACGGCGGGAAGAACAAAGCCAAGTCCCGCGGCGTCGTGATGCGGATGTACACCGAGGTCTCCACCGCCTACACCGACGTGCTGGCCGGCAATCTCGACGTCCTCAAGGGCCTGCCGCCGGACGCCTACGCCACCGCCCCCGACGTCTTCGGCGACCGTTATCGCGAGCAGTCCAGCGCGGATATCACCAGCCTGGCCTTCCCGTTGTACGACCAGCGCTACTCCGACGTCCGGGTGCGCCGAGCGCTGTCGATGGCCATCGACCGGGAGGCGATCGTCAACGCGATCTTCCTGGGCACTCGGGTGCCGGCGGACTCCTTCGCCCCGCCCACCGTCGTCGGCTACCGGGCCGGTGCGTGCGGGCAGTGGTGCGAATACCGCCCCGAGGAGGCCAAGACGCTGCTCGCCGAGGCCGGGTTCGACACCACCGCCCCGGTCGAGATCTGGTTCAACGCCGGCGCCGGGCACGACGGCTGGATGACCGCGGTGGGCAACATGTTCCGCAAGCTCGGCCTGACCTACAAGCTGCGCGGCAACCTGCAGTTCAACGAGTTCCTGTCCAAGCGTGACGCCAAGGAGATGACCGGGCCGTTCCGGCTGGCTTGGGTGATGGACTACCCCTCGATCGAAAACTTCCTGGCCCCGCAGTTCGCCACCGCCGCCCTGGCCCCGGCCGGCTCCAACACCACCTTCTACAGCAACCCGGCCTTCGACGACGCACTTGACGCCGGCGACCGGGCACCGAGCATCGAGGCCGCCAGCATCGCCTACGAGAAGGCCGAGGACGTGCTGGTGGCGGATCTGCCGGCCGCGCCGCTCTTCCACGGCCTCGACCAGGTGGTCTGGACCAAACGGGTCTCCGGGGTGCGCTACGACATCGTCGGCGAGGTCGTCCTGGCCGACGTCGTCGTCAACGGTGACGAGGTGTGATCCGTTGACCCGCTACGTGATCCGGCGCCTGCTGCTGACCATTCCGATCCTCATCGGCGCCTCGCTGCTGATCTATGCGATGGTCTACGCGCTGCCCGGTGACCCGGTGCGCGCCCTGGCCGGTGACCGTCCGCTGAGCCCCGCGGTACAGGCGCAGATCCGGGCGAACTTCAACCTCGACGACCCGTTCATCGTCCAGTACGGCAAGTACCTGTGGGGCCTGCTACACGGGGACTTCGGGACCGACTTCTCCGGGCGCCCAGTGCTGGAGACGATCTCCCAGCGCCTGCCGGTGACGGTCAAACTGACCGTCGTCGCGGTGGTGTTCGAGGCCATCCTGGGCATCGCCGCGGGCATCCTGGCCGCGCTGCGCCGCAACTCCTTCTTCGACAATCTGGTGCTGGTCTCCACCACCGTGCTGGTGTCGATCCCGGTGTTCGTGCTGGGTTTCCTCGCGCAGTACGCCTTCGGGTTCAAGCTGCGCTGGCTGCCCATCGCCGGAGTCGCCGACGGATGGATCAGCTACCTGCTGCCCGGCCTGGTGCTGGCCGCGCTGTCGATGGCGTACGTGGCGCGGCTGACCAGAACCGCGATGCTGGAGGCGTTCTCGGCCGACTACATCCGCACCGCCAGGGCCAAAGGGGTCGGCCGAACCCGCATCGTGCTGCGACATGCGTTCCGCAACAGCCTGATTCCGGTGATCACGTTCATCGGCGCGGACATCGGTGCGCTGCTCGGCGGTGCGATCGTCACCGAGTCGGTGTTCAACCTGCCGGGCCTGGGACGGGCCATCTTCGACGCGGTGCGCTCCCAGCAGGGGCCGGTGGTGGTCGGCATCGTCACGATGATGGTGTTCTTCTACATCTTCTTCAACCTGCTCGCCGACGTGCTGTGCGCGGTGGCCGATCCGAGGATCCGCTATGAGTGAGACGACCGAGGTGAGTGTGCCGGCACTGGAGCAGTCCAGTGTGTGGCGCGACGCGTGGCGCTACCTGCGCACCAACCCGCTGTTCTTGATCGGGTGCGCGATCATGGTGGTGATGGTGACGATGGCGCTGTTCCCGGCGCTGTTCGCCCGCGGCATCGACCCCACCGACTGCGATCTGTCGCTGTCCCGGCAGGCGCCCAGTGCCGCGCACTGGTTCGGCGTCGACCTGCAGGGCTGCGACTACTACGCCAACGTGGTCCACGGCGCGCGGACCTCGGTGTCCATCGGGGTGCTGACGGTGATCGGGGTGCTCATCATCGGGGTGCTGGTCGGGGCGCCGGCCGGCTACTTCGGCGGCTGGATCGACTCGGTTCTGGCCCGGGTCACCGACGTGTTCTTCGGCATCCCGTTGTTTTTGGGTGCGCTGATCCTGCTGACGGTCTCCGCGCAGCGGTCGGTGTGGACGGTGTCGCTGGCGCTGGTGGCGTTCGGCTGGATGACGGCGATGAGACTGGTGCGCTCCTCGGTGGTGTCCATCCGCGGTTCGGACTATGTACTGGCCGCCCAGGCGCTCGGGGCGCCCACGCTGCGGATCCTGGTGCGCCACATCCTGCCCAACGCCCTTGCCCCGGTGCTGATCTACGCCACCATCGCGGTTGGCACCTTCATCTCCGCCGAAGCCGCGCTGACCTACCTGGGCATCGGCCTGCAGGCCCCGGAGATCTCCTGGGGTCTGCAGATCAACGTCGCCCAGTCGTTGATCGGCACGTCCCCGCATCTGTTGTTCTTCCCCGCATTGTTCCTGTCCATCACGGTGCTGGGGTTCATCCTGCTGGGCGACACCATGCGCGACGCCCTCGACCCGAAGCGGCGGTGACGGCGTGGACGAGAACACAGCCGGGTCGCTGCTGGCCATCCGCGGATTGACCATCGAGTTCACCGTGAACAACGCGTGGTCGGCCGCGGTCCGCGACGTCGATCTGACCCTGGAGAAGGGCGAGATCCTTGCCCTGGTCGGCGAGTCGGGGTCGGGTAAATCGACTCTGGCGATGGCGATTCCGGGCCTGCTGGCCGACAACTCCCGAATGGCAGGCAGCATCCGGCTGGCGGGCGAGGAACTGGCCAACTCCGACGAGCAGACGCTGACCGAGGTGCGGGGCGGGCGGGTCGGGGTGGTGTTCCAGGAGCCGATGACGGCATTCAATCCCGTTTACACCATCGGCTGGCAGATCACCGAGGCGATCCGGATGCACCGCGACGTCACCAAGGAGCAAGCGCGGGCCCGGGTGGTGGAACTGCTCGAACTGGTCGACATGCCCGACCCGGCCGCCCGGATCGACTACTACCCGCATCAGCTTTCCGGCGGGCAACGCCAGCGCGCGATGATCGCCCAGGCGCTGGCGTGCGACCCGGCGCTGCTGATCGCCGACGAACCCACCACCGCACTGGACGTCACCGTGCAGGGCGAGATCCTCGACCTGATCCGCGATCTGCGTACCCGGGTCGACGCCGCGATCCTGCTGATCACCCACGATATGGGCGTGGTGGCCGACCTGGCTGACCGCATCATGGTGATGAAGGACGGCGAGGTCGTCGAATCAGCCTCTGCTGAAACACTTTTCGCCAACCCGACCCATCCCTACACCCGCTCACTGCTGGCTGCCGTACCGCACCTGGGAGCCGGCCGTCTGCAGGTGTCCCAGCCCGAACCGGCACCCGAACCGGCACCCGCCCCGCTGGCGCTGTCGCTGCGGGAAGCCACCATCGAGTTCACCTCCGGCCGTCAGAAGACCTTCCGGGCCGTCGACGCGGTGAGCCTCGACGTCGCCGCCGGGGAGGTCGTAGGTCTGGTCGGTGAGTCCGGTTCGGGCAAGTCGACGCTGGGCAAGGCCGCCGTCGGGCTGGTCAAGCTGACCTCGGGGTCGGTGGCGCTGGCAGGCATCGACATCACCGGACTGTCCCAGCGCCGATTGCGCGAACCCCGCAAGCGGGTTGGGGTGGTGTTCCAGGATCCCGGCTCGTCGCTGGATCCGCGCTGGCCGATCGGGCAGGCGATCGCCGAGCCACTGGCGCTGCACACACCGATGTCGGCGGCGCAGCGCTCGGCGCGCGTCGATGAACTGCTCGACCAGGTTCAGCTGGACCGCGCGCTGCGAAACCGCTACCCGCACCAGCTCTCCGGCGGGCAGCGCCAGCGGGTCGGTATCGCGCGTGCGCTCGCTCTGAACCCCGCGCTGGTGATCGCCGACGAACCAACATCGGCGCTGGACGTCTCAGTGCAGGCCCGGGTGCTCGCGCTGCTTCGCAGCCTGCAGGCCGAGCACGGCTTCGCCTGTCTGTTCATCAGCCATGACCTGGCCGTCATCGAGGAACTCTCCGACCGGATCGCGGTCATGCAGTCCGGCCGGCTGGTCGAGTCCGGGCCCGCCGAGGCGGTGCTCAATCGCCCGACCCAGAGCTACACCGCCCGGCTGATCGCCTCGGTGCCGGTGCCCGACCCGGCTGAACAGGCCCGCCGTCGGCAGCTGCGGCTGGCCCAGGCCGCCGGTTGATAGGGGGCTTCGCGGCACGTCTCAACCTCCCGTTGCAGGGCGCTCATCGTCTCGGCAGGACACCCTGTTTGGAATCCGACCCCGGACTCATGGGTTATCGGGCCGGATCTGAACGTCGTGGGCGATTTCGACCGCAGCGTCAAAGAGTAGCCACTGATCCCGATGGGCACACCGGACCCCTAGCGGCCCGGAGCACACTCGCCGCGGCATGGCCGTTGTTGTTGCCGGGTTTCATGACGGTCGGTCGCCGAGACGACGCACCCCGTCACTGACC
>NZ_JBILVF010000059.1:0-18973 GCF_044370595.1 Mycobacterium sp.
ATGTGGAGTCGATCCTGCCCAATGACGTTGACGACGGTCCGGTTCGGGTGTCCGCGCGGTATCTGCCGTCCCGCGAACTTGGTGGCGACTGCTTCGACTACCGGTGGGTCGACGACGACCATTTCATCGCATACGTCATCGATGTCTCCGGTCACGGTATCGAGGCATCCCTGGTGTCGATTTCGGTGCACAACTTGCTCCGGTCGAGCACGCTCCCAGAGTCGACTCTGCTCGAACCTGCCGCCGTCCTGTCCAAGCTCAACGACGTCTTCACGATGGAACGCCACAGCGACAATTACCTCACCATCTGGTACGGCGTGTACCAGCGATCAAGTCGAACGCTGAACTATGCAAGCGGCGGTCACCCGCCCGGTCTGCTCGTCGCTGCCGGCCACAAAGAGGCCAACCTGACACGACCGGCCACCCCACCGGCTACCCAACTGGCCACCGGAGGCTTTCCGGTCGGGATGTTTCCCGACGGCGAATTCAGTTCGGCCAGTTGCCCGGTGCCGCCAGGCAGCCAGTTGCTGCTCTATAGCGACGGTGCCTACGAGTTGCCCACCCCCGAAGGCAGCACCTGGTCCCTCGACGACCTGATGAACCTGTTCGCCCGGTCGACGGCTGCGAACTGGTCGATTGACACACTGACCGAACAGTTAAGGGCCCGAGCCGTTAACGGCTACCTTGACGATGACTGTTCACTGATCCGACTGACTTTCAGCTGATCCACGCGCCGATCCGAGAGCCGCGGCTACTTGGCCCGCTCGAGAACCTCCACGAGGCGCCAACGCTTGGTTGCCGACAGCGGCCGGGTTTCCATCAACGAGACACGGTCGCCGATGCCGGCGGTGCCCTGCTCGTCGTGGGCCTTGACCTTCTTGGTGGTCCGGATGATCTTGCCGTACTTGGGGTGCTTCACCCGGGACTCGAGCTCGACGACGATGGTCTTTTCCATCTTGTCGCTGACCACGTAGCCGATCGCGGTCTTGCGCCGGCCGCGCGGCTTCTCGGTGCGCGGGGTGTGCTTGGAGCCTGTCTCAGCCATTACGATTCCTCACCGCCGGGTCCGGCGGCCAGACCCAGCTCACGTTCGCGCAGCACCGTGTAGATGCGCGCAATTTCCTGGCGAACAACGCGGAGCCGACGGTTGTTGGCCAACTGCCCGGTCGCCATCTGGAAGCGCAAGTTGAACAGCTCTTCCTTGGATTGCCGAAGCCTGTCGGCCAGCTCCTCGTCGGTCAGCTCACGCAGCTCGCCGGGATCGACGCCCACTGCCATCAGAACTGCTCCTCTCGGGTCACGATGCGTGCCTTGATCGGCAGCTTGTGGATCGCTCGGGTCAGCGCGGCTCGGGCGATCTCCTCATTCGGGTAGCTCAGCTCGAACAGCACGCGACCGGGCTTGACGTTGGCCACCCACCATTCCGGTGAGCCCTTGCCCGAACCCATGCGGGTTTCGGCCGGCTTCTTGGTCAGCGGACGGTCCGGGAAGATGTTGATCCACACCTTGCCGCCACGTTTGATGTGCCGGTTGATGGCGATACGGGCGGACTCGATCTGCCGGTTGGTGATGTAGGCATGCTCCAGAGCCTGGATGCCGTAGTCACCGAAGGTCACGCTGGTGCCACCGCTGGCCAGACCACGCTGCTTGGGGTGGTGCTGCTTGCGGTGCTTAACCTTGCGGGGAATCAACATGTGTCGCTCACTCCTGGAGGTGGTCGGGGGTGAGATCGCTCTTGTCGGCGCGGCTTTGCTCGCCGTCAACAGCGTTGTTCTCGTAGGTGACCTGGGCGGTGGTTTCCTCGGCCGGGCGGCTGGCCGCTTCCACGATCGGACCGGCCTCTTCGGTGGCGGCGCGGCCGGCCTCAGTGCTGGTCGCCGTGGTGCCCGACGCGCCGCTGCGGCGCGGGCGGGTACCCGACGCCGGACGGTCGCGGCGCGGACGGTCGGCAGCCGGGGCGGAGACGGCCAACTCGCGCTTGCCGCCCACCACGTCGCCCTTGTAGATCCACACCTTCACGCCGATCCGGCCGAAGGTGGTCTTGGCCTCATACAGGCCGTAGTCGATGTCGGCACGCAGCGTGTGCAGCGGCACCCGGCCCTCGCGGTAGAACTCCGAGCGGCTCATCTCCGCGCCGCCGAGACGGCCGGAGCACTGCACGCGGATGCCCTTGACGTTGGGCTGGCGCATCGCCGACTGGATGGCCTTGCGCATCGCGCGGCGGAATGCCACCCGGTTGCTCAGCTGCTCAGCGACACCCTGGGCCACCAGTTGGGCCTGCGATTCGGGGTTCTTGACCTCGAGGATGTTCAGCTGGACCTGCTTGCCGGTCAGCTTCTCCAGGTCGGCCCGGATACGGTCGGCCTCGGTGCCGCGCCGACCGATGACGATGCCCGGACGTGCGGTGTGGATGTCGACTCGAACCCGGTCGCGGGTGCGCTCGATCTCCACATCGGCGATGCCGGCGCGCTCCAGGCCGCTGGCCAGCAGCCGGCGGATGGCGACGTCTTCCTTGACGTAGTCGGCGTACTGCTTGTCGGCGTACCACCGAGACTTCCAGTCGGTGGTGATACCGAGCCGGAAGCCGTGGGGATTGATCTTCTGGCCCACTACCGCGAGCCTCCCTTCTTGGGCTGCGCCGTTTTGGCCGCCTTGCTGCCTTCAGCGCGACGCGAGCGCGTCGACTGTCCGGCAGCGCGCTGATCCCGCGGCGGCCGGCTTTCCACAACCACGGTGATGTGGCTGGTGCGCTTACGAATCCGATAGGCGCGACCCTGCGCACGCGGCCGGATGCGCTTGGCGGTCGGACCCTCGTCGGCGTAGACGGTGGCCACCACCAGGGTGCGCGGATCCAGACCGTTGTTGTTCTGCGCGTTGGCCGCGGCACTGGCGATCACCTTGGCGACCGGCTCGCTGGCTTGCTGCGGGGCCCAGCGCAAGATGTCGAGGGCTTCTTCCACCGACTTGCCGCGTACCAGGTTGATCACCCGGCGGGCCTTGCTCGCCGAGATCCCCACATACTTGGCCACCGCGGAGGCGGAGGGGTACTCAGTCGTCGTCGCTGCGTTCATCGCCGCTTGCTCTTCCGGTCGTCCTTGATGTGGCCCTTGAACGTCCGCGTCGGTGCGAACTCGCCCAACTTGTGACCGACCATCGCCTCGGTGACGAACACCGGCACATGCTTGCGGCCGTCGTGGACGGCGAAGGTGTGGCCGATGAAGTCCGGGATGATGGTCGAACGACGCGACCAGGTCTTGATGACCTGCTTGGTGTTCTTCTCGTTCTGGACGTCGACCTTCTTGAGCAGATGGCCGTCGACGAACGGACCCTTCTTCAGGCTGCGTGGCATCTCTTAACTCCCTCTCCCGCGGCCTAGCGCTTCTTGCCGGTGCGCCGGCGTCGGACGATGAGCTTGTCGCTCGGCTTGTTGGGCTTGCGGGTGCGGCCCTCGGGCTTGCCCCACGGGCTGACCGGGTGTCGGCCGCCGGAGGTCTTACCCTCGCCACCGCCGTGCGGATGGTCGACCGGGTTCATCACGACGCCGCGGACGGTGGGGCGCTTGCCCTTCCACCGCATCCGGCCGGCCTTGCCCCAGTTGATGTTGGCCTGTTCGGCGTTGCCGACCTCGCCGACCGTAGCGCGGCAGCGCACGTCGACGCGGCGGATTTCACCCGACGGCATACGCAGCGAGGCGTACGCGCCCTCCTTACCCAGCAACTGGATGCTGGCGCCGGCCGAGCGGGCCAGTTTCGCCCCGCCGCCGGGCCGCAACTCAACGGCGTGGATCACAGTGCCGGCCGGGATGTTGCGCATCGGCAGGTTGTTGCCGGGCTTGATGTCGGCGTTGGGGCCGGACTCCACGATGTGGCCCTGCTTGAGACCCTGCGGGGCGATGATGTAGCGCTTCTCGCCGTCCAGGAAATGCAGCAGAGCGATATTCGCCGTGCGGTTCGGGTCGTACTCGATATGGGCGACCTTGGCGTTGACGCCGTCCTTGTCATTGCGACGGAAGTCGATGACCCGGTAGGCCCGCTTGTGGCCGCCGCCCTTGTGCCGGGTGGTGATCCGGCCGTGCGCGTTGCGGCCGCCGGTGTTGTGCAACGGGCGCAGCAGCGACTTCTCCGGGGTCGAGCGGGTGATCTCAGCGAAGTCGGAGACGCTGGCACCGCGGCGACCGGGCGTCGTCGGCTTGTACTTGCGAATTCCCATGATGTGTCCTTCAGGTGCTTTCTCACCGGCTAGGCCGGTGCTCCGAAGATGTCGATCGGCTTGCTGCCCGCGGCCAGGGTCACGATCGCGCGCTTGGTGTCCTTGCGCTTGCCGTAGCCGTAGCGGGTGCGCTTGCGCTTGCCCTGCCGGTTGGCGGTGTTCACCGAGGCCACCTTGACCGAGAAGATCTTCTCGATGGCGATCTTGATCTGCGTCTTGTTCGAGTCCGGGTGGACGAAGAACGTGTAGACGTTGTCCTCGATCAGGCCGTAGGACTTCTCGGAGATCACCGGCGCGACGATGATGTCGCGCGGGTCAGTCACGGTCGCCATCAGGCAGACACCTCCGTCTTCGTGTTGCTCTCGATCCAGGCGTTGAGCGCCTCCACACTGAACACCACGTCGTCGGCGTTGAGCACGTCGTAGGTGTTGAGCTGATCCGGCGCCAGGATGTGCACGCCGGGCAGGTTGCGCACACTCTTGGCGCCTGCCTCGTCGGCCCGGCCGATGACGACCAGAATCTTGCGGCGGTCGGTGAGCGCACCCAGGAACGCCTTGGCGCTCTTGGTCGACGGAGTCTGACCGCTCACCAATTCGGTGACGGCGTGGATCCGCTCGTTGCGGGCCCGATCGGACAGCGCCCCGCGCAGTGCGGCGGCGATCATCTTCTTCGGGGTCCGCTGGCTGTAATCGCGAGGCTGCGGGCCGTGCACGACGCCGCCGCCCTTGAACTGCGGCGCGCGGGTGGAACCCTGGCGGGCCCGGCCGGTGCCCTTCTGCCGGTATGGCTTCTTGCCACCGCCGGAGACCATGGCGCGGGTCTTGGTCGCGTGGGTGCCCTGGCGCTTGGCCGCAAGCTGCGCTGTCACGACCTGGTGCATCAGCGCGATGTTGGGCTCCACGTCGAACAGTTCGGCGGGCAGTTCGACGCTGCCACTGGTCGCTCCGCCGGGAGTGTGAACGCTAATCGTCGTGGACGCCATTACTTCTCACCTCGCTCGCCATGTTTGACCTCGCCACGTTTGACAGAAGTGCGAACCATCACCAGACCGCCGGTGCGGCCGGGGACCGCACCTTTGATCAACAGCACGCCCTTGTCGGCGTCGACCTTATGCACCAGCAGGTTTTGGGTGGTGACGCGGTCATTACCCATCCGGCCGGACATGCGGGTGCCCTTGAACACCCGCCCCGGAGTGGAGCAGCCGCCGATCGAACCTGGCCGGCGGTGCACTGCCTGGGCACCGTGGGCGGCACCCTGGCCGCGGAAGCCGTGCCGCTTCATGGTGCCGGCGAAACCCTTGCCCTTGGAGGTTCCGGTGACGTCGACGTAGCTGCCCTCGGCGAAAATGTCGGCACCGAGTTCCTGGCCGATTTCGTACTCCGCCGCGGCGGCCTCGTCATCGAGGCGCAGTTCTGCCAGGTGCCGGCGGGGGTTGACCCCCGCGGCGGCGAACTGGCCGGTAACCGGTTTATTGACCTTGCGCGGGCTGATCTCGCCGTAGGCCAACTGGACGGCGCTGTAGCCGTCCTTCTCTGGCGTGCGGATGCGGGTGACGACGTTCGGGCCCGCCTTGACGACAGTGACCGGAACGACGCGGTTGTTCTCGTCGAAGACCTGGGTCATGCCCAACTTCGTGCCGAGGATTCCGCGCCGCGGATTTTTTTGGGAAGCCATGGTGCTGGTGACTCCTCTACTGGATGTTCACGTCGACGCTGGCCGGCAGGTCGATGCGCATCAGCGCGTCAACCGTCTTGGGCGTCGGGTCGAGGATGTCGATGAGCCGCTTATGGGTGCGCATCTCGAAGTGCTCCCGCGAATCCTTGTACTTGTGCGGGGACCGGATGACGCAGTACACGTTCTTCTCAGTCGGCAGCGGCACAGGTCCGACCACGCTGGCGCCGGTACGGGTGACCGTCTCCACGATCTTGCGCGCCGAGGCGTCAATGGCCTCGTGGTCGTAGGCCTTGAGCCTGATGCGGATCTTCTGTCCCGCCACGCTTCTCCTACCTCACTCCTGATGGCAACGCCCGCGTTAACGGGCGCTGGCTGTCGCCGCCGCTGTTTACCTGTCCTGGTACACCGACCCCCGCTCACGGGTGTGTCACCCGCACGCAGCCTCGCTAGTCAGAAATCCCGCTTGCGAGGTGGGGACCGGATGCGCCGGTGTTGGCGCTGGTCGGATGTCCTGTGCGGCACGCTCCCAATGGTCGCGAACCCGGCTCAGGACAACCCGAACAGTATGCCTGAGACTGCTGCGCGAACCAAATCCCCCCGGGGCCTGCCGGTCTCGGTGAAGCCGACGGACGGTTCGACGGAAGGGTGACGGTCCGGGCACTGCTGTTAGCCTGACTATGAATCAGTCATTCCGGCAACGTCACGCATATCGCAGCGGCCGCGCTGGCCAACGCCCGCCACCGCGAGAGACATGCCGAAACCTTCACTCAGTCAACTGGACCGGACCGTGTCTGTGGACACGCCCCCGTCCGGACCCGAGGGAGTCACCCCGGGGCGGTGGACGAACGCTGGGCGGGCACCCGACCGCCGCCCTGGTCGGTCCTCGGCTCTGATCGTGTCGCCTGCCGTGGCGGTTCTGTACGCGATTCTCGGCGTCGTCACACTCGGCCTTGGTCAGATGATCGGCCTTGCCTCGCCGGTCTGGCCCGCCGCCGGCGTGGCCTTCGCGGCCGCGCTGCGGTGGCGGTGGCACGCCCTGCCGGGGGTCTTCCTCGGGTCGTTCGGCGTCAACGCGTTCTGGCTGGCCAGCCTGGGCGGGCCGCGGCCGCACATCTGGTTCGTCGCCGCCGCGATCGGCCTCGGCGCAGCCCTCGGGGCTGCCGCGGGCGCAACCCTCGTTCGCCGCTACGTCGGCCCGGTTCGGCGACTCGATACGCCGCGATCGGTGATACTCACGCTGAGCCTCGGCGGTCTGCTGGCCACCACCATCGCACCCACCGTCGGTGTCGCGGCCCAGCTCAGCGCGGGATTGCTCAGCACCGGCAAGGCCGGGTACGGCTGGCTTACCTGGTGGGTCGGCGACGCAATCGGCGTTATCGTCTTCGCGCCCCTGGTGCTCATGATGCTGCCCTCGCAGGCCGAATACTGGGCGGGGCGGCGCTGGAAGATCGCCGTCCCATCACTGCTGATCTTCGGAATCCTGATCGCAGCCATCATCCAGAACATCGCCCAGGAACGGGCCCGGATCGCCACCGCCGTGGAGCAGCTGGGTGACCATGCCGCCGCGGACCTTGCCGGCAACATCGCTCTTCACCAGGAAGTGCTCGAAGGTCTACGCGGCCTGGTGGATGCCTCCGAGACCGTCACCACGGAGGAGTTCACCACCTACACCAACAACATGCTTGCCCGCTTCCCGAATTTGCAGGCTCTGTCGTGGAACCCTCTGGTCACCGGGCCAGACCTGGCCGGATTCGAGGCAGGGCAGCGTGCTCAGCCGGGTCTGGAGGGCTTCCGCGTCACCCAGCGCGACGCCGACGGCAACCTGCAACCGGTCACACCTCGTCCCGAGTACGTCGTCGTGGCCTACATCGAGCCGATCGAGAACAATCGCACCGCTCTGGGCTTCGACATCTACTCCAATCCGGTACGGGCCGCCGCCATCGAGACCGCCCGCAACACCGGCCGGCCTACAGCCACCGCCCCCATCGAGCTCGTGCAGGAATCCGGCACGCAGAAGGGGATGCTCGCCCTGCTGCCGATCTATCGGGGCGGTTCGGATCCCGGAAGCGAACCGGCCCGGCGCGCCGCGCTGCGTGGCTTCGCGGTCGGCGTTTACCGGCTCGGCGACATGCTGACCGAGACTTTCCGCGGCACCGACTGGGACGGCGTCGCGGTGACGCTCACCGACGTCAGCGATCGGGCGGATCCGGTCGTGATCGCCGATCTCCCCGCGCGCAAGAGCGCGGCGCCGGATCAGGTCAGCGCCGCCCCGACGGCGACCACCTCACCGCTGGATGTCTACGGACGCACGTGGGAACTCACGGTGCGTCCCACCAGCGCGGATTTCGCCGACGGCGATAGCGGCATCGTGGCGATCTTGCTGTTGGCGGCCCTGGCGGTGACACTGCTGCTGGAGGCGTTCCTGCTCGTTCTGTCCGGCATGGAGTCGCTGGCACGTCGACTGATGACCGAACTGAGCAGCGCCGCCCGCTACGTCAGTTCGATCCTTCCCGGTGACCTCGACGGACCGGTGCCCGTCACCTCCCGCTACCTACCGTCCGAGGAACTCGGCGGCGACAGCTTCGACTACCGCTGGATCGACGACGACCACCTCATCGCCTACGTGGTCGATGTGTCCGGCCACGGCATCGGCCCCGCCGCTTTCTCGGTGTCAGTGCACAACCTGCTGCGGTCGGGAACCATCGACCACGACACTCTCCGAGATCCCGGCCGGGTGCTCACCGAACTCAACCGGCTCTTCCAGATGGACCGGCAAGCCGGCAACTACTTCACCATTTGGTACGGCGTGTATCAGCCCTCCACCCACACCCTGCGCTATGCCCGCGCCGGACACCCACCGGCGATCGTCCTGCGCTCAGACGGCTCGGACCCGGCGCTCCTGGATGCCGGATCGGTGCCCATCGGCGTACTGGCGGACGTCACCTACGAAACCCACGCCTATCCGCTGCACCCGGCCGCCGACGTCCTGATCTACAGCGACGGCGCTTTCGAACTGGTCCTCCCGGGCGGCGAGCGGTGGCTGCTCGAGGATTTCATCGACCTGTGCGCGCACACCGCGCGCCTACCACACTGGACCCTCGACAACCTCGTCGACCAACTGAGGAATCGTTCCGAGACCGGGGACTTCGACGACGACTGCACCCTGGTCCGCGTCGCCCTTGGCTGAAATCTCCCCGCCGACTCGGCGTCGTGCATACCGTGCCGGTATGTACCGAGTCATCCAGTGGGCTACCGGCGGCGTCGGCCGGGCCGCGATCCAAGCCGTCCTGCACCACCCCGAACTGGAACTGGTGGGGTGCTGGGTGCACAGCGCGGACAAAGACGGCCGTGACGCCGGTGAATTGGCCGGTGAGCATCCGATCGGCGTGCCGGCCACCCGCGATGCCGATGCGCTGCTGGCCACCGACGCCGACTGCGTCATGTACTCCCCGCTGCTGCCCGACGACGCCGTGGTCGCGGCCATTCTGCGCTCGGGCAAGAACGTGGTCACCCCGGTGGGCTGGGTGTACCCCGACCGGCAGAACCCGGCCGTGGCGGCAATCGAGGCCGCAGCGGTGGCGGGCCACGTCACCTTGCATGGTTCGGGAATCCACCCGGGCGGGATCACCGAACGCTTCCCGCTGATGGTGTCGGCACTGTCCCAGGCGATCACCCATGTCCGCGCCGAGGAGTACTCCGACCTGCGGACCTACAACGCCCCGTTTGTGGTGCGGGAGGTGATGGGCTTCGGGCTGACCCCGGAGCAGGCGATGGCCGGGCCGATGGCCACCCTGCTGGAGGCCGGCTTCAAGGCCTCGGTACGGATGGTGACCGACCAGCTTGGGTTCGCCGCCGAGCCGAAGATTCGTTCCACCCAGGAAGTCGCCGTCGCGGTGCACGGCAGCGACGAGCTGATTGTGCCGATGGAGCCCGGGACGGTCGCGGCCCGGCGGTTCCGGTGGGAGGCGATCGTCGAGGACCGGCCGGTGGTCACCGCGGCGGTCAACTGGCTGATGTGCGAGGTGGAGCTAGACCCGCCGTGGACGTTGGGCGAGCAGGGTGAGCGCTTCGAGGTGGAGATCACCGGTGATCCCGATGTGCTGGTGACGTTCAAGGGACTCCAGCCGGAGACAGTGGCAGAGGGCCTGCTCCGCAACCCCGGGGTGGTGGCCACCGCCAATCACTGCGTCAGCGCGATTCCCTACGTGTGCCAAGCCGCGCCGGGCATCAAGACCTACCTCGATCTGCCACTGATCTGTGGAAGGGGCGCACCGGATCTGGTTTAGCCGCGGGCGGCCCAGAATCCGCACCGGTGGCGCTCGGCGAAGTCGGCGCTCACCACGGGTCCGGAAGTTTGCAGCGAAAGCCGTTGCGGCCGTTGTGGATCCAAGCGCGGCCAGAAAGGCTGGCCCTCAACATCCGGGGCGCCGGTAGCGACGAACCGGCTCCAGTAGGCCACCATCTGATCGGCCAGCGCACGCTGCGGCCCGTCCAGTGCGGGGGCGCCGCCCATGTCGAACAGGTAGCGCAACTCCAAAGCATGCCCGGCGCCGACCGGGAAGGGCACCGCCTTGAACGGGTCCGGCAGCGGCGCGGTGCGGTCGGTGAACTCGTAGGCGTAGACCGGGGTGCGTGGCGCCAGACTGGCGGCCATCGCGTCGATCGGACAGCCGAATACTCCGTCGCCGACCGCCGCGGCGTAGGCCAGCGCGGCGCTGCCGCCGAAGCGTTCCGGCGGGTACTGCGCGGCCACCGCCGGCGCCTCGGCGCCAAAGGTGTCGGCCATCAGCGTGCGGTAGGGCGGCAAGCCTCCCCGCCGCAGATAGGTCATCGCCACGAACAGGGTGAACTCATCGGCCGTACTGCCGATCAGGACCGGCACCCTGGCCATCCGCCCGTCGCCGGCCACGGTCGGCGGGGCGACCGGCAGCCGCTGCGTCCCGGTGATCGGCCCGGTGAGGATGTTGGATCCGATCCGGACATAGGGCGGGCCGTCCTGCAGTCGGTCGGCGGGCAGGTCCCGAAGGCAACGGGCCGCCGACGCCGGTCGGGCGCAGCCGAGTCGGGCCGCGAAGTCGACGCTGATCCGTTCAGCCGCGGGCAACGTCGCCTGAGCCTGGCACGGGCCGCTCTGCATGATGGCCGCCCGGAACAGCCCGGTGGACTCCGGCGCGACGAGATGATCGCACACCGACATCGCCCCGGCCGATTCGCCGGCGATGGTGACCTTGCCGGGGTCGCCGCCGAAGGTGGCGATGTTGTCGCGCACCCAGCGCAACGCTTCCTGCTGGTCGGCCAGACCGTAGTTGCCCAGCGCCCCGTCGGAACCGGCCAGCGCCGGATGAGCCAGGAAGCCCAGCGCGCCGAGCCGGTAGTTGATCGCGACGACGACGATGTCACCGCGGGTCGCCAACCGGCGGGAGTTGTAGATATCGGAACTGCCGTTGAGGAAGCCACCGCCGTGAATCCACACCATCACCGGCCGACGGGATTTCGGGGTCGCCCCGGCCGGCGTCCAGACGGTCAGGTTCAGGCAGTCCTCACTGGTCGGTAGACCGAAGTCGGGGTCGACGCGGACGTCCTGGATGCACCGCAAGCCGGGCTTGGTGGCGTCGCGCACCGATGTCCACCGCGGCGGGGCCTGCGGAGGCTGCCAGCGCAACGGACCCGCAGGGGCGGCCCCATAGGGGATGCCCTGGAAAACCCGAAAGCCGTCACCGTGCGCACCGCGCACCGGGCCGTTGGCGGTGCGGACCACCGCGGAATCGGTGGTGGCCGCCGGCGACGCGGTACCGCAGCCGGCGAGGACGACCAGAGTCAGCAGCGCGGCGAGGCAGCGAATCAGCGGGCCCGCGAGACGGTGCGGCACGGCTTCTGAGCCTACGCGGATCGCCTTCGGGGCTTTCCCTTCTCACGATGATCGCCCACACTAGGAAGGCTGACACCCGTCAAGTTTCTCGAGGCACGCCAAGGAGAGCCACATGAGCACACGGATCATGGACGAGGCCGCACGGGTCCTGGCCAGTCCGCAGGCCTACACCGACGAGAAGGCGTTACACGAGGCGCTCACCCACTGCCGCAAGCATGCGCCGGTGTCGTGGGTGGACGTCGAGGGGTACCGGCCGTTCTGGGCGATCACCAAGCACGCCGACATCATGGAAATCGAACGGCAGAACGATCTGTTCACCAACTTTCCCCGGCCGTTGCTGGCCATCGCCGACGCCGACGACGCCCTGCTGCGCGATATCGAGGCCGGCACCGGCCTACGCACCCTGATCCACATGGACGACCCCCATCACCGCGACGTCCGCAAGGTCGGGGTGGACTGGTTCCGGCCGAAGGCGATGCGGGCGCTGAAAGCCCGCTGTGACGAGTTGGCGAAGGTCTACGTCGAGAAGATGGCCGAGCAGGGCGGTGAGTTCGACTTCGCCACGGAGATCGCGGTCAACTATCCGCTCTACATCATCCTGACCATGCTGGGCCTGCCGGACTCGGACTTCCCGCGGATGCTCAAGCTCACCCAGGAGATGTTCGGCGGCAACGATGAGGAGTTCCAACGCGGCGGCGGCGTCGAGGACATGCTGGCGGTGCTGCTGGACTTCTTCAACTACTTCATGGCGCTGACCCAGTCACGCCGGGAACACCCGACCGAGGATCTCGCCTCGGCCATCGCCAACGCGAAGATCAACGGCGAACCACTCTCGGACATGGACACGCTGTCCTACTACGTGATCGTCGCCAGCGCCGGACACGACACCACCAGCGCCGCCACCGCCGGCGGTCTGCTCGCCCTGCTGCAGAACCCGGACCAGTTGGCCCGCCTCCAGTCCGACATGTCGCTGATGCCGACCGCGGTGGAGGAGATGATCCGCTGGGTGGTGCCGGTCAAGGAGTTCATGCGCACCGCACAGGCCGACACCGAGGTGCGCGGCGTGCCGATCGCCAAGGACGAGGCGGTGTTGCTGTCCTACGTCTCGGCCAACCGCGACGAGGACGTGTTCTACGACCCGTTCCGGTTCGACGTCGGCCGCGACCCCAACAAGCACCTGTCATTTGGTCACGGTGTGCACTTCTGCCTGGGGGCTGCACTGGCGCGGATGGAGATCAACAGTTTCTTCACCGAACTGGTGCCGAGGATCAAATCCATCGAACTGGCCGGCGAGCCGGAGCATATGGCGACGACGTTCGTCGGTGGTCTCAAGCACCTGCCGGTCCGCTGCGAAATCCGCTAGCCCCTCCGGCCAGCGTGCGTGTCGGCACGCCGACACGCCGCCGTGGGCGGCATTGGGCGCACGCTCGCAGCTAGATGAAGAACTCCGCGGCCCGATGGGCGAGCATGGCGATGGTGGCGTGCGGCCCGCGGCTGGGGATTCGCGGCAGTACTGAGCCATCGACGACCCACAGGCCGTCTATCCCGCGCACTCGGCAGTGCGGATCGGTGACGGCACGCGGGTCGGTGTCGACGCCCATCGGCGCGGTGCCGCACAGATGCTGCGACGTCGACCAGGACGGCGCCCCGAGCTCGGTAGCCCCGACCAGCATCCCGGCCACCAGGTCGCATCCCCGCCGCAGGTCCGCGACGTCGTCGGGTTCGCCGTCATAGCGGTGCTCGATTCGTGGTGCCACCGTCGGGTCGGCTGCCGCCAGCGCCATCCGTCCCCGCGACCGCGGCCGCATCAGCGCCACCCCGACCGCGGTCCTCGGCACTCCGAATCCCGTTGTGTACGGACGGATCTCAAGGTCGTCGGTAACTAGGACCGCCTCCAAGACGGGATGACCGTCCATCGCCGCCCAGTCGGTGGGCACCAGCCACTCCGGATGGTCCTGAAAGCTCTGACCGACGGGAAGATCGGCGGCCACCTCGATGCCCTGCGCCAGCAGATCGGCGGCCGACCCGATGCCGGAGAGCATCAGAAGCTGGGCCGAGGCCACCGCCCCGGCCGAGAGCACCACCCGGCGGGCCGGAATCCGAAACGGCCCGGCTGCTCCGAGTGCCTCGACACCGGTGACGCGATCCCCGGCGATCACCAGCCGCACTACCCGGATTCCACTCCGCAGGGTGAGGTTCGGCCGCGACAGGGCGGGTTCGAGAAACGCCGCGCCGGGCCCGACGCGCACCCCGTCAGCGATGTTCAGGGGGACCTCGGCGATGCCGGACCCGGCGGCCAGGCCCGGCAGCCGGGGAAACCCTGCTGCTTCGGCGGCGGCGATGAAAGCCGCTGTGCTCGAGGCGAAGTCGTGCTGCACACGGGTGGGGATCCGGCGCTCGACCGCCCGGTAGTGCGATTCGACGTCTGCCCAGGACCAGCCCGGAAGGCAGAGCTGGTCGAAGTCCTCCGGCAGGGCGCGGCAGAAGTAGCCGCCGTTGACCGCGCCGGAGCCACCCACGCACCAGCCCCGCACGATCTGGGCGGACTGCGTGCGCGTCAGCGCGGTGCGGTAACGCTGGACGACCGGGCTGTCGGGGCCGATGGGCAGCACCGCCGCGTCGTCGGTGATCGCCCTGATGGCCGGGTTCTCGCGGCTGGGTCCGGCTTCAAGCACCGCGACCTGACAGGCAGGGTCGGCGGAGAGGCGCTCGGCCAAAACGGATCCGGCGCTGCCGGCTCCGACGATCAGAACGTCGATCACTTGATGTCGGGTCGTAGCGGTCGCAGTGTCCGTTCCCGAACCACGCCGGCCCACAGCCCGGCCCCGTAGGCGAGGTCGTCGAGGCGTTTGAGGGCCAGGTAGCCCAGCGCGCTGATCGGCGCGGAACTGCGCTGCGCGGACTTCCCCCGTGAGACCCAACCGTGCACCGCGTCGACCACCGCCGCCGTTGCCACTGCGCGGCGGCAGCGCCGGGACAGCACCGCCGCGGCCAGTGCCGCCGGCCAGTAATGCCGGCATGTCCCGGCGCAGAGTTGCAACGCCCCGGCTCCCAGACCGCGCGCGACCAGACCGGCAGCGTCGGTAGTGCTGACATCGGTGGTGCGCAGGGCCGCGGTCACCTTGCGGGCGTGCAGTCCGGCGAACAGTAGGCCCGCCAGCGAACCGGCCGCTGAGCCGGTGGCCACTGACAACCACGCCAGCAGACTGAACAGCGGAATGACCAGGGGCGCAACCTTGTCGGGGTGGCGCAGCGACAGTGGGGCGGCCGATCCGCCGTAGAACGCCCGGCGGGACAGCCACTGACGCATCTGGGTCCGGTGGTCGTGGGCGACCTGCGCCACCGGTTCGTAGCGAATCCGCAGGCCGCTTTCCAGCAGCCGCCAGCACAGGTCGACGTCCTCCCCGGACTGCAGTGCCTCGTCGAAACCGCCGAGGGCGACCACGTCCGATCGCCGGCACACGATCGCCGCGCTCGGCACGTAGGGAACCGGCCCGTAGGGCCGCACGGGCGCCTCCCACTCGCCGAGGTCGAGCGCGGAACGGGCCGCCTCGTAACGGGCGACGGCGCTGCCGCCGTCGTGCAGCGCGACGATCCGGGGTGCCGCCATCGCCACGGTGGGATCGCAGAAGTGCCCGAGTAAGGCTTCCAGCCAGCCGCGCCGGGGCAGCACATCCGCGTCGAGGAAGGCCACGTAGTCGGTCCGGCACCGCGACAGCCCGGTGTTGCGGGCGGCCGCCGGGCCTCGGCTGTGGTCGTGCCGGATGATCTCGATGTCGCTGGCGGCGCCGTCGAGTTGGCCGGGGTTCACCGGTGTCAGCGAGCCGTCGTCGACGATAACCACCGTCAGGCCGCGCAACTGCCCCACCAGCCGGCGCAGCCCGTCGGCGTTGTCGCGCACCGGGATCACCACCGTGACGTCCCGGTGGGACGGTCCGCCGGCCGGGCGGGGGTGGGCCACCGTGGCATCGAGCAAGGCCCGGGCCAACTCCGCACTGGCGGCGTCGTGCACCACGAGTCGGCCGCTGCCGAGCATGGCCTGGGCGGCCGGGGCCAGCCGCAGCAGCCGGGTCGGCGACCCGCCGAGCAGCGCCGATCCGGCGGCCACAGTCTTCACCCGGCGATCGACGTGGACGGCGAAGCCGTCCGGCAACCGGGTCATGTGAGCATCCCGTCCGGGCCCGGCGTCCACTGCCGTAGCAGGCGTAGGCACCCAGCGACCATGTCGGCGAAGATCCGCGCGCCGTCTGCCGCGGCGGCGGTGGTGGGATCACCCAGCACACCCGATGCGCTGACCGCGGCGACCCCGCCCCGACGCAGCCGGGGCATCAGATCCGCCAGCGGCTCGGTGTTCCCGGCAGCCAGCCGGTCGGTGCGCACGGTCTGCGGCCAAAGATGGAGCAGCAGTGAGGTTTCGGTGTGCCCGGCGTGAGCGTCCACAGCGCCCCGGCAGGCGCTGATCCATGCCACGTCGCGACCCTCGCCGCGCAGTACCGCCGTCGCCGACCGCAGCGCCTCGACGTTGCCGCCGTGGCCGTTGACGAACACCACCCGCGCGGCCCACTGGCACGCCGACCGGCCGTACTCCACCAACACCGCGGTGAGTGCTTCGGTGCCGATCGACACCGTGCCGGGGAAACCCTGATGTTCACCGGAGGCGCCGTAGGCGATCGCCGGAGCCAGCAGGCAACCGAGGTGGTCGGCGAGAGTGCGGGCCAGGGCGGTGGCGATCCGGGTGTCGGTGTCCAGGGGCAGATGCGGGCCGTGTTGTTCGACTGATCCGACCGGCACGACCAGCGTCGGCACCGTTGCCGTCAACTCGCCCGACGTGCACTGCCCCAGCCCCGGTTCAGTCACCCCCCGTCCAGTCACCCCCCGTCCAGTCACCCCTTATCGGCACCGAGGGTCCGGGTGAACCCGGACGGAATCAGAACATCGTCGCGGGTGAGGTCGTGGACCGAGGACTTCCCCAATCCGCGGAGCGCGGAGTCGATCCCACCGCTGAGGATGTCCAGGACGTTCTCCACGCCGGCCTGCCCGGCAGCGGCCAGGCCCCACAGGTACGCGCGGCCGATCATCACCGCACGCGCCCCGAGTGCCAACGCCTTCACCACATCGCTGCCGCGCCGAACGCCACCGTCGAGGAGCACTTCGACCTGCTCGCCGACAGCATCGGCGATCGCGGGTAGGGCGCGGATGGAGGCCGGGGTGCCGTCCAGGTTGTTGCCGCCGTGATTGGACACCGAAATCGCCGAAACACCGCAATCCACAGCGCGTTTGGCGTCGTCCACCCGCATCACGCCTTTGAGCATGAAGGGCCCGCCCCACAACTCCCGGATCCAGGCGATGTCCTCCCAGGTCGGTGGCGGGGTGCCCATCCACTCGCCATAGGCGGCGAAGAACGGCGGGCCGCTCTCGCCGCGGCCGGCCTGGTTGGGCACCGTGAGCGACGGGGGCTTGAGCGTCTTGGCCCACTCCAGGAACCACCGCGGCCGGATGAGCCCCTGCGGGGACATCTTGATCGCGGTGAGGTAGTCCATCTTTTCCGGGATCTTCGGGCTGCCCCAGTCCCGGCCGTGCGAGAAACTCCAGTCGGTGGTGACGATCAGGCCGACCGCACCGGCGGCGCGAGCCCGTTCGACGCGGCGGGTGATGGCGTCGCGGTCACCGAGCCAGTAGATCTGAAAGAACGTTTTCGGGTTGGCGGCGACGACCTCTTCAATGGGCTTGCTGCCGAACGATGACAACCCCATGGCGGTACCGCGGGCGGCGGCCGCGCGGGCGACGGCCACCTCGCCGTCGGGGTTGACCGCTTGCACACCGGTGGGCGAGATCACCACCGGGAACGGGATGTCCTGGCCCATCACGGTTGTCGACAGGTCACGCTTCTCGGTGGCACCGATCACATGCGGTGCGAAACCCAACTCACCGAACGCCTCGACGTTGTCGGAGTAGGTCGCGCCCTTCTCGCTGCCGGCCAGCAGCGCCGCGTACACCCCTTTGGGCAGGCGCTTCTTGGCACGCTCCTGCGCGACGGCAACGGTTTCGAACCAGACGTCTCGGGCCATCAGATCGGACTTTCGTTGCAGGGCTTAGACGGTGCCTGAGACGGTGCCTTGGCGGGGGGACGCGCCAGGGTCAACATCACAGTGCGGGAATGGTCTACCCGCGGCCGCGGGGTCTCCCGCTGCGCGGCCAGAGCAGGCGCACCGTATCCCTGCACGCACTCGGGGTCCGGGCCGTCGAGCGGCAGACCGGTGAAGAACTTCGCCGCCATGCAGCCGCCGCGGCAGCTGTCGTAGTGGCCGCAACTGCCGCACGCCCCAGCCGACTGCGGTTCGCGCAGTTCGGTGAACAGTGCCGAGTGTTTCCAGACGTCGGCGAAGCGGGTGCCGGATCCGTTCTCGGCGACCACGTTTCCGGCCAGGAAGCGGTCGTGGATGGCGAACGGGCAGGCATAGACGTCACCGACCGGGTCGATCAGGCACACCACCCGGCCGGCGCCGCACATATTCAGCCCGGCCAGCGCGCCGGGCTCACCGAGGCCGGAGAGGTGGAAGAAGGAGTCACCGGTCAGCACCCCTTCGCCGTGTGCAACCAGCCAGTCATAGAGCGTCACCTGCTGCGCGGCGGTGGGGTGCAGGTCGTCCCAGACGTCGGCGCCCCGCCCGGACGGTCGCAGCCGGGTGATCCGCAGGGTGGCGTCGTAGCGGTCGGCCAGCGCCTTGAAATCGTCGAGTTGGTCGACGTTGTGGCGGGTGACCACCACCGAGATCTTGGGGTTGGGATAGCCTGCCGCGGCGAGGTTTTCCAGGGCGCGCACCGCCATCGCGAAGGATCCGTCCCCCCGCACCGCGTCGTTGACGTCTGCGGTGGCGCCGTCTATGGAGATCTGCACGTCGACGTAGTCACTGGCGGCCAGCCGAGCGGCCACCGCCGGGGTGATGCGCACCCCGTTGGTGGAGAACTTCACCCCGACGTGGTGGGCGGTGGCGTAGTCCACCAACTCCCAGAAGTCCGGCCGCACAGTGGGTTCGCCGCCGCCGATGTTGACGTAGAACACCTGCATGCGCTCAAGTTCGTCGATGATCGACTTGCACTGCGCGGTGGAGAGTTCCCGCGGATCGCGCCGCCCCGACGACGACAGGCAGTGCACGCAGGCCAGGTTGCAGGCGTAGGTGAGTTCCCAGGTCAGGCAGATCGGGGCGTCGAGGCCCCGCT
>NZ_JBILVF010000060.1:0-18960 GCF_044370595.1 Mycobacterium sp.
TTCCGGGGGACGGACCGGGCGGACGGACCGGGCGGACGGACGGACCGGGCGGACGGTGCCCGGAAGATCAGGCCAGACCCAGGTGCTGCATCCGCTCGCTGTGCGTGCGCTGCAGCCGCTCGAACAGGTCGGTCACCTGGCCCAGCCCGCCGCCGGCCAACACCAGTTCCACCAGTTCGTCGCGTTCGGCGAGGACGTACTGCGCCTGGGTGATGGCCTCGCCGAGCAGCCGCCGGGCCCACAGCGCCAACCGGCTTCGCTGCCGGCCACTGGACTTGACCGTCGTCACCACCTCGGCCACCACGAACTGCGAGTGCACCGTCTCGGCCAACACCGAACGGACCACGTCGGCCACCTCAGGCGGCAGCGACCCGGCGATGGCCAGGTATAGGTCAGCGGCCATGGCGTCACCGACGTAGGTCTTGACCAGCGCCTCCAGCCAGGTGCTGGGCGTGGTGAGCCGGTGGTACTGCTCCAATGCCGGCGCGTAACGGGTCATCGCCGCCAGCACGTCGACCCCGCGGCCCGCCAGGGTGGTGCGCAGCAGTTCGTAGTGCGCCATCTCCGCAGCGGCCATCCGTGCCATGTTGATCCGGCCGCGCAGGTCCGGGGCCATCCTGGCCTCGTCGGTGAGCCGGTAGAACGCCGCCACCTCGCCGTAGGCCAGCAGCGCGAACAGTTCGTTGATGCCGGGGTGATCGGCCGAAACCGTTGCGGCCGACGTCGGCCGGGTGGCCCCCTCCGTCGTCACCCGGACCGCGTCCATGCAACCACTCTAGACGCGAGATAGGTCCCGAATAGGGCCAAGCGGGTATCATGGGCACCGGTAATGTGCGTGCACGCAGTGGGCCCGCCTCCTCGGCGCGAGGCCCGCATTCCGAAATCACGACTCGTGCGCGCGTGGAAGCAAGTACGAGGAACGACAACGGAAGACAACGCATGACGCATCTGCATACCCACACCCCGGTCAGCTTCGCCCAACTGGGCGTCCGCGACGAGATCGTCCGCGCGCTCGCTGAGCAGGGCATCGAGAACGCCTTCGCCATCCAGGAACTCACCCTGCCCCTGGCGCTGGCCGGCGACGACCTGATCGGCCAGGCCCGCACAGGCATGGGCAAAACCTTCGCCTTCGGCGTCCCACTGCTGCACCGCATCACCGCCCCGGGTGAGCCGGAACTCAACGGCACCCCCCGGGCGCTGATCGTGGTGCCCACCCGCGAGCTGTGCCTGCAGGTCTTCGACGACCTGACCGGGGCGTCGAAACACCTTGAGGCGCAAGACCGCCCGCTGTCGGTGGTATCCATTTACGGCGGCCGCCCCTACGAACCCCAGATCGAATCCCTGCAGCGGGGCGCCGACGTGGTGGTCGGCACCCCGGGCCGGCTGCTGGACCTCGCCCAGCAGGGCCACCTGCAACTCGGCGGGTTGTCGGTGCTGGTGCTCGACGAGGCCGACGAGATGTTGGATCTGGGCTTCCTGCCCGACATCGAGCGGATTCTGCGCCAGACCCCGGACACCCGCCAGTCGATGCTGTTCTCGGCCACCATGCCGGACCCGATCATCACGCTGGCCCGCACCTTCATGAACCAGCCGACCCACATCCGGGCGGAATCCCCGCAGTCCTCGGCCACCCATGACACCACCGAGCAGTTCGCCTACCGGGCCCACGCTTTGGACAAGATCGAGATGGTGGCGCGCATCCTGCAGGCGCAGGGCCGCGGCGCGACGATGATCTTCACCCGCACCAAGCGAACCGCCCAGAAGGTGTGCGACGAGTTGGCCGAACGCGGCTTCAAGGTCGGCGCGGTGCACGGCGATCTGGGCCAGATCGCCCGGGAGAAGGCCCTCAAAGCGTTCCGCGAGGGTGCGGTCGACGTGCTGGTGGCCACCGACGTCGCCGCCCGCGGTATCGACATCGACGACATCACCCACGTCGTCAACTACCAGATCCCCGAGGACGAGCAGGCCTATGTGCACCGCATCGGGCGCACCGGCCGGGCCGGTAAGACCGGTATCGCGATCACCCTGGTCGACTGGGACGAACTCGAGCGCTGGTCGATGATCAACAAGGCGCTCAACCTGGACTGCCCGGACCCGGCCGAGACCTACTCCACCTCGCCGCACTTCTACGAAGAGCTCGGCATCCCAGCCGAGGCGGGCGGGGCGGTGGGCGGCGCAGCCGGCACCCCACGCAAGCGCACCGAGTCCCGGGACGACCGCGGCTCCAGCCGGGTCAGCTCGACGGACTCCACGACCGACCGGTCCACCCGCACCCGGTCCCGCCGCCGCACCCGCGGCGGCCAGGGCGCCAACGGGCACGCCGGAAACGATTCTCCGGCAACAGATTCCGCAGAGCAGGCCACCGGCGAGGCAACCACGGGCGCCCGGCGCCGCAGGCGTCGTCGCGGCCCGCGCAAGGCCGCCGAGGCCGGAGCCGGCTCCCCCAGCTGACCCGTGATCCGACCGGAGCGCCGCACCACCGGTGACCTCATCGCCGCGGCGGCGATCGCCGCCGTGGTGCTTCTGGTGATCGCGGGGTTCTGGTGGCGCAGTTCCGAGCGGGCCACCATCAGTCGGCCGGCGGCCGGGCCGGCACCGAGCACCACCGCGGCCGCGGAAGTCCCGCCGACGCTGCAGCAGCGCTGGACCGCGGCCAGCGGCCGGACCCTGTCCCCCATCCTGGTGGGCGGAACCGTCGTCACCGGCGACGGCCGCACCATGGCCGGCCTGGACCCGCAGACCGGCGAGCAGCGCTGGAGCTACGCTCGCGACACCGAGTTGTGCGGGGTCTCCCACGTCTACGAATTGGCCGTCGCCGTCTACCCCGACACGCGGGGCTGCGGTCAGGTCAGCGGCATCAAGGCCGCCACCGGCCAGCGCGGCCCGACCCGCACCAGCTACGCCGACGATGTGGTGGTGCTCAGCTCCGACGGCAACGCGGTGCTCTCGGCCGGCGTGACCCGGCTGGAACTCCTGCGCTCGGATCTGGTGCGGATGCTGTCCTACGGCGAGATCGACGCCCCGGTCAAACCGGTGAACACCAAGCTCGGTGAGGGATGTGCGCTGATGTCGGCGGCGGCCAGCGAGAGCGCGGTCAGCGTGCTGGAGGCCTGCCGCGACGAGAAGGATCTGCGGCTGACACTGCTCAAACCGGCCAAGGAAGAAGACGAACCCGATCTGAAGAAGGTGCCACTGGCCGGGGTGGCCATCGACGCCGAGGCGCGGGTGCTGATCGTGGCCGGCACCACCACCGCGGTGTTCGTACCCACCCCCCGCCCGGAGGTCGCGGTGTACGACGACACCGGCTCCAAGGTGTCCAGCACCCTGCTACCGACACCGCCCAACCTGACCTCCACGCTGCCCGCGGTGACCCGGGCCGGCGACAAGATCACCTGGTGGACCGGCAGCGCGGTGATGGTCTTCGACACCAAGATGGGCTACCGGTACACCCTGGACTCGGCTGGCCGGTTGGCGCCGCTGGGCCCGGCCACCATGATGGCCGGGCGGCTGCTGGTGCCGGTCGCCGAGGGCCTGGCGGTGTTCAACCCCAGCGACGGGGCCTTCGAGCGGATCATCCCCGTCAAACACCCGGAGGGCACCGGGCCGGTGATGCTGGCGATCAGCGGGCCGATGGTGATCGAGCAGCGCGGCTCCACGCTGGCCGGCCTCGGACCCTAGACCGCCCCGTACGGTGGTTTGAAGGACGGTGGTTTTGCAACACCGCGCGAGGCAAGGGGTCAGTCATGGGAACGCGCGCACTTGTGGGGTTTGACGGTTCGATGGCCGCGGCCGCCGCCATTGAAGCTGCAGCGCAGCTGCTGCCCGACGTCCACGGCTGGATCACCTACCTGTGGGTGCCGCCGTTCGCCGGGGAACGGGTCCGCCGCCGGTTGCGCGAGCAGATCGGCAACGTCAACGACCTGATCGAGGCGGTGGACCGGGAGGGCCAGTTCGAAGCGCAGCGGATCATGGCGATGGGCGTGAACCTGGCCCGGGCGCTCGGATGGGAAGCCGAACCGCTGCTCGAGCAGACCTACGGATCGGAGGGAACCGCGCTGGTGCAGGCCGCCGACAAGGTCGGCGCCGAGGTGGTCGTCCTGGGTTCTCGCGGCCTCGGTGGCACCGACGCCATCCTGGGCAGCGTGTCGGACACGGTGGTCCACTACTCGTCCCGGCCCGTCCTGGTGATGCCGCATCCCCTGCTGTCGGCGGAGTTCGAAAGCCTCGCCGCGGGTCCGGTGCTGGTGGGCTGGGACGGATCCCCCGGCGCTCACGCCGCGCTGGCCGCGGCCGGCCGGATCTTCGGGGGGCGGGATCTCGTCGCGGTCTCGGTCGATGATGGCGCCGACATCCCGGCACCACCGGCGCACAGCGGCGCCGCTCACACCTACGTCGGCCCCACCGGCGGGCGGCGAAATCGCGGGGTCGCCGCATCGATGGCGGCGGCCGCCGCCGACCACGGCGCCGCGGCCCTCGTCGTGGGATCCCGCGGGCGGTCGGCCGCCCGGGAGATCATTTTGGGCAGCGTGGCGATGAGCACGCTGCATCACAGCCACCGGCCCGTCATGGTGGTGCCGAACCGGACGTGATGGCTGTTCTCGCCGACGGGGTGCTGCTGGCCCACGGGCTGTTCATCGTGTGGGCGGCGCTGGGGGCGCTGGCGGTGTGGCGGTGGCCGACGCTGGCGGTGCTGCACCTGCCGGCACTGGCGTGGGCGGTGTGGATCGAGGCTTCCGGCGGGGTGTGCCCGCTGACGCCGCTGGAGAATTCGCTGCGCCGCGCCGCCGGGCAGGCCGGCTACAGCGGCGGCTTCATCGACCACTACCTCGGCCCGATCATCTACCCCGCCGGGCTGACCCGCGAAGCTCAGTGGGCGATCGCCGGGGTGCTCCTGGTGGTCAACGCCGCGCTGTACGGAATGCTGCTCAAGCGGGCCCGGGCTAGACGTCGGGGGTGAACGTGGGCAGTTCCTTGCCCGACTTCCAGTATTTGAGCAGGCTCTTGGCCAGTTCCTTGTAGGCGATCGCGCCCTTGTTCTTCTTGCCGGACAGCGCCGAGGACCCCGAAGCGCTGGCCTCGGCAAAGCGCACCGTCCGCGGGATCGGCGGGGCCAGCACCGGCAGGTCGTAGCGGTCGGCGACGTCGAACAGCACATCGCGGCTGTGGGTGGTGCGCGAGTCGAACAGGGTCGGCAGGGCGCCGAGCAGTTTGAGGTTGGGGTTGGTGATCTGCTGGACATCGGCGACGGTGCGCAGGAACTGGCCCACCCCGCGGTGCGCGAGCGTCTCGCACTGCAACGGCACGATCACCTCGTCGGCGGCGGTCAGGCCGTTCAGGGTGAGCACGCCCAACGACGGCGGGCAGTCGATGATCACCACGTCGAAGCGGTGATCAGCGGAGGCGTCCAGTTTGTCCAGCGCCCGCTTGAGCGCATATTCGCGGCCGGCCCGCATCAGCAGCATGGCCTCGGCCCCGGCCAGGTCGATATTGGCCGGCAGCAGCTGCATCCCCTCCGGCGTGGTGACCAGCGCGGCGCTGGGCTCGACGTCACCGAGCAGCACCTCATGCACCGACACCGCCAGCTTGTCCGGATCGGTACCCAGCGAGAACGTCAGACATCCCTGCGGATCGAGGTCCACCAGCAGCACCCGTTTGCCGTCACTGACGAACGCCGCGCCCAGCGAGGCGACCGTGGTCGTCTTCGCCACCCCGCCCTTCTGGTTGGCTACTGCCAGCACTCTCACACCGACCATCCTGTCAGGTCGGGCAGAATCAGTGGGCGTGAGTGTCGGCAATCATCGACTGGTCCTGCTCCGCCACGGCGAGACGGAATGGTCACGGGACCGAAAACACACCAGCCGCACCGACCTCGACCTCACCGAACACGGCCGTGAGCAGGCCAGACTGGCCGCGGCGACACTGGCGCGGCTGGACTTGGACAACCCGCTGGTGATCAGCAGCCCGCGCAGGCGCGCCGTGGTCACCGCCGAACTGGCCGGGCTGAGCGTCGGCGAGATCTCCCCGCTGCTCGTCGAGTGGGATTACGGCGATTACGAGGGCCTGACCACCCACGAGATCCGCACCCAGACACCGGGCTGGCTGCTGTGGACCTACGGCTGCCCGGGCGGGGAGAGCGTCGATCAGGTCAGCATGCGCGCCGATCAGGCGGTGGCCTACGCCCTGGACCATATGAGCGAGCGCGACGTGGTGTTCGTCAGCCACGGCCACTTCTCCCGGTCGGTGATCACCCGCTGGGTGGAACAACCGCTGCGCGAAGGCGCCCGGTACGGGTTCGGCACCGCAGCGGTCTCGGTATGCGGCTTTGAATACGGGTTGCGCCAGTTGTCGGCGCTGGGTTTGACCAGCCGGTGATGTTTGGCCAGCCGGTGATTGGGCCTGACCAGCCGGTGATCTCCTTCGCGCTGACCGGCCCGGGCGGGACTGTAGTCACCGAGGGCATCACAACGGGCTACGACGACCTCGCCGCGGCGTCAGCCGCGCTGCGGGACGGGTCCGCCGATCTGGTGGTGGGTGCGCTGCCCTTCGACGTGCGCCGGCCCGCGGCGTTGTACACCCCCGAGCAGGTGAGCCAAACCCTCCCGGCGGCAACGGTTTCCGGGTTTCCCAAGGTTCGGATCGCTGAGACCATGCCCGACCCCGACGTGCACCGGTGCCGCGTCGAGGCCGCGTTGGGGCCGCTGCGGGACCCGCAAAACGCTTTACAGAAGGTGGTTCTAGCGCGCGCGCTGCGACTGGTGGCCGACGGGGACATCGACCCGTTGGTGCTGCTGCACCGGCTGATCGCAGCCGACCCCGAAGCCAGCGTCTACCTGGCCGACCTGTCCCCCGCCGGGCCCGACTACGCCGGGGCGATGCTGGTCGGCGCCAGCCCGGAACTGCTGGTGGCCCGCAACGGCGATCAGGTGACCTGCCAACCGTTCGCCGGGACCGCGCCGCGGTCCACCGACCCGGCCGCCGACGCCGCCAAAGCCGCAGCACTGGCGGATTCGGCGAAGAACCGCCATGAGCATCAGCTTGTGGTGGACACCATGCGTGCCGCACTGGAACCGCTGTGCAGCAGCCTGGATGTGGCCGCCGAACCGCAACTGAGCCGCACCGCGGCGCTGTGGCATCTGAGCACCCCGATCCGCGGGACGCTGCGCGCCAACTCCACCACCGCACTGGATCTCGCGCTGGCACTGCACCCCACCCCGGCGGTGGGGGGCGTACCGACCGCCGCGGCGGTGGACCTCATCGCCGAACTCGAAGGCGACCGCGGCTTTTACGCCGGTGCGGTCGGCTGGTGCGACGCCGCCGGGGACGGCCGCTGGGTGGTGGCCATCCGCGGCGCCCAACTGTCGGCCGACCGGCGCAGCGCACTGGCGCAGGCCGGCGGCGGAATCGTCGCCGAGTCCGATCCCGACGAAGAGGTCGCCGAGACCACCGCGAAGTTCCGAACCGTGCTGTCGGCGCTGGGAGTCCAGTCGTGAACATCCGCCTGGCCCGACCCGGCGACGAGGCCGACATCGTCGCGATGATCCACGAACTGGCCGAGTTCGAACGCGCCCCCGAACAGTGCACGGTGACCGAAGGCCACATCAGCGCAGCACTTTTCGGCACCGCCGCCGAGACAGCAGTAGCGTCCTGCCACCTGGCCGAGGTCGACGGCGCCACCGCGGCGATGGCCCTGTGGTTCCGCAACTTCTCCACCTGGGACGGAGTACCGGGCATCCATCTGGAAGATCTGTACGTGCGGCCGCAATTTCGCCGCCGCGGCCTGGCCCGGGCCCTGCTGGCCACCCTGGCCCGGGTCTGCGTGGACAACGGCTACAGCCGGCTCGGATGGTCGGTGCTGGACTGGAACACCGACGCGATCGCCCTCTACGACGGCGTTGGCGGCCGGCCGATGACCGAGTGGGTCGGCTACCGGGTGTCCGGGCCGGAACTGTCCGCGCTGGCCGAATCCTGATCACCGGAAAGCCAATTCACCGTCTCGCGGCTGAACAGCAGCACCAGGATGGCCACCGTCAGCGCGGCGATCGGGACGGCGTACAGCCACTGGTGTGAGCCGACACCGACATACCAACTGATCGGCAGCAGCAGCATCTGGGTGTAGATCGCGATGCCGCGGCCCCACCGTCGCCCGGTCCACAGCGCCCACGCCGCGGCCAGCACGCCGACACCCAACAAGCCGAACCACGCCGCGTTACCGAAGCCGTTGACGATGTGCTGGTCAGCACCGCGCAACCCGCGGACCACGAACACCACCGCAGCGACGAGCCCGGCCAGGCCCTCCAACCCCACCAGGACCGCTGCCCGCCGCACATTCGCCGGGATCATGCGTCGTTGACCCGGGTGGAGATCTGCTGCAGCACGGCGGTGGCGATCCGGTCGGAATCACCGAAACGCACGGCGTTGACACCGATCAGCACCGGCCCGGCGGCGCGGTAGAGCGTGGCGCACTGCGCCTGACACAGCGCGAACGTCTTGGAGTCCAGCACCTGGGTCGTCACCGTCAAATCGGGCACCGCCAACTCCGAGCAGGCTTTCAGCGATGAGCCCAGGGTGGTCAGTGCAGCCCGCGCCGCCTTTTCGTCGGGGTACACCGCGACAGCCTGGGTGACGGCCCGATCCGCCGGACCGGTGTAGGTCACCGACCGGAAATCGCTGAAACCCGGGCTGAAGGCGACGTCCTGGTTGAACACGGCGTGGCACTGACTCGGGTACTGGGCGTCGAACTGGTGTTGACCGCCGGGGGCGTCGAGCATCGGTCCCGGGGTCAGGTCGTTGTTGCCGGCGATGGCGCGGACGTCCTCGACGCTGATCACCAACGGATCGACGGCCGCCGGGTCGGCGGCGGCCTTCGGAGCGGCGATGATGGTGGAGCAGGTGAGTAACGCCGCGGCTGCCAAGATTTCGCGCATACCCGTCACATTAGGCTCAACTGCGTGCGCGCCGTGCTGATCGTGAACCCCAACGCCACCTCCACCACGCCAGCCGGCCGCGATCTGCTCGCGCACGCCCTGGAAAGCCGCGTCGATCTGGTGGTCACCCCCACCGACCGCGCGGGCCACGCCGTGGAGATCGCGCAAGCGGCCAGCCGGGACGGCGTCGAGGTGATCATCGTCCACGGCGGCGACGGCACGGTGAACGAGGTGGTCAACGGCTTGCTCGGCCCGCCCGGAGCCCAGCGCCCCGCGGTGGACACGCTCCCGGCGGTCGCGGTGGTGCCCGGTGGTGCGGCCAACGTCTTCGCCCGGGCGTTGGGTATCAGCCCGGACCCGATCGAGGCCACCAATCAACTCGTCGACCTGATCGACGGCTACCGCCGCGGCGGGTCGTGGCGGTATGTCGGCCTGATGGACTGCGGGGAATGCTGGGCGGTGTTCACCGCCGGATTGGGGGTGGACGCCGACGTGGTCGCCGCCGTCGAGGCCCACCGCGCCAAAGGACGCAAGGTCACCGCGGCTCGCTACATCCGCATCGGGACGCGGGAAATGCTGGTCAAGGCCCGTGCCGAACCCAAGCTCACCGTGCACCTACCCGATCAGGAGCCGATCGGCGGTGTGTATTTCGCGTTCGTCTCCAACGCCAGTCCCTGGACCTACGCCAACAGCCGGCCCATCTACACCAACCCGGACACCACGTTCGAAGGTGGACTCGGGATATTCGCCGTCACCAGCATGAACGTTCTCGCCAACCTGCGCGTCGTCCGCCAGATGTGGTCCAAAAAACCCAACATCAAGGCGCGGCACCTGATCCGCCAGGACGACCTGCCGTGGGTGCGGCTCACCGCAGCTGCTCCGATCGCCTGTCAGGTCGACGGCGACTACCTGGGATTACGCAGCGAAATGCTGTTCACGGCGGTGCCCAACGCACTGGCAGTCGTTGCACCGACCCCCCTGCACTAGCCCATTTTCCCGGTGGGTATGCTCCCATCAGGTCACACCACCTGGGGGTTAAACCCTCGACTGGAGTGACATTGCCCACGGTCCGGTGAACTTCTCTTGACAACCGTCGCGGCTGTGAAAGCATCTTGGTAACAGTGCAACAACATTTGTGTGAGCACCGGTTAACAGTCATGACGAGCGGGAAACATCCCTGCCTGCTGATGTCGCTGTGCGCACACACTAGCTAAGGAGTAGCGGACATGGATTGGCGCCACAAGGCGGTCTGTCGGGACGAGGATCCGGAGCTGTTCTTCCCGGTCGGGAACAGTGGCCCGGCTTTGGCCCAGATCGCTGACGCGAAGCTGGTGTGCAACCGGTGCCCGGTCACCACTGAGTGCCTGAGCTGGGCATTGGAGTCTGGCCAGGATGCCGGCGTATGGGGCGGCATGAGCGAGGACGAGCGTCGCGCCCTCAAGCGCCGCAACGCCCGCACCCGGGCCCGCACCGGCGTCTGAACACAATCTGCGACTGAGGGCCCCGGCGAACGCCGGGGCCCTCAGTTTTTTGTCGGCTTGACGATCGGGACGCCCAGCACCACATCGGTGCCGCCCCCGGCCGCCGGGCGCATCTGCAAAGAGCCGTCAAGTTCAGCCGACACCAGCGTGCGCACGATCTGCAGGCCCAGCCGGTCGGAGTCGTCCAGGCTGAAACCCGCCGGCAGACCCCGGCCGTCGTCGTGGATGACGATGTCCAGCGAGCGCGCCGAACGTTGCGCCCGGATCACCACCAGACCCGGCTTCTCGTCGGTATCGCAGGGCTGGGCGAAGCCGTGCTGGATGGCGTTCTGAACCAGTTCGGTGACCACCATGACCAGCGCGGTGGCCCGGTCGGCGTCGAGTACCCCCAGGGCACCTTCCCGGTGGATCCGGATCGGGGTGTCCAGGCGGGCGACGTCGTTCATGACCGGCAGGATCCGGTCGATGACCTCGTCGAGGTTGACCTCCTCGTCGACCGACATCGACAGCGCCTCGTGTACCTGGGCGATCGCGGCCACCCGCCGCACCGACTCCAGCAGGGCATGGCTGCACTCGTCACTGGTGGTGCGGCGGGCCTGAAGTCGCAGCAGCGCGGCGACGGTCTGCAGGTTGTTCTTCACCCGATGGTGGATCTCCCGGATGGTGGCGTCCTTGGACAGCAGCGCCCGGTCACGACGTTTGACCTCGGTGACGTCGCGCACCAGCACCGCCGCCCCGGCCAAGACGCCGCCGACCACCAGGGGCAGCGTGCGCAGCAGGACGGTCGCCCCGCCGGCGTCGATCTCCAGGCGCATCCCTGAGCCGCCGGCGACCGAAGCCCCGACGTGCTCGGCGAGCTCGTGGGCCTCGAACGGATCGGAGATCAGCGGACGGGTGATCGCCACCAGGTTGTGGCCCTCCAACTCGGCGGTCAGCCCCATCCGGTGGTAGGCCGACAGTGCATTCGGGCTGGCATAGCCGACCGCACCGTCGACATCCAGGCGGATGAAACCATCCCCGACCCGCGGGCTGGACCGGGAGATGGCCTGGTCACCGGTGTTGGGGAAGGTGCCCTCAGCGACCATGTCCACAAGCTTTGCCGCACAGTCCAAATAGGCCTTCTCCAGACGCGATGAGGTGCGTCGGCCGTCGTCGGCGCTCTGCAGGGTCAGCCAGGCCACCACCTCGCCGCGGTAGCGCACCGGGACCGCCCCCAGCAGGGCGTCCTCGGCGACGACGGTGCCGACGGCATCGGCGACCAGCACAGTGGGGGCGGTGTTGGGCCGGCATTGGGCGACGCAGACCAGGGCGCCGTCCTCGCGGGGCACCCACATCAGGAAGTCGCCGAAGGAGAGGTCGGCCAGCAGTTGCCACTCCCCGACCACCGCGTGCAGATGGTCCACCGCGCCGCCGGGCAGCACCGTGTGCTCGGCGAGCAGGTCACCGAGGGTCGACACCGCTAGTCGTCGATGACGGCGATCAGGTGGCCGGCCTGGATGACGTCGCCGACGGCGACATTGACCTCGGAGATGGTGCCACCGATCTCGGCGAGCACCGGAATCTCCATCTTCATCGACTCCAGCAGCACCACAGTGTCCCCGGGGCCGATCTGGTCACCCTTGCTGACCACGACCTCCAGCACACTGGCCACGATCTCAGCGCGCACGTCCTCGGCCATATCCCTATCGAACCACACAGGCGGGTGGCTGGCGGGGATAGCCGCCGTGAGACACTGGGGGCAACGGAACCGCGAGCGACGCTGCCGCGGAGACACATGATCTCATCTAGGAGGAATCCTCATGGCGAAGCGTGGGCGTAAGAAGCGCGACCGCAAGCACAGCAAGGCCAACCACGGCAGGCGGCCCAACGCCTGAGTACCCCGGCGTCACGCTCGCGGAGGGCCTAGAACTCCCGCCGGATGATCGTCGTCCGGCTGATCTGTATCCGCACCCGCTCCACCAGGTAGGCGGGTGCCTTCTCGCCGCTGCACTTGGCGGCGATCAGTCTCTTGATCCGCTCCTCCACCCCGTAGTGGCGCAGGCAGGCCGGGCAATGGTCGAGGTGGTGCCGCAACCGCTCCCGCTCGACGTGGTCGACCTCACCGTCGAGCAGGGCCCACACCTCCCGGATGACCACCGCACAGTCGGTGTGACCGGGATCCGGGTCGGCGATACCGCCCGCAACGCCATCCTCGACCGTCACGGCGTGACCTCCTCGTCCTCAACGGCCTCGTCACGACCGCGCAGCATCCCGCGGTCCCTGGCGACGTCGGCCAGCAGCCCGCGCAGCTGACGGCGGCCGCGGTGCAGCCGGGACATCACGGTCCCGATCGGCGTCTCCATGATCTCGGCGATCTCCTTATAGGGCAGGCCCTCGACGTCGGCTAGGTACACCGCGAGCCGGAACTCTTCTGGTAACGCTTGGAGAGCCTCTTTGATTTCACTATCCGGCAGGTTTTCCAAAGCCTCGACCTCTGCGGAGCGCAATCCGGTCGAGGTGTGCTCGGCGTTGGCGGCCAATTGCCAGTCGGTGATCTCGTCGGTGGGGTACTCGGCGGGCTGGCGCTGCTTCTTGCGGTAGCTGTTGATGTAGGTGTTGGTCAGGATCCGGTACAGCCAGGCCTTGAGGTTGGTGCCCTCGCGGAACGACCGGAACGCCGAATAGGCCTTGACCATGGTTTCCTGCACCAGGTCCTCGGCGTCGGCGGGGTTGCGGGTCATCCGCAGAGCACCGCCGTAGAGCTGGTCCATCAGCGGGATCGCATCGCGCTCGAAGCGCGCAGTCAGGTCGGCGTCGGACTCTTCCCGGGCCTCGTCGATATCTGTCATTGGGCACTGATCCTAGGCTGTGCGGTATGGGAACCTTCTCCGGCAAGATCATGTTCATCTCCGGCGCCAGCCGCGGCATCGGCTTGGCGATCGCCAAACGGGTAGCCGCCGACGGCGCCAACATCGCGCTGGTGGCAAAAACCACCGAACCGCACCCCAAGCTGCCCGGCACCATCTACACCGCCGCGGCGGAGATCGAGGAGGCCGGCGGGCAGGCGCTGCCGATCGTCGGTGACATCCGCGACGGTGACTCGGTGGCCTCGGCGGTCGCCAAGACCATCGAGCAGTTCGGCGGTATCGACATCTGCGTCAACAACGCCAGCGCGATCAACCTCGGCTCCATCGAGGACGTTCCGCTCAAACGCTTCGACCTGATGAACGGCATCCAGGTGCGCGGCACCTACGCGGTCTCCCAGGCCTGCATCCCGCATATGAAGGGACGGGACAACCCGCACATCCTCACCCTGTCGCCGCCGATCCGGATGGAGCCCAAGTGGCTCACCCCGACGCCGTACATGATGGCCAAGTATGGGATGACGTTGTGCGCGTTGGGGATCGCCGAGGAGATGCGTTCAGTCGGCATCGCCTCCAACACGCTGTGGCCGCGCACCATGGTGGCCACCGCCGCGGTGCAGAACCTGCTCGGCGGGGACGAGTCGATGAAGCGCTCACGCAAGCCGGAGGTGTACGCCGACGCCGCCTATGCGGTGCTGAGCCGGCCGGCGGCGCAGTTCACCGGGCAGAGCCTGCTGTGCGAGGACGTGCTGCTGGACAGCGGCGTCACCGACCTGTCGGTCTATGACTGCCTGCCGGGCTCCGAACTCGGTGTGGACCTGTGGGTGGACAGCGCCAACCCGCCGGGCTACCGCAACCCCTAGCGGGGTCCGGCCGGCTCAGCCGCCCAGGCCCTTGCGGCCCAGCTTGCGCCAGCCGCTGCCGGCGAAGGCACGCATCGCCGCCAGCGCGAACTTGGCCTGCTTACGCGGAGCCGAGTACCACATCATCTCCGACTTCTGGGTCGGGATCCGCGGTGCGGTGATGGCCTGCTGCCGGCAGAACTTGATCAGGCCGTTGGCCCCGCCGGAGCGGTAGCCCATGCCGGACTCCTTCCAGCCGCCCATCGGCAGGGTGGGGCAGAACACGTTGGTCAGCGCGTCGTTGATGTTGACCGCGCCGCATTCCAGACGGCGGGCGATCCGCTCGCCGCGGTCGGTGTCACCGGTCCACACGGTGGCCGAAAGCCCGTAGCGGGAGTCGTTGGCCAGCCGGATGGCCTCCTCCTCGTCGGCGACCTTGACCACCGGCAGGGTGGGACCGAAGGTCTCCTCGGCGATGCAGCTCATCGACGCGTCGACGTCGGCGAGCACGGTGGGCTGGAAGAAGGTGCCCACCCCGGTGGGCTTGCCGCCGGTGAGCACCTTGGCGCCGGCCGCGACGGCCTCCTTGACGTGCCGGTCGACGATGTCGCGCTGTGCGGCGGTGGCCATCGCGCCGGTGTCGTAGGTGAAGTCGCTGCCGGATTCGCTGCCCTGCTGGATCTTGTTGACGTTGGCGGTCAGTTTGGCGACGAACTCGTCGTAGATCGGCGCCTCGACGTAGACCCGCTCCACCGAGATGCACACCTGGCCGGCGTTGAACATGCCGCCCCAGGCGATGCCGTTGGCGGCCCGGTCGACGTCGGCGTCGGCCAGCACGATGGCCGGGTCCTTACCGCCGAGTTCGAGGCTGAACGGAGTCAGCCGCTCGGCGCAGGCCACCGCCACCTTCTTGCCGGTGGCCGTCGACCCGGTGAAGTGGACGTAGTCGGAGTTGGCGATCACCGCCGCGCCGGTGTCGCCGTAGCCGGTGGTCAGCCCGAGCACCGGCGGGGCGCCGACTTCGTTCCAGCCGCGGACGAACTCGACGGCCGACAGTGGTGTCACCTCAGAGGGTTTCAGCAGCACCGCCGCACCGGCGGCCAGCGCCGGGACCACGTCCAGGCCGAGCATCGCCAGCGGGAAGTTCCACGGCTCGATGATGCCGACCACCGGGTAAGGCCGATAGAGGGTGGTGAGCTTCTTGACCTTGAACAGCGGGGTGTGCGCCTTGGGGTGCTTGTCGGCGAGGAATTCCTCGGCGTTGGTGGCCCAGTACTTGATGGCGTCGGCCACCCCGACCGGCTCCAGGGCGGCGTCGATGCGGCTCTTGCCGGTCTCCGACATCAGCACCTCGGTGAGGTGGTCGGCGTTGTCGAGGATCCAGTCCTGCCACTTGAGCATCCACTTCTTGCGGCCGCGCCCGCCCATGGCCTCCCAGTCCTGCTGGAACAGCCGCAGTTCCCGGGCCTTGGCCGCCACGACCTCGGGGCCGTCATGGGGCACCGTGCCCGCCACCGTGCCGTCGGCGGGATTGTGCACCGTGATGGTGCCGGTCGCTGGCTGAACTGTGGTCATGGCTACTCCTCGGGGTCTGTCCCGATGCTATCGCCAGTAAGCGGTCTAGAACAGACCGACCGGTTGGTTGTCCGGCTCGGCCGGTTCGATGAGCTCCGGGCCGTTGTTCCGGACGTTGTTGACCAAGATCGACACCTCCCGCATCGCCATCGTGGCGGTGTCGGGGACCCCGACCAACAGGTCACTCGGCGCCGGCCGGTCCGGATCCAGCCAGCGGTCCCAGTCCGCCTCGGCCAGCAGCAGTGGCATCCGGTCGTGCACCCGGGCGAGTTCACCAGAGGCAGCGGTGGTGACCACGGTGCAACTCAACAGGGGTTCGGAAGTCGCCGCCGGCCGCCACACCGACCACAGGCCGGCCACCAGCAACGGACGGCCGTCCGCCCGGTGGATGTAGAACGGCGTCTTGCGGGCCTTGCCGCCGGCCGGCTCGGGGGTGGGCATCCACTCGTAGTAGCCGTCCATCGGAATCAGGCAGCGCTTGTGTTCGGCGGCGGTCCGGAAGGCCGGTGCGGAGGTGAGCGTCTCGGCGCGGGCGTTGATCAGCTGGGCCCTGGCGAGCGGACGGCCGTCGGCGTCGGCCTTGACCCAACTCGGCAGCAGGCCCCACCGCATCAGTCGCAGCCGCCGGGTGGGCTCGTCGCCGGCATCGCTGTGCCGGGCCACCACCGCGGCGATGCTGGTCGTGGGGGCGACGTTGTAGTTCGGGCCGGCGAAATCCTGCCCGGTCTCATTGACCGCGTCGATCTCGGCGGCCAACGTCGCCGGGTCGGAGGTCACCGCGAAACGCCCACACATGTCTCCATGGTGCCCCGGCAAGGCAGGATGTACTCCCGTGAACCCCTGGCCGGCGCCGCACGCCCCCGCTCCGGTGGACGCGTGGGTGACAGTCCCCGGGTCGAAGTCCCAGACCAACCGCACGTTGGTGCTGGCCGGGCTGGCCGCAGCCGGGGGGCAGGGCCGATCCACCATCGGCGGGGCGCTGCGCAGCCGGGACACCGACTTGATGATCGGGGCGTTGCAGACCCTGGGGCTGGGGGTCGACGGGGAGGGCACCGACCTGGTCGTCGACGGGGAGCTGGATCCCGGTCCGGCGGCCACTATCGACTGCGGGCTGGCCGGGACGGTGCTGCGGTTCGTGCCCCCGCTGGCGGCGCTGAGCACCGCGACGGTGCGCTTCGACGGCGACGAGCAGGCGCGGGCCCGGCCGATCGCTCCGCTGCTGGACGGCTTGCGGTCCCTCGGGGTGGACGTCGACGGGACGGGTCTGCCGTTCGCCGTGCACGGCCGTGGCGCGGTGGCCGGCGGCCCGGTGCGCATCGACGCCTCGGCGTCCTCTCAGTTCGTCTCCGGACTGCTGCTGTGCGGGGCGGCCTTCGGTCACGGGCTGGAGGTGCTGCACACCGGCGCCTCGGTGCCCTCAGCCCCGCATATCGAGATGACGGTGGCGATGCTGCGCCAGGCCGGGGTGGACGTCGACGACGGGACCCCGAACCGCTGGGCGGTGCGCCCCGGTGCGGTCGCGGCCCGGCACTGGGACGTCGAACCCGACCTGTCCAACGCGCTGCCGTTCCTGGCCGCGGCGATCGTCACCGGCGGGTCGGTGCGCATCACCGGCTGGCCGCAGGTCAGCGTACAGCCCGCCGAGCACATCCTGGCGATCCTGAGAATGACCGGTTCGGTTGTGCGACAGTCGGATTCACACCTGGAGATCACCGGACCGGCGGGTTACCGGGGCTTCGACATCGACCTGCACGACGTCGGTGAACTGACCCCCTCGGTGGCCGCGATCGCAGCCCTGGCCGAGACCGGGTCGGTGTCCCGGCTGACCGGCATCGCGCACCTGCGCGGCCACGAGACCGACCGGTTGGCCGCGCTGAGCACCGAGATCAACCGGCTCGGCGGCGACTGCGCGCAGACCCCCGACGGGCTGGTGATCACCGCGGCACCGCTGCACGCCGGGGTGTGGCAGTCCTACGCCGACCACCGGATGGCCACGGCGGGCGCGATCATCGGCCTGCGGGTGCCCGGTGTGGCGGTCCAGGACATCGACACCACCGCCAAGACGCTGCCGGACTTTCCGGGGTTGTGGGCGGCGATGCTGGCCGGTGCCCAACAGACTGGGAACGCCCGGACTTGAGCGGCAGGCGGGACTACGACGAGTCCGACGTCCATGTCCGGGCCGGCCGCGGATCGCGTCCACGCACCAAGACCCGACCCGAGCACGCCGACGCCGAGGCCGCCATGGTGGTCGCCGTGGACCGCGGCCGGTGGGGGTGCGTGCTGGACGGCGACCCGCACCGGCCGGTGACGGCGATGCGGGCCCGCGAACTGGGCCGCACCCCGATCGTGGTCGGCGACGAGGTGGACGTGGTCGGCGATCTGTCCGGCCGTCCCGACACCCTGGCCCGGATCGTCCGGCGCGCCGACCGGCGAACGGTGTTGCGCCGCACCGCCGATGACACCGACCCGACCGAACGGGTGGTGGTGGCCAACGCCGACCAGATGATGGTGGTCGTCGCGTTGGCCGACCCGCCGCCGCGCACCGGCCTGGTCGACCGCGCGCTGATCGCCGCCTACACCGGCGGGGTGCGGCCGATCCTGTGCCTGACCAAGACCGATCTCGCCGCGGCGGCACCGTTCGCCGCACAGTTCGCCGACCTGGACCTCACCGTGGTCGCCGCCGGTCGCGACCAACCGCTTGAAGAGGTGCAGACGCTGCTGACCGGACACATCACCGTGCTGCTGGGCCACTCCGGTGTCGGGAAGTCGACGCTGGTGAATCGGCTTGTGCCGCAGGCCCAGCGGGCCATCGGGGCGGTGTCCGGTGTGGGGAAGGGACGACATACCTCCACCCAGTCGGTGGCACTGCCGCTCCCCGGCGGCGGCTGGGTGATCGACACACCCGGCATCCGGTCGTTCGGGCTGGCCCACATCGAGCACGACGATGTGATGCTGGCATTCTCGGACCTGGCCGACGTGGTGGCCGACTGCTCACGCGGTTGCGGCCACCGCGGACCGCCGGCCGACCCGGAGTGCGCGCTGGACGGCCTGACCGGGGCGCAGGCCCGGCGGGTGGCTGCGGCCCGGCGACTGCTGGCCGCACTGGACGAGAGCACCGCGCACTAGAAGACTCAGGCCACGACGAAGGAGCACCATGAGCACGATCGGCCCGAACACCGTCCCACTGATCACCCTCAACGACGGCAATCAGATCCCGCAGTTGGGCTTCGGGGTCTACCAGGTCCCGCCGGAGGAGACCGCCGGCGCGGTGAAGACGGCACTGGAGATCGGCTAC
>NZ_JBILVF010000061.1:0-18930 GCF_044370595.1 Mycobacterium sp.
CCAACAAGGATCCCGAGGCGCGGGCCGGCGCCGAAGAGTTGGCCGCGGAACTGGACCGTCGCGGCATCGAGGTCCTGCTGGACGAGCGGACGGCCTCGCCCGGAGTCAAGTTCAAAGACGCCGAACTGCTGGGGGTGCCTTGGATCGTGGTGGTGGGCCGCGGCTGGGCGGAGGGGACCGCGGAGTTGCGCAACCGGTTCGACGGCCAGACCCGCGAGATCGTCATCGCCAGCGCGGCCGAGGACATCGCCGCCGTGCTGGTGCCCACCTGACCTACTCGGTGCCGCCGGGGAACGCCTCGGTCACCGGCCACGCGCCCAGCACCGCCCGCCAGCGGGCCGCCATCACCGCGCACTGGGTCAGCGCGGTCCCGGCAAAAGCGCGGTCCTGTTCTGCGGTGTCGTCCCCCGAGGCCTGCTCCAGCACCGCCCGCCACGCCACCGCGCAGTCGCTTTCGATCCGGACCGCCAGCCTGGCGGCGTCGGAGGGGGTGTCCACCGCCATCGGCAGTTGGTAGCCGACGGCCGCAAGTGGCACCTTGATCGAGCGTTCGGTCATCAGTGTCACCGCCGCCTCGCGGCGGTCGCGGTGTTCGGCCACAGCCTCGGATACCAACTCGTTCCGGGTCGGCAAAGAGTGTGCCGACACCAGACCGTAGCCGTAGATCGCGGCATGTTCGACGGCGACGGCGTCGAACAGCGCGCCGGGCCCGGGTTCGGTCGGGCGGTCCGGGTCAGGGGTGGCTTCGGCCGATGACGATGTCGAATCGGTCGAGGGGGACGGGGACGTCACCGCGGCTTCCTCTCGGTCTTCAGGCCCACCGTGAACGCGGCCGTACACGCCGCGGCGATCGAGCCCATCAGCCCGGCCCGGTAGCCGGACAGCGTAGGCACCAACTTGGCGGCGTTGTCCGCCGACGTGCGTAGCGCTCCGACCACATCGCCGACAGTCGGCGGCGGAGCGGGATTACCCGTGGGTGCGCTGGTGGTGCTGGCCGCCGTGGTTTCGGTCGGGATGGGTTCGCCGGCGGCGCGCGCCAACTCCTCGACCAGGGCCTCGGCGTGCCTGGTGCGCAGGGCTGCCACCTCGCGCAGGGCCGCGGCCATCGGGGGTGTGGCGGTCTTTGCGGCCTCGGTGGCCAACTCGGAGTCCTGGCGGGCCGACCGCATCTCGGCTTCCAGCGGATCGGGTCCCGGCGGCTGGGACGGCCCGCAGGCGACGGCGGTTCCGAGGAGCGCCAACGCCACTAGGCCGCGCCCGCCGTCGGCGAGCAGCCGTCGGCGGCTCAGTACGGGCGTCGGAACGGGGCTGGTTTCGGGCTGGAGCACGCCCACATCCTGCCATTGCCGCCCCGATTGCTGGCGTATCGTTGGTGCCTTGCCAGAACAACTCAAGATGAGGAGCTCGCCGTGACGCAGCGGACCCCGGGTTCTTCTTCGGGTTCTTCTTCGGGTTCTTCTTCGGGATTGCCTTCGCCGGAGCAGGTGACCGAGCTACTTGCCGACGAGTTCGCCGGGCTCGGGTATGAGATCGACGACGTTGTAGTCGACTCCCACACCAGGCCCGCGCGCATCCGGATCGTCGCCGATGGGGACACCCCGCTGGATCTCGACGTGGTCTCCGAGCTTTCCCGTTGCGCATCGGCGCTGCTGGACTCCCTCGACACCGGCCAGGCGCCTTACGTGCTGGAGGTCAGTTCCCCAGGCGTGGACCGGCCGCTGACCGTCGAGAAACACTTCCGCCGGGCTCGGGGCCGGCGCATCGAGGTGTCGCTGAACGACGGCACCGAGCTGACCGGCCGGTTGGGGGCCACCGCCGACGGCGTCGCCGAGATCGCTGTGCGCCGCGGCCGGGACTGGGAGGTCCGTCGGCTGCCTCTCAGTGATATCCGCAGTGCAGTCGTCCAAGTGGAGTTCTCACCGCCCAGCGCCCGGGAACTTGAACTGGTCGGCGGCGCTCATCCGAAGGAGGCCGGGGCATGAACATCGATATGGCTGCACTGCACGCGATCGAGATCGACCGTGGCATCTCCGTCGAGGAACTGTTGGACACCATCAAGTCGGCGCTGCTGACCGCCTATCGGCACACCGACGGTCATCAGCCCGAAGCCCGCATCGACATCGACCGCAAGAGCGGCTCGGTGCAGGTGATCGCCCGGGAGACCGACGACGACGGCAACGTCATCAGCGAGTGGGACGACACCCCGGAGGGGTTCGGCCGGGTAGCGGCCACCACCGCCCGCCAGGTCATGCTGCAGCGGTTCCGCGACGCGGAAAACGAGCGGGTTTACGGCGAGTTCTCCGCCCGCGAGGGCGACATCGTCGCCGGGGTGGTGCAACGCGACGCGCGGGAGAACGCCCGTGGCAACGTAGTGGTGCGCCTGGGCACCGAGATCAAGGGCTCCGACGGCATGATCCGGCCCGCCGAACAGGTGCCGGGGGAGTCCTATGAGCACGGCGACCGGCTGCGCTGCTACGTCGTCGGGGTGACCCGCGGCACGCGCGAACCGCGCATCGAACTGTCCCGCACCCACCCGAACCTGGTCCGCAAGCTGTTCTCGCTGGAAGTGCCCGAAATCGCCGAGGGTTCGGTGGAGATCGTGGCGGTGGCCCGGGAAGCCGGGCACCGCTCCAAGATCGCGGTGCGGGCGAAGCCCGGCGGTCTCAACACTGGTCTTAATGCGAAGGGCGCCTGCATCGGGCCGATGGGCCAGCGGGTGCGCAACGTGATGAGTGAGTTGTCCGGCGAAAAGATCGACATCATCGACTTCGACGAGGATCCGGCCCGGTTCGTCGCCAACGCGCTGTCCCCGGCCAAGGTGGTATCGGTGCAGGTGGTCGATGCCACCGCGCGCGCGGCCCGGGTGATCGTGCCGGACTTCCAGCTATCGCTGGCGATCGGCAAAGAAGGTCAGAACGCCCGGCTGGCCGCTCGGCTGACGGGCTGGCGGATCGACATCCGCAGCGATGCCGTCACCCCGGACAGCCCGGAGTCCACGTAGGCGCCCTCCAACCGAGTGGTTCTCGACCGCCCAGCGGTGACGTAGACTGACCTGTGATCCAGCGCGAGAGTCTGGCCGCTGATGCTCGCCGCACCCCGGTGCGTATGTGTATCGGTTGCCGGAAGCGAGAGTTGGCCGTCGAACTGCTCCGAGTGGTGGCCGTGTCGATGGGGAACGGACACTGTGCCGTCGCCGTAGACACAGCAGGCTCACGCCCGGGCCGGGGAGCCTGGTTGCACCCCGATGACCGGTGCCTGTCGGCAGCGGTCCGAAGGCGGGCTTTCGGTCGAGCGTTGCGTATCGCCGGTACACCGGACACAGCCGCGGTGGTCGAGCATTTCGCAATGTTCGCGCCACCCGGGAGAGAACAGGTAGCGAAGAACATGAGCACACCGTGAAGTCCCGATGACCATGCGTCATAGCTAAACCCGAGGCGCGGCCGACCCACCGCTGTCGCCTCTAGAGATGGAGATGTAGTGGCAGGCAAGGCCCGCGTACACGAGTTGGCTAAGGAACTCGGTGTCACGAGCAAGGAAGTTCTCGCTCGCCTGAGCGAACAAGGCGAGTTCGTCAAATCGGCATCCTCGACAGTCGAGGCGCCCGTCGCGCGCCGGTTGCGTGAATCCTTCGGCGGCGCTAAGGCGGCCGAGGCCCCGAAGAAAGCCCCCGCGAAAGCCCCCGCAGCTAAACCCGCGCCGGTCGAGGCCGTCGCGGAGGCCGGCGCGCTGGCCACCGCACCTCCGGTCGCCAAGCCGACCGCCCCGGTCCCCGCGGCCCCGGCCGCCCCGATCGCTCCGCCGGTGCCCCCGGTGCCTCCGGCGCCGCCGGTCGCGGCCCCCGCAACGGGTCCACGTCCTGGTCCGGCCGCACCCAAACCCGGCGTTCCGCGCCCGCCGCGGGTTGGCAACAATCCGTTCTCCTCAGCGCAGCCGGTGGAACGTCCGATTCCGCGTCCGCAGGGCCCGGCAGGTCCGCGTCCTGGGCCTGGCGGCATGCCGCCGCGGCCCGGTGGGGGACCCCGCCCCGGCGGCGCTTCTCCCGGCAACATGCCGCCGCGGCCGCCCGGCGCCCGTCCCGGTGCCCCGGGTCGGGCGGGCGGCCCGCGTCCCGGTGGGGGTCCCCGTCCCGGTCCTGGCCAAGGTGCCCGCCCGGGCGGCGCCGGTGGCGGTAACTACCGTCCCGGTGGCCCCGGCGGCCCCGGCGGGGGCGGTGCCGGCGGTACGGCCGCCGGCGGTTTCCGGGGTCGTCCCGGCGGCGCCGGTGGCGGCGGCGGTGGTGGTGGCCGGCCCGGCCAGCGTGGCGGTGCCGCGGGCGCGTTCGGCCGTCCCGGCGGAGCGCCGCGGCGTGGCCGCAAGTCCAAGCGGGCGAAACGCGCCGAGTACGAGAACATGCAGGCACCGGTTGTCGGTGGTGTGCGCCTCCCGCACGGAAACGGCGAGACCATCCGACTGGCCCGGGGCGCTTCGCTGAGCGACTTCGCCGAGAAGATCGACGCCAACCCTGCGGCGCTGGTGCAGGCCCTGTTCAACCTCGGTGAGATGGTGACCGCCACCCAGTCGGTGGGGGATGACACCCTCGAACTGCTGGGCAGCGAGATGAACTACGTCGTCCAGGTGGTCTCGCCCGAGGATGAGGACCGCGAACTGCTGGAAAGCTTCGACCTCTCCTACGGAGAAGACTCAGGGGACGAGGGCGATCTCGAACAGCGTCCGCCGGTGGTCACCGTCATGGGTCACGTCGACCACGGCAAGACCCGGCTGCTGGACACCATCCGCCAGGCATCCGTCCGCGAGGGTGAGGCCGGCGGCATCACCCAGCACATCGGTGCCTACCAGGTGGGCGTCGAGCACGACGGAGTCGAGCGGCTCATCACCTTCATCGACACCCCGGGTCACGAGGCGTTCACCGCGATGCGTGCCCGCGGCGCGAAGGCCACCGACATCGCCATCCTGGTGGTGGCTGCCGACGACGGGGTGATGCCGCAGACGGTGGAGGCGATCAACCATGCCCAGGCCGCCGACGTGCCGATCGTGGTGGCGGTCAACAAGATCGACAAGGAGGGCGCCGACCCGGCCAAGATCCGGGCGCAGCTCACCGAGTACGGCCTGGTCGCCGAGGACTTCGGCGGCGAGACCATGTTTGTCGACATCTCGGCCAAGGCCGGCACCAACATCAAGGCGCTGGAGGAGGCGGTGCTGCTGACCGCCGACGCCTCGCTGGACCTGCGGGCCAACCCGGATATGGAGGCTCAGGGCGTGGCCATCGAGGCCCACCTGGACCGTGGCCGCGGCCCGGTGGCCACCGTGCTGATCCAGCGCGGAACCCTGCGGGTGGGCGATTCGGTGGTGGCCGGCGACGCCTATGGTCGTGTTCGCCGGATGGTCGACGAGCACGGCGAGGACGTCACCGAGGCCTACCCGTCGCGACCGGTTCAGGTCATCGGCTTCACCTCGGTTCCCGGGGCCGGCGACAACTTCCTGGTCGTCGATGAAGACCGTATCGCCCGCCAGATCGCCGACCGCCGCAGCGCGCGCAAGCGCAACGCCTTGGCGGCGCGGGCCCGCAAGCGGATCAGCCTGGAGGATCTGGAGTCGGCACTCAAGGAGACCAGCCAACTCAACCTCATCCTCAAGGGCGATAACGCCGGTACGGTCGAGGCGCTCGAGGAGGCCCTGCTGGGAATCCAGGTCGACGACGAGGTGGAACTGCGCGTCATCGACCGTGGTGTCGGCGGCATCACCGAGACCAACGTCAACCTGGCGTCGGCCTCGGATGCGATCATCATCGGCTTCAACGTCCGCGCGGAGGGCAAGGCCACCGAGCTGGCCAACCGCGAGGGTGTGGAGATCCGCTACTACTCGGTGATCTACCAGGCCATCGACGAGATCGAGAAGGCGCTCAAGGGTCTGCTCAAGCCGATCTACGAGGAGCGCGAACTCGGCCGGGCCGAGATTCGCGCGCTGTTCCGGTCATCCAAGGTCGGCAACATCGCGGGTTGTCTGGTGCAGTCCGGAATTATGCGCCGCAACGCCAAGGCCCGGCTGCTTCGTGACAACGTCGTGGTGGCTGAAAACCTCACCATCTCGTCGCTGCGCCGGGAGAAGGACGACGTCACCGAGGTCCGCGAGGGCTTCGAGTGCGGTCTGACCGTGACGTACTCCGACATCAAGGAGGGTGACGTCATCGAGACCTACGAACTGGTCGAGAAGGAACGGGTCTAGCCCGCCTGATGAACCGCCAGATGAAGATGTGTCATGGCTGACCCTGCCCGGGCGAAGCGGCTGGCCAAGCGGATCTCCACCATCGTCGCCTCGGCGATCGAGTACGAGATCAAGGATCCGCGGCTGGCCGGGGTCACCATCACCGACGCCAAGGTGACCGGTGACCTGCACGACGCCACGCTGTATTACACGGTCATTGGACGTTCGCTGACCGAGGAACCGGACTACGCCGGCGTCGCCGCGGCCTTGGAGAGTGCCAAAGGGGTGTTGCGCACCAAGGTCGGCGCCGGCACCGGGGTGAAGTTCACCCCGACGCTGGCGTTCGTGCGCGACACGGTTCCCGACGCCGCTCACCGGATGGAGGAACTGCTCGCCCGTGCCCGCGCGGCCGACGCCGATGTCGCCCGAATCCGTGCCGGGGCTACGCCGGCGGGTGACGCAGACCCCTATCGGGTTACAGCAGAGCATGATCACGAGGCCGATGACAGCGATCGAGCCGACGACTGATCGGGCCGGCAAGCGGGTTGACGCCGCGGGCGCGGTCCGGATGCTGGAGGCCGCCGGATCGGTGATCATCCTGTGCCACGTCCAACCCGACGCCGACACCATCGGTGCGGCACTAGGCCTGGGGCTGGTCCTGGTTCGTGGCGGCGTGCGGGTTCAAGTGAGTTTCACCGCCGCCGACACGTTGCCGGAGTCCCTCCGCGGTCTGCCAGGCTGCGACCTGCTGGTCGCTCCCTCTCGCCTGCATCGGGATGCGGACCTGGTGGTCACCGTCGACGCGTCCAGCCCCAACCGTCTCGGTGAACTTGCGCGGCTCACCATCGGCCGGAAGGTTCTCGTCATCGACCATCACAAGTCGAACACGCTATTTGGTACTGCGAATTACGTATCTCCGCAATGTGATTCGACGACGATGCTGATCGCCGAGCTGCTCGACACCTGGGATAGGGAGATCGATGCAGATGTGGCCCGGTGTCTCTACGCCGGGCTCAGTATCGACACCGGATCCTTCCGCTGGGCGTCCGCGCCGGCGTTGCGACTGGCGGCGCGTCTGGTGGATGCCGGCGTCGACAACGCCGAGATGAGCCGGCTGCTACACGACACCCACCGGTTCGGCCGGCTTTCCCTGCTGTCCCGGGTGCTCGCCACCGCCGTGTTGGTGCCCGAGGCGGTCGCGGGTGCGGGCCTTGTCTACGTGGTAGTCGGTCACGCCGACTGGGCGTCGCACCGCTCCGAAGAGGTCGAGTCCATCATCGACCTCGTGCGTACCACGCAGGAGGCTGAGGTCGCCGCAGTGCTCAAGGAGGTCCGCCCGCAGCAGTGGTCGGTGTCGTTGCGCGCCAAAACCTATGACCTCACTCCGGTGGCCACCGGATTCGGTGGCGGCGGTCATGCCTTGGCGGCGGGGTACTCGGCGGCCGGGCCGGTCGATGAGGTGGTGGCAGGCCTCGCCGCGGCGCTTGGATAAACCGGCTGCGGGCAGTTCGGGCCGCGAGTCGCTTGTCCGACGGATCACCGTGCTGGCGCTGCCCGCCCTGGTGGTGCTGGCAGCCGAACCGCTGTACCTACTGTTCGACATCGCCGTCGTCGGCAGGTTGGGCGCGGTGAGCCTGGCCGGACTGGCCGTCGGCGGACTCGTGCTGACCTTGGTCAGTTCGCAAATGACGTTCCTGTCCTACGGAACCACCGCGCGCTCGGCCCGTTTCCACGGGACCGGTGACCGCGACGCGGCCGTTCGGGAGGGCGTGCAGGCAAGCTGGCTGGCCGCCGGTATCGGGGTGCTTGTCGTCATCGCCGTGCAACTGGCGGCGACGCCCCTGACGTCGGCCATCGGCGGCGGCGGGGCCATCGCGGCCGCCGCACTGCCGTGGCTGCGGATAGCCATCTTCGCCGCGCCGGCGATCCTGATCTCACTGGCTGGCAACGGCTGGATGCGCGGGGTGCAGGACACCGCGAGGCCGTTGCGCTACGTGCTGGTCGGTTTCTCCGTCTCTGCGTTGTTATGCCCGCTGCTGGTCTATGGCTGGCTCGGTATGCCGCGTTGGGGTCTGGCCGGTTCGGCGGTGGCCAACCTGGTGGGGCAGTGGATCACGGCGGTGTTGTTCTGCGGTGCGCTGGTCAGCGAGCGAGTGGGTTTGCGCCCGGATCCGGTGGTGCTGCGGGCACAACTGCGGATGGGCCGCGATCTGTTCGTGCGGACGATGGCCTTCCAGGCGTGTTTCGTCTCCGCCGCGGCGGTGGCGGCCCGGTTCGGGGCGGCGGCGCTGGCGGCCCACCAGGTGGTGCTGCAGTTGTGGAGTTTCCTTGCGCTGGTGCTGGACTCGCTTGCCATTGCGGCCCAGTCGCTGGTCGGTGCTGCTCTCGGCGGTAGCGACATCCGGCGCGCGAAGGAAGTGGCCTCGCGGGTGACGGCGTTCTCCGGTCTGGCCGCGATCGTGCTGGCCGGCCTGCTGGCCGCCGGTTCAACGGTGTTCCCCACTGCTTTCACCGGCGACCGCACCGTGCTGGACGCCATCGGGGTGCCCTGGTGGTTCCTCGTCGCGCAATTGCCCTTCGCCGGTGTGCTGTTCGCCCTCGACGGGGTGCTGATGGGTGCCGGCGATGCCGTGTTCATGCGCAATGTCACCGTGGTCAGTGCGGTCGGTGGCTTCCTGCCACTGACCTGGCTGTCGCTGGAGTTCGGTTGGGGACTGGCCGGCATCTGGGCCGGGCTGAGCGCGTTTATCGGCCTGCGCCTGGTGTTCGGTATCTGGCGCACGCGGTCCGGCCGGTGGGCGGTGCCGGGATCCGGGCCTGCGCCCGGCTCACTCTGATTGCCGGGCCTGCGCCCGGCTCACTCTGATTGCCGGGCCTGCGCCCGGCTCACTCTGATTGCCGGGCCTGCGCCCGGCCGCGCTCGATCACGGACGCTCGGCTGGCGGCGATGTCGTCCCCGGTCGCCGAGCGCATCCACGCCCGGGCCGCCTCGGCCTCCAGCCACAGCCCCGACCCGATGCCGTCCCCATCGATGCGGTGGTAGGACTCCAGCAGCGCCCGGACCGCCTTCTGGTTATTGCCGACGATGGATGCCGCCACGGCCCGCGCGGTCGGCATCAGCTGCTCGTGCGGCACGACCTCGGTGACCAGCCCGGCCCGCAGAGCATCGGCGGGCGACAGATAATCACCCGTCAGGCTCATCCGCCGCGCCATCCCGACACCGACCTTCTGCGGCAGGCGCACGCTGAGCCCCCAGGTCGGCAGCAGTCCGACCCTGGCGTGCGTGTCGGCGAACCGGGCCTGCTCCGAGGCGATCAGGATGTCGCAGTACAGCGCCAGTTCCAGCCCGCCGGTGACAGCCGCACCGTTGATGGCCCCGATCACGGGTTTGGTCATCGGCGGCCACTTCGGGGAGATGTCGGGCAACTCGGTGGTGTTGCCGAGTTCTTTGAGATCCAGCCCCGCGCAGAACACCGGATCAGCGCCGGTGAGGATCACCACATCCACCGCGTCGTCGGCTTCGGCCCCGCGCAGGGCGGTGAAGAACTGACTGCGCAGGGCACTGGACAGGGCGTTACGAGCCTGCGGACGATTAAGCGTGATGGTACGAACCCGGTCGGTGGTGTCGAGCAGCAAGATTTCGGAACTCTCAGAAGCCATAGCGACACCGTAACCGGCCGGTGCGGGGCCAAACCCCTGGCGCCGGGCGGCTTGGCCTGCAAGGCTGCACCGGTGGACAACGACCCGGTGGCCAATCCCAAGGTGCTGCTGGCGGTGGCCGCAGTGGTGGGCTTCGTCTTATCGGCCATCGCGATTTTCATCGCTGTGAGCTACACACCCGATTCCGGCTCCAGTGAGGTCACCACGACGTCGACGGTGCCCGCGGCGCAGCCCTAGAGCGGTTCGCCGGTCGGCAGGATCAACCGCGACACCGATCCATGCCGCAGCGTGTGGGTGGACGGCACCATCCGGTGGCCGCTGATCGCCGGTTCGCCAGTGCCCAGGTTGCGTGCGAAGCGGGGATGGCAGCCGCCGGCGATGAGGACCCGGATCTGCGAACCGCGCCCGAACCGGTGCGCGACCGGATCCAACTCCAGCCGGATCGGACCCTGGGGGGCGGTGTCGAAACGACGGAATCCGTCGCTGACATTGCGTGAGCGTCCTCGCGCATCGACCTCGCTGACCCGGACGAACACATCGAAATGCGGGTTGTCGGTCTGGTAGTCAAGCTCAATGACCGGATGGCCGTATACGCACACGGCGTCCTGCAGTGGGGTGGTGGTGAAACTGAGCACATCGCTGCGCTGGGCCAGTGCGGTGTCATCGACGTACCCCGACTGCCGGGAGAGCAGTCGCCCGCCCACCGTCGGGGTGGGATCGGTGGGCTCGTAGCGGACGCTGGAGCTGGTCCCGGATCCAGGCCCCGTCGCCGGTCCAGACCCCAGACCTCCGCCCGGGTGGAGGTAGAACTGCCGCGGTGTGGTCGGCGGTGGCCAGTCCGGCAGATCCACCCAGCCTCGCCCGGGTCCTCCGGTGACGTACACCCGGACCGGCTGGGTGCGCGGCTTGACGGCGTTTCCTGCCAGATGCGCCCCCAGCCAGGTCAGCGTCTCCGCGGCGGTGCCGGCGGTGGCTTTGGTGACCATCTCCTCGTGGGTCCACGGTCCGACCGTCATCGCCACGTCCACCCCGCGCCGACGCAGGTGCTGATATTGGGTGATGGTCTGGTCGATGAAGATGTCCTGCCATCCGCTGATCAGCAGCACCGGCACCGTGCACCGATCCAGGGCGTGGGTCATCCGCATCGGTTCCCAGAACGGGTCGTCGACATCGGGGTGCTCGATCCAGGATTCGTACCACGGTGAGCGTTCGCCGAGCAGAGTCCGGCCGGCATCCCCGATGGGAACCTTGTGGACTGCTGAGGCGAGCCGGCGGGCGGCCCGGATCTGGTGGGTCAGCCGGTGAAACTGGGAGCGTTCCTGGTGGGCCATCATGTCTGACCAGCCCAGGAAATCACTGAGCGCGAATGAACCTGTGCCCCAGGATGTTCCATGGAAATCGTGCGGTCCGACGCTGATGACCGCGGCGGCCAGTTCGGGCGGCGGGTCGGACAGCAGCGCCCACTGGGTAAAGCCCAGATACGACAGCCCGATGGTGCCGAAAGTACCGGTGAACCACGGTTGTCGGCGCAACCACACCACGGTGTCGGCGGCGTCGTCGGCCTCGTGCACCATCGGCACGAAGGTGCCGCCGGATCCGAAAGTACCCCGGACGCTCTGCAACACCACGTGGTACCCGCGGGCGGCGTACAGCTGGGCGTAGATGAAGGAGAACGGAAAACCTCTGCCGTAGGGGCAGCGCACCAGGATGGTCCCCAGCGGCCGCTCGGTCAGTGGTGCGTAGTGGTCGGCGCGTAACTGCGCACCGTCGCGCATCGGGACGGCAAGTCGGCGGTGCACCCGGTAGCCGGTGGTGGGGGCGGGAAGGCGCAGAGCGCGGCTGACCGCCCGATCGCTGAACCTGGTGCTCGTCACACGATCAGGATATTGACCGCAAGTAGGCTGCTCGGTTGTGGCACCCACGCTCTGGGCGATCAGCGACCTGCACACCGGGCATTCGGGCAACAAGCCGGTGACCGAGTCGCTGTACCCGGCGACGCCGGAGGACTGGCTGATCGTCGCCGGTGACGTCGCCGAGCGCACTGATGACATCCGCTGGTCGCTGGACCTGCTTCGGGGCCGGTTCGCCACAGTGATCTGGGTGCCGGGAAACCACGAACTGTGGACCACCGGCAAGGACCCGATGCAGGTCTTCGGCCGGGCCCGCTACGACTACCTCGTCGAGATGTGCGACGAGATGGGCATCGTGACCCCCGAGCATCCCTATCCGGTGTGGACCGGTCAGGGCGGACCGGCCACGATCGTGCCGATGTTCCTGCTCTACGACTACACCTTTCTCCCTGCGGGCGCGGCCACCAAAGCTGAGGGGCTGGCGATCGCCAAGGACAACAACGTGGTCGCCACCGACGAATTCCTGCTGTCCTGCGAGCCTTACGCGACCCGCGACGCCTGGTGCGCCGACCGGCTCGCCTACACCCGGGCCCGGTTGGAGGACCTGGACTGGATGGTTCCCACCGTCCTGGTGAACCACTTCCCGTTGCTGCGTGACCCCTGCGACATGCTGTTCTATCCGGAGTTCTCGTTGTGGTGCGGAACGACGGCAACCGCGGATTGGCACACCCGCTACAACGCGGTGTGCTCGGTGTACGGCCACCTGCACATCCCGCGTACCACCTGGTACGACGGCGTGCGGTTCGAAGAGGTCTCAGTGGGCTATCCGCGGGAGTGGAGGCGGCGCAAGCCCTACCGGTGGCTGCGGCAGGTGCTGCCCGATCCCGACTACGCCCCCGGTTACCTCAACGAATTCGGGGGGCACTTCATGATCACCCCGGAGATGCGCGCCCAGGCTGAGGCATTCCGGGAGAAGCTCAAGAACCGGCGCCGATGAGCGAACTGATGCGGGCCGTGCTGCCTGATCTCACCGGCCTGGTCTATGCCGAGATCTATCACGACCCGCCGGATCTGTCCCCCCTGCCGGAGGAGGAGCCGCTGATCGCCCGTTCGGTTGCAAAGCGGCGCAACGAGTTCGTCACCGTGCGGCACTGCGCCCGGTTGGCGATGGGACAACTCGGGGTTCCCCAGGCGCCGATCCTCAAGGGGGAGAAGGGCGAACCGCGCTGGCCCGAGGGTGTGGTGGGCAGCCTCACCCACTGTGAGGGCTACCGCGGTGCAGTGGTCGGCCGCGCCTGTGTAGTGCGTTCGGTGGGCATCGATGCCGAACCGCACGGGGTGCTGCCGGACGGGGTTCTCGACGCCATCAGCCTCCCGGTCGAACGCACACAGATCGCGGCCCTGCCGGCTGAACTTCATTGGGACCGAATCCTGTTCTGCGCCAAGGAAGCCACCTACAAAGCCTGGTTCCCGCTGACCCAGCGGTGGCTCGGTTTTGAGGACGCCCACATCACCTTCACGGTCGACACCGGAGACGACGCCGGCGCGGCCGGCGGTTTCCTCTCCCGGATTCTCATCGACCCGGAGACGCGATCCGGCCCGCCACTGACCGAACTGGCCGGCAGGTGGTCGGTGGCCGGCGGTTTGGCATTGACGGCGATCGTGCTGTGAGCGCGCCCGGCATCGTCGTCGTCGACAAGCCCGCCGGGATCACCAGCCACGACGTGGTCTCGCGGTGCCGACGCATCTTCGGCACCCGCAAGGTCGGACACGCGGGCACGCTGGACCCGCTGGCCACCGGCGTGCTGGTGGTCGGAATCGAACGCGCTACCAAGATCCTCGGTCTGCTCACCGCGACCGACAAGTCCTACGCGGCGACCGCTCGACTGGGCCGGTCAACGAGTACCGACGACGCTGAAGGTGAAGTCCTGGAGGATGTTTCGGCATCGCATGTCACCGATGACGCGGTCCTGGCCGGTGTCGCCGCGTTGCGGGGTGAGATCGCCCAGCGCCCCTCGGCGGTCAGCGCGGTCAAGATCGGCGGGAAACGTGCCTATCAACTGGCGCGGGAAGGCCAGCAGGTCGATCTGGCCGCCCGCACCGTGCGCGTCGACCGATTCGACGTCCTGGCCATCCGCCACCTCGGGCCGTTTGTCGAGCTGGACGTCGAGGTGGACTGCTCGTCGGGCACCTACATCCGGGCCCTGGCCCGCGATCTCGGTCAGGCGTTAGGTGTCGGCGGTCATCTGACCTCGCTGCGGCGGACCCGGGTCGGCGGTTACGGGCTGGATCACGCCCGGACCCTGGAGGAACTCCAGGCACGCCCGGCACTGAGCTACACCCTCGACGAGGCCTGCTTGCTGGCCTTCCCCCGCCGGGACATCACCGACGCCGAGGCCGAGGACGCCGGCCACGGCCGCCCTTTGGCACCAGCGGGAATCGGCGGCGTCTATGCCGCGACCGACCCGGCCGGACGGGTGATCGCGCTTCTGGAGGACCGGGGCCCGCGGACCGGGTCGGTCGTCGTGATCCGCCCGGCGACGCTGAGCTGAGTTTGTCCACAGATCCGCGTTCATCCACAACTGGAGCTCAAGCCGCTTATGATAGAACATACGTTCGAGTAAATTGGCGGCATGGCCACCGCCGAACCGCAGCTGGAACCGCTGACCGCTGAGGCGGCGCGTGTTGCGGTCCGCGCGGAACTCGACGTGGTGGAGGCCGCCTATGGCCGGCTGTGCGCGACGGGGACGGATCTGGTGGGCAACGCGTTTCGCATCGAAATCGCCCAGCGTCTGGAGACTCAGCAGCGCGCCAATCGGGGCCTGTCCTACCGGATCTTCGCGGAGATCGCCGAGCCCATCGACGGTTCCGACGATCCCGGGCTGCCCGCCGGTGTGAAAGTCCGCGACCTGATGGCGTCGCGGCTGCGCCTGACCGCCGCGGAGGTCAGGCGGCGGTTCCGGGTGGCCGCCCGGATCCGTCCCCGCCGTTCGTTGACCGGAGCGACTTTGGAGCCCGAACTGCCTGAACTTGCCGCCGCGGTCGAGGCCGGCCAGGTCGGTGATGACCACGTCGCCGCGGTCTGTCGTGCCCTGGATCGACTGCCCGCTGCGGTGGCCGCGAGCGACAAGGACAAGGCTGAGCGCACCCTGGTCCGGCACGCCCGGGAGCAGGATGCCCAGTTCGTCAGCGTCGTTGGAACCGTTATCGCCGATTGCCTCAATCCCGACGGCATCTTCAACGATGAGGATCGCGCTCGCCGGCGCGGCCTGGTGCTGGGCGCTCAGGGGCCCGACGGTATGAGTCGGCTGTCCGGTTGGTTGGATCCAGAGGCGCGGGCCTATCTGGAGGCGGTGTCGGCAGTGGTGCGGCCCGGCCGGCACCAACCCGACGGCGATCCCGAGCGGGACCGCAGAAGCCCCGAGCAGCGATGCCATGACGCGGTAAAACTCGCTCTGAAGTCTGCGATCGCTTCCGGTGGGCTCGGGCAGCACCGCGGTGCGCCCATCTCGGTGGTGGTGACGACGACGCTGGCCGAACTGGAACAGGCATCGAGAGCTGCCGGTGACCCGGCCGTTCCGATGCCGGCGCCGACACGGACAGGCGGGACCGGTCGCCTGCCGATGAGCGATCTGATCCGGCTGGCCAGCGAATCCATTCACTATCTGGCGGTCTTCGAGAACCATTCCGCGCGACCGCTCTATCTGGGCCGCAGTCGGCGCCTCGCGACCGCCGACCAGCGCATCATCTGCCACGCGCGCGACCGCGGCTGCACCAAACCGGGCTGTTTCGTGGGCGGCTACGACTGCGAGATCCACCATGCGCGCGGGTGAAGCGCCGGCGGCTCGACCGATGCGGACAACCTCTTCTTCGGCTGCGGACCCGATCACGGCGCCGTCGCCGACGGTGTCTACATCACCACTGTCACCAAGGACGGCCGCATCGGCTGGACGGATGGAACCGGACCGGCGCGCTTCAACGACGCCCACCATCCCGAACGACTCCTCGACGACGATGACGGCGACCCGCCGAGCACATGAGTCGTAGGCTTGGCGGCGTGGAACGCTGGCGCGGGCAGGACGACATCCCGTCGGATTGGGGCCGCTGCGTGCTGACCATCGGCGTGTTCGACGGAGTGCACCGCGGCCATGCCGAACTGATCGCCCGCGCCGTCAAAGCGGGCCGGGCCCGCGGCGTGCCGGCTGTCCTGATGACCTTCGATCCGCATCCCATGGAGGTCGTATTCCCCGGCAGCCACCCCGCCCAACTGACCACCCTGACGCGCCGCGCCGAACTGGCCGAGGAGCTCGGAATCGACGTGTTCCTGGTGATGCCCTTCACTACCGACTTCATGAAGCTCACCCCGGAGCGCTACGTCCACGAACTTCTTGTCGAGCGACTCCACGTGCTCGACGTCGTGGTGGGGGAGAACTTCACCTTCGGCAAGAAGGCGGCCGGCAACGTCGCCACCCTGCGCAAGGCCGGCGAGCGGTTGGGCTTCGCGGTGGAGTCGGTGTCGCTGGTTACCGAGCAGAACCAGAGCGAATCGGTCACCTTCTCGTCGACCTACATCCGCGCCTGCGTCGACGCCGGGGATGTGGTGGCCGCCGCCGAGGCGCTCGGCCGCCCGCACCGGGTCGAGGGGGTCGTCGTGCGGGGTGAGGGCCGCGGCCGTGATCTGGGTTATCCGACCGCCAATGTGGCGCCGCCGATGTACTCGGCCATTCCGGCCGACGGCGTCTACGCGGCGTGGTTCACCGTGCTCGGCCCCGGACCGGGGACGGGAGCGGTGCTGGCGGGGCAGCGTCATCCGGCCGCGGTGTCGATCGGCACCAACCCGACCTTCTCCGGGCGAACCCGCACCGTGGAGGCCTTCGTGCTCGATACCGACGCGGATCTGTACGGACAGCACGTCGCGGTGGACTTCGTGGCTCGCCTGCGCGGCCAGGCGAAGTTCAACTCGGTGGACGAGCTCGTCGAGGCCATGGGCCGCGACACCGACAAGGCCCGGGCTATCCTGGCGGCCCAGAGCTGAGCGGAGTTCTCAACGCATCAATTGATTTCGCCGTTGGCCACCTCTCGTTGTTAGACTCACCGACGCGTGCGGCTGCAGTCCGCGGTGGCCACGCCGAAGTTCTTCGCGGCACTGAAAATAGATGGAGTTCTCCTGTGGCACTTACCACCGAGCAGAAAAAAGAAATCCTGGGTTCCTACGGCCTGCACGAAACCGACACAGGTTCCCCGGAAGCCCAGGTGGCAATGCTGACCAAGCGCATCTCTGACCTCACCGAGCATCTGAAGACCCACAAGCACGACCACCACTCCCGGCGCGGTCTGCTGCTGCTGGTCGGCCGTCGGCGCCGGCTGCTCAAGTACGTCGCCCAGGTCGACGTCGAGCGCTACCGCTCGCTGATCGAACGGCTGGGCCTGCGCCGCTGACCACGGCTCTGAGTCAACCCGGCCGCGGGACGCGCGGCCGTTGACGGCCCGCTCTGCGGTACCATGAGGAAGTCTCTGGCCGCGCCGCGGCCTGTGACCTGCGTCTGTCGGAACGAGACTTGGTCCGATCGGGCGGTCTTCGGTAGTGGCTGCCGGGAGGACTACCCCCCGGCAGCTTCGATCGACGACCGTAGCCGTTCGTCCGCCAAATCGTCTCGTCACTGTGCGGCGCTAAAAAACAACAGTGAACGAAAGGCTGTACGGACGTATGTCTGTCGCTGAAATCGACGAAGGCGTGTTCGAAGCAACCGCCACCATCGACAACGGGAGCTTCGGCACCCGCACCATCCGATTCGAGACCGGACGGCTTGCCCAGCAGGCCGCTGGATCGGTCGTCGCCTACCTTGACGACGAAACCATGCTGCTGTCGGCGACCACCGCCAGCAAGGCTCCCAAGGAGCACTTCGACTTCTTCCCGCTGACCATTGACGTCGAGGAGCGGATGTATGCCGCGGGCCGCATCCCCGGGTCGTTCTTCCGGCGCGAGGGACGGCCGTCCACCGACGCCATCTTGACCTGCCGGTTGATCGACCGGCCGCTGCGTCCAACGTTCGTCTCCGGTCTGCGCAACGAGATCCAGGTCGTCGTCACCATCCTGAGCCTGGACCCCAACGATCTGTACGACGTGCTGGCGATCAACGCGGCGTCGGCATCCACCCAGATCGCCGGCTTGCCGTTCTCCGGACCGGTCGGCGGCGTGCGGGTAGCCCTCATCGGCACCCAGTGGGTGGCCTTCCCGACCGTCGAGCAACTCGAGGACGCCGTCTTCGACATGGTCGTCGCGGGCCGTAAAACCGGCGACGACGTGGCGATCATGATGGTCGAGGCCGAGGCCACCGACAAGGTCATCGCGATGGTCGCCAGCGGGGCGCAGGCACCGACCGAGACGGTGGTCGCCGAAGGCCTGGAGGCCGCCAAGCCCTTCATCGCGACTCTCTGCGACGCCCAACGCGAACTCGCCGAGCGGGCCGCCAAGCCCGTCGCCGACTACCCGCTGTTCCCGGAGTACGCCGACGACGCCTACACCGCCGTCGTCGACGCCGCCGGGGAGTCGCTGGCGCAGGCGCTGACCATCGCCGGCAAGCAGGAGCGCAACGACCGCACCGACGAGATCAAGAACGAGGTGCTCGGCAAGCTCGGGGAGTCGTTCGCCGGCCGCGAGAAGGAGATCGGCGCCGCCTACCGGTCGCTGACCAAGAAACTCGTGCGCCAGCGCATCCTGACCGACCACTTCCGCATCGACGGGCGCGGCATCACCGACATCCGCGCGCTGAGCGCCGAGGTGGCCATCATCCCGCGGGCGCACGGCAGCGCGCTGTTCGAACGCGGCGAGACCCAGATCATGGGCGTCACCACCCTGGACATGGTCAAGATGGCCCAGCAGATCGACTCGCTGGGGCCGGAGAAGTCCAAGCGCTACATGCACCACTACAACTTCCCGCCGTATTCGACCGGTGAGACGGGCCGGGTGGGCTCGCCCAAGCGGCGCGAGATCGGCCACGGTGCGCTCGCTGAGCGCGCCCTGATGCCGGTGCTGCCCAGCGTCGAGGAGTTCCCGTACGCCATTCGGCAGGTCTCCGAGGCGTTGAGTTCCAACGGGTCGACGTCGATGGGCTCGGTGTGTGCCTCGACGCTGTCGCTGCTGAACGCCGGAGTGCCGCTGAAGGCGCCGGTAGCCGGTATCGCGATGGGTCTGGTGTCCGATGAGGTCAACGGCGAG
>NZ_JBILVF010000190.1:0-5642 GCF_044370595.1 Mycobacterium sp.
ACGCCGGCACGAAGTAGATGCCGCCGTTGTCCTCGACCTGCGAAGCCAGCGCCTCGCTGTCCGCGGCGCCGCCGATAATGCCCAACTGATCGCGCAGCCACTGCACTGCCGAGCCGGTCACCGCGATTGAACCCTCAAGGGCGTAAATGGGTTTGGCGTCCCCGAATTGGTAGCACACCGTCGTCAGCAGTCCGTTGGTGCTGCGCACGATCTTCTCACCGGTGTTGAGCAGCAGGAAGTTACCGGTGCCGTAGGTGTTCTTGGCTTCGCCCGGTTTCAGGCAGACCTGCCCCACCATCGCGGCCTGCTGATCGCCGAGGCTGGCCGTTACCGGGACCTCGCCGATCATCGGGCCGTCGGCACGGGTCATGCCGTAGGGCTGCGGCGAGGACGACGGTCGGATCGCCGGCAGCATCGCCCGTGGAATCCCGAAGAACCCCAGCAGTTCGTCGTCCCAGTCCAGTGTCTCCAGATCCATCAGCATGGTCCGGCTGGCGTTGGTTGGGTCGGTGACGTGCACCCCACCGTTGGTGCCGCCGGTCATATTCCACAGCACCCAGACATCCGGGGTGCCGAACAGCGCCTCACCGGCTTCGGCGTCCTCCCTCAGCCCGGGGACGTTCTCCAGCAGCCACTGCAGTTTCCCGCCGGAGAAGTAGGTGGCCGGCGGCAGACCGGCCTTGCGCCGGATCACATCGCCGCGGCCGTCTCGGTCCAGTGCCGCGGCGATCTGGTCGGTGCGGGTGTCCTGCCAGACGATCGCGTTGTGATACGGCTGGCCGGTGTTGCGATTCCAGACGATGGTGGTCTCACGCTGGTTGGTGATGCCCAGCGCGGCGATGTCGGAGGCGCACAGGTTGGTGTTGTTCAGCGCTGAGGTCACCACAGTCTGGGTGCTGCCCCAGATTTCCGTCGGGTTGTGCTCGACCCAGCCGGCCCGGGGCAGGATCTGTTTGTGCTCAAGTTGACTGCGGCCAACCTCCAGACCGTTGTGGTCGAAGATCATGCAGCGGGTACTTGTCGTGCCCTGATCGATTGAAGCGACGAAGTCAGCCACGGTGCTCCTCGGTGCGTGTCATGGGAGGACAAACTGTCCACGGAGTCTGCCACCGTCCATGCTGGTCTACATGGGCTCTGCGAATTCTCCCGATCTGGCCGATATGCCGCGGGGCGGACCCGACGCCTCCTGGCTGGACCGGATGCTGCAGACAAACCGCCCCGAGTACCTCGATCGCGACGACGTTGACGACCAGGTCAAGCTCGGCGTGATCACCACGTTGGAGCGGTTGGGCTCGCTGACCAGGGAACACCAGCGCAACGCTCATCTGGTTCTTGAGCAGGTCGCCGGGGTGGCCGACCCGACGATTCTGGAACTCGGCGCCGGCCACGGCGCGTTGTCCCGGGTCCTGCTCGAGGAGCACCCCACCGCCCGGGTCACCATCTCCGACGTCAACCCCGGATCTGTGGCGGCGATGGCGGCCTCCGATCTCGGCCGGCACCCGCGCGCGGACGTTCGGACCATCGACGCCACCGCGATCGACGCCCCGGACGGGACCTTCGACGTCGCGGTGTTCGCGCTGTCCTTTCATCATCTGCCGCCGCCGAAGGCGGCCCGGGTGCTCGCCGAGGCCACCCGGGTGGCTGCCGCGCTGGTGGTGATCGACCTGGCGAGGCCACCGTCGGTGCTGCATCTGGTCAAGCTGGCGACGATGGCGCCGCTGGCACCGGTCTGGCCGTTTGCCCATGACGGTCTGATCAGTTGCCTTCGGGCCTACAGCCCGTCGGCGTTGCGCGCACTTGGTGAGCATGTCGGTGTCCAGGTCGATATCCGGCCCGCCGCATTCGACCGGCAGGTTGCGGTGGCCCGTCGGCTCTGAACGGTGATTTCCTTGCGCCGGGGCCGTTGACGAGGTTGCATCGACATCGTGGGCGAAGAGGTCAAGAACAGCAGTTACAGCCGGGCGCACCGCCAGCAGTACCGGCACAAGGTGCAGCTGTGCCTGGATGTGTTCGAAACCATGCTGGCCGAGTCCAGCTTCGAGTTCGACCGTCCGCTGACCGGGATGGAGATCGAGTGCAATCTCGTCGATGCGGAGTACCAGCCGGCGATGAGCAATCAGGAGGTGCTGGCCGCGATTGCCGACCCGGCGTATCAGACCGAATTAGGCGCCTACAACATCGAATTCAACGTTCCGCCGCGACCGCTGCCCGGCCGCACCGCACTCGAACTCGAATCCGAGGTGCGGGCCAGCCTTAACGCCGCGGAGACCAAAGCCAGCACCGACGGGGCGCACATCGTGATGATCGGGATCCTGCCCACCTTGATGCCCGAACACCTGGCCGGCAGTTGGATGAGCCCGTCGCTGCGTTATCAGGCGCTCAACGACTCGATCTTCACCGCCCGCGGCGAGGACATCCTGATTGACATCCACGGCGCGGAGCACCTGAGTATTCCGGCCGAATCCATCGCACCGGAGTCGGCGTGCACCAGCATGCAACTGCATCTGCAGGTCGAACCCGCCGCCTTCGCCGATAACTGGAACGCCGCCCAGGTGATCGCCGCGCCGCAGCTTGCGATGGGCGCCAACTCCCCCTACTTCTTCGGCCACCAGTTGTGGGCCGAGACCCGCATCGAGTTGTTCGCCCAGGCCACCGACACCCGGCCCGAGGAGTTGAAATCCCAGGGGGTGCGGCCCCGGGTGTGGTTCGGGGAGCGCTGGATCACCTCCATCTTCGATCTGTTCGAGGAGAACGTCCGCTACTTCCCGTCGCTGCTGCCGGAACTCTCCGAGGAGGACCCGGCCGCCGAACTCGCCGCCGGGCGCACACCGAAGCTCTCCGAACTGCGGTTGCACAACGGCACCGTGTACCGGTGGAACCGGCCGGTCTACGACGTCGTGAACGGCCGACCCCACGTCCGGGTGGAGAACCGGGTACTTCCGGCCGGACCGACCGTCGTGGACATGATGGCCAATTCGGCGTTCTACTACGGTCTGCTCCGGACCATCTCCGAAGATGAGCGACCGCTATGGACGAAGATGAGTTTTGTTGCGGCCCAGGACAATTTCATCGAAGCGGCCCGTAACGGAATGGCCGCGCGGCTGTATTGGCCGGGTCTGGGTGAAGTGACTCCCGACGAGTTGGTGCTGCGCCATCTGTTGCCGCAGGCCGAAGAGGGACTGCGGCGATGGAAGGTGGCCGCCGACGTGCGGGACCGGTATCTGGGCGTCATCGAGGGGCGGGCCAAGACCGGCCGCAATGGCGCGGTATGGCAGGTCGCCACGGTGGACAGGCTTGAAGAGCGCGGACTGGACAGGCCCCGGGCACTCGCCGAGATGCTTCGTCAATACTGCGAGTTGATGCACAGCAACCAACCGGTGCACACCTGGCCGATGCGTTGACGTCATCTTTGCAGTGAATCCGCACAGAGCCCGCGCAATCGCCCGACGAGTGCGAAAATTCGCTCCATGGCCCAGGACATCGAGCCCGTCGACCCACCGATGGGCGATCTGAAGCCCAAAGGCCTCAAGAAGGGGTCGGTCTCCCTGGTTGGGGCGGTGGCCATTGGGTTGGCCGCCACCGCACCCGCCTACTCGCTGACCGGAGCCCTCGGACCGGGCGCCCAGATGGTGGGCTATCAGTTGCCGATCGTCTTCATCATCGCGGTCATCCCGATGTACTTCGTCGCTCTTGCCTACAAACATCTCACCGACGCAGCACCGGATTCCGGAACGGTCTTCACCTGGGGATCCAAGGCGATCTTGCCGCACATCGGCTGGATAGGTGGCTACGCATTGATGCTGTCGAGCATCCTGGCCGGCGTCGGGGCCTCGGGAATCATCGTCAACGCCGTGAGCGTCGGACTCGGTCTGGAGGAGCCGAAAACGTGGTTCAAACTCCTCGTCGCCGCGACTTTCATTCTGATCACGACGTGGCTGGTCGCCCGTGGCGCGGAGGAGTCATCCCGGACCACCATCATCCTGACGGTCATCCAATACGGCGGCTTGATCATCTTCGCCGCGATCCTGATGGCCAACGTCATCGGCCGGGAGCGCAGTGCCTCCGTTGAGCCGTTCTCATGGGACTGGTTCAACCCGTTCGCCATCTCCAGTTTGTCCGATCTGGTCGGCGGTTTCCTGGTGGCAGTCTTCATCTTCTGGGGTTTCGACGCCGCGCTTTCCATGTCAGAGGAGACCGACGGCACCTCCGAGCAGGCCGGCCGGGTCGGGGTGACCGCAATCGTCATCATCCTGATCACCTACATCATCATCGGCGTGGCTGCGCTGGCTTACGCCGGAGTAGATGCGAACGACGAGGGCAGTCTCACCCACGAGGGCAACCTCGAGGACGTCTTCTCTGGCATGGCCCGGGAGGTGGTCGGGCCGGGCGGCGCGATCCTCGCAGCGGTGATCGTCGGGCTGTCGGCTTTCTCGGCCACGATGTCCACCGTGATGTCCACCGTTCGCGGTCTGCTGGCGATGGCCACCTACAAGGCACTGCCCGAACGATTCGCATCCGTCGATCAAGCGGTGCAGACGCCGAAATTCACCACCTGGTTCATCGGCCTGACGACGTTGGCCATCTACGGCGGCCTCAGTCTGGTCAGCGACAGCATCGTCGAGGACTGCGTCTACAGCGTGGGTATCTCAATCATGCTGTACTACACCGTCGTCGCGGTTTCCTCGGTGGTCTACTTCTGGGACACCGCTTGGAGTTCATGGCGCACCGCACTGGGACAGGTCATCCTGCCCGGGATTGCGGCGCTGATCCTCATCCCGGTCGGTGTGTTCGAGGCGTACCGAATGATCAGCCCCGAATACGGCAGTGGCGGGTCGCTTGCCGGCGTGGGGACAGTGTTCATCGTCGGTGTGCTCAGTATCGGTCTCGGTGTGCTGCTGATGGTCTTCTGGAGCGTGAAGTCACCGGCGTTCTTCCGTGGCGAAACGCTGCACCGGGAGCGCACTCATCGTCCCGAGCGCCCGAAAGACTGAGCCGCCCGGTCTCAGACCTTCGTCACCAGGGTGGCCTCCACGTTGCCGCGAGTCGCCTTCGAGTAGGGGCACACCTGATTGGCCTGCGTCATCAGTCCCTCGGCCTGGGCCTTCTCCAAGCCGGGCAGGTAGCCGATAATCTCGCTGGTCAATCCGTAGCTGGTGTCGTCCTTCCCGATCCCGACCCGAACCGTGACGGCGGTGGCGTCGTCGAGGGTGACACCGCTGTTTTTGGCGACCAGCCGCAGCGCCCCCAGGAAGCAGGCCGCGTAGCCGGCGGAGAACAGCAATTCGGGATTGACACCCTCCCCGCTGCCGCCCATCTCCTTCGGCGGGCGCGTGTCGAGGTTGAGCTTGCCGTCCGAGGACTTGACGTGGCCGTCCCGGCCTCCGCCGGTTGCGGTGGATTCTGCGGTGTAGATGGCGTCGATGGTCATACCTCGATCATGCCAGTCTGCCGGGCCGTGTCTGGCCGCTTGGGCGGCCGAGGCTGAAGCGCGGGCGGCGGATCGCCGGCAAGGACCGCCCAGGTTTCAGGTGGTGGGTTTCGGCAGCCCTGCGCGGATCAGCAGCAGTCGCAGCCAGGTCTCCTTCGGGGATTCAGCGCCGGGGTCGACCAGGCTGAGGGCTCGGCTCAGCTGATGCAGCCCC
>NZ_JBILVF010000191.1:0-5634 GCF_044370595.1 Mycobacterium sp.
CGAGTGAATCGCTCTGCCGACTGAGCTAAGGCGGCCTGGCCTGTTGAGCCGAGCGCTGAGTCTACCCTCCGGTTTGCTCCCGAGTCAGTTCCCCGACCGCAACGCCTGCCCCACGGTGGCCACCATGGCGTCGACGGCGAATTTGGGTTTCACGTTGGCGGCCAATGCCTCCCGGCAGGCCAGCACCGCCTCGATGCAGCGCAGCAGTCGATCGCTGGCGGCGTGGGCGGCCAGTGCGGCGACCTTCTCGGCCATATCGGGGTGGCTGGGCACGACGGAATCCGCCCCGCAGGCCACCACCAGCGCATCGCGGAAGTAGCTGGCAAGGTCGATCAGGGATCGGTCCAGGGCGTCCCGCGACGCACGGGTCTTGCGCGACTTCTGGCGCTGCTCAAGGGCTTTGAGTGCACCCGCCGCACCGCGTAACGCGCCGGCGGTGCCCTTGCCGGTGCCGCCGGCGCCCAGGGCGATCTGCAGATCCTCGGTTTCGGTTTCGTTGCGTTCGGCGGTCAAAGCGACAGCCTCCGCCTCGGCGGCGGCCACCAGTTCGTCAACTGCGGCGTAGGCACGGGCCGGGGTCACGGCGTCACGCGCCAGCCCCAGCGCCCGCGCCCGCCGCGCGCGCGCCTCCTCATCGGTGGCCAACCGCCGCGCACGGCCGACGTGACCGCCACTGACCGCGGCCGCCCACCTGGCCTCGTCGGCCCTCAGGCCGTCGCGTTCCACCAGTACCCCGGCGATGGCGTCGACCGATGGGGTCACCAGCGCCACATGACGGCACCGGGACCGCAGCGTGATCGCGATGTCCTCGGGATCCACCGACGGCGCGCACAACAGGAACACCGTCGATGGCGGCGGTTCCTCGACCACCTTCAGCAGGGCGTTTCCCGCCCCCTCGGTGAGCCGGTCGGCGTCCTCGATGACCACGATCTGCCAGCGCCCGGTACTCGGCCGACGCGACGCGGTGGCAACGATGGCGCGCATCTCGTCGACCCCGATTGACAGGCCTTCCGGAATGATCCGCCGTACGTCGGCGTGGGTGCCCGCCATTGTGGTCGTGCAGGCCCGGCACTGCCCACAGCCCGGATCCCCGTCGGAGGTGCATTGCAGGGCGGCGGCGAAGCACAGCGCGGCCACCGACCGGCCCGATCCGGGTGGTCCGGTGATCAACCAGGCGTGTGTCATCGACCCGACGTGATCGGAATCACCCCGCGCCGCGCGTGCCGCGGCCGTCAATTCCGATTCCACCGCGTCCTGGCCGACCAGCCGTGCAAATACCCCGGACATCGTTGCCAATCCTAATAGGGTGCCAGGACAACGCAGTTCCCACGCTGCCGCAGGCGACCAGCACGCCGTTACCCGGACCGCTACGGTGATTCGGTGGGTACCGCGCCAGCACAGCGCGGACGGATCCGTGAGTTCGTCCGCTGGCTGGCACGCACCCCGTGGCTGTTGTTCTCGATGGGCCTCTTGCAGGCCGACGTCATCGGTGCGCTGTTAGTGCTGGGGTTCCTGCGGTTCGGTCTGCCGCCCACCGAACGGGTCAAACTCCAGGATCTGCCGACCGAGAACCTGGCGTTTTTCCTGACCTACGTTTTCGTGGCCTTCCTGGTGGGCACGGCGATCAGTTTCGCCCTGCTGGTGCCGGTGTTTCGCTGGCAGCGCCACGACGCGCTCCTGGCCGACGAAGACCCTGCCCTCACCGAACAGGCCCGGCTGCGCGCGCTGCGGATGCCGGTGTACCGGTCGCTGATCAGCATCACCCTGTGGATGGTTGGCGCGGCGGTGCTGATCGCCGCCAGTTGGCCGGTCGCCCGCCACGCGGCGCCGGAACTGGCGGTGGCCACCCTGCTGGGCGCCACGGCCACCGCCATCATCGGCTACCTGCAGTCTGAGCGGGTGCTGCGGCCGGTAGCGGTGGCGGCATTACGCGGCGGCCTGCCGGAGAACTTTCGCCGGCCCGGGGTCATGCTGCGCCTGGTGCTCGCCTGGATTTTGGCCACCGGCGTGCCACTGCTGATGATCGTGTTGTCGGTGGTGGCGACCAAGTTCTCCTTGGTGGAGGCCTCCGCCGACGCCATGCTGACCCCGATTCTGCTGCTCGCGGTGGCGGCACTGGTCATCGGGTTTGCCGGCACGGTGCTCTCGGCGATGGCCATCTCCGATCCGCTGCGCCAACTTCGTTGGGCGCTCGGGGAGGTCCAGCGCGGAAACTACAACGCCCACATGCAGATCTACGACGCCACCGAACTCGGCCTGCTGCAGGCCGGTTTCAACGACATGGTCCGCGAACTCGCCGAACGGCAGCGGATGCGGGATCTGTTCGGCCGCTATGTCGGGGAGGATGTCGCCCGCCGCGCCCTGGAACGCGGCACCGAACTCGGCGGCCAGGAACGTGACGTCGCGGTCCTGTTCATCGACCTGGTCGGCTCCACCGAACTCGCCGCCACCCGGCCCCCAGGCGAGGTGGTCACCGTGCTCAACGACTTCTTCCGGGTCGTGGTCGACACCGTGCAGAAGCACGGCGGGTTCGTCAACAAGTTCCAGGGCGACGCCGCGCTGTGCATCTTCGGGGCGCCGATCGAGCACCCCGACGCCGCCGGCGCGGCCCTGGCGGCGTCCCGGGAACTGCACGACGAACTGGTCTGCGTCCTTCAGCAGACCGAGTTCGGCATCGGCGTCTCGTCGGGCCGGGCCATCGCCGGCCATATCGGTGCGCACTCCCGCTTCGAATACACCGTCATCGGCGACCCGGTCAACGAGGCGGCCCGACTGACCGAGTTGGCCAAGATGGAGGAGGGCCACGTGCTGGCTTCGGCGATCGCGGTCAGCGGCGCGATGGACGCCGAGGCGCTGTGCTGGAACGTCGGAGAGATCGTCGAACTGCGGGGCCGCGTGGCTCCCACACAACTGGCGCGCCCGCTGAATCTGGCGGTGCCCAGCGACTTGCCTGAGATGTCACGCTGACTCCCATGCCGCCGCAACCGCCCGACGCATCCACTCGGCTCGCAGCCGATCGCACCCGGCTCGCCCTCGAGCGGACTCTGATGGCCTGGGTCCGCACCTGCACCTCCATGATCGCCTTCGGCTTCGGGATCTATCAGTTCATGCGCTATCTGGAGACCAAGGAGTCATTGCGTCAACCACTGATAAGCCCGCAGATCTTCGCGGTATTGCTGATCGTTGCCGGTCTGACCGCGTTGGCCCTGGCATGGCTTCAGCATCGCCAGGCGATGCGGGCGCTGCGCGCCGAGTTCGGCGCCATGCCGTATTCGATCGCCGCAGTGATGGCGGCGTTCATCGCCGGCATCGGCGTGATCGCACTCGTGGGCGTGGGCCTGCGGGTATAGAACGGGGTAGGCCCCAGGGTATGAGTACCGCCGGCTGCCGTCAGGACTTCTTGACGGCCTTCTTGGCCGGCGCCTTCTTGCGGACGGTCTTCTTGGCGGCCTTCTTGACCGGACCCCGGGCCCGCCGGTCGGCGAGCAGTTCAGCGGCCCGGTCGTCGGTGATGCTCAGCACGTCATCGCCCTTGCGCAGGCTCGCGTTGGTCTCGCCGTCGGTGACGTACGGGCCGAACCGGCCGTCTTTGATCACCATCGGCTTGCCGGTGGCCGGGTCGGCTCCCAGTTCCCGCAACGGCGGGGCAGCCGCACCTTGCCGGCCGCGGCGCTTGGGCTCTGCATAGATCTTCTGCGCCTCGTCCAAGGTGACGTCGAAGATCTGATCTTCCGAAGTAAGAGAACGAGAGTCGTTGCCGCGCTTGAGATATGGGCCGTAACGGCCGTTTTGCGCGGTGATCTCCTCACCGTTGGCCGGATCGACCCCCACCAGCCTCGGCAACGACAGCAGCTTGAGCGCGTCCTCGAGGGTGACGGTCTGCAGGTCCATTGATGCGAACAGCGAACCGGTCCGCGGCTTGGGCCCGGTGGGCTTCTTGCCCTTCTTGGCGGTGACTCCCGAATCGTCGTCCGGCGGAGGCGGCAGCACCTCGGTCACATAGGGCCCGTAGCGGCCGTCGCGGGCGATGATCTCGTGCCCAGTCTCCGGATCGACGCCGAGTACCCGGCCTTCCTGCGGTGTGGCGAAAAGGGTTTCGGCCAACTCCAGGGTCAGTTCATCCGGAGTGATCTCATCGCTGAGGTTGGCCCGTTGGGGGGTGGGCTCCCCGTCCTCGCCGACGATCATGCGCTCCAGATACGGACCGTTCCGGCCCACCCGCACGTAGATCGGGCGCTCGTGTGCGTCATCGAAGAGCGCGATGGAGTTGATCTCGCGGGCGTCGATTTCGTCGACGTTCTCGCCGACCAGTTTCTTCAAACCGCCGGCCCGGGCGATCGAGTGCGGCACCCCGTGTTCGCCGCCAAAGTAGAAGTTGCGCAGCCAGTTGGTGCGGTGCTCGTGGCCGGCGGCGATCTCGTCGAGTTCGTCCTCCATAGCGGCGGTGAAGTCGTAGTCGACTAATCGGCCGAAGTGCTGCTCGAGCAGGCCCGTCACCGCGAACGCCACCCACGACGGCACCAGGGCACTGCCCTTCTTGTACACGTATCCGCGGCCCTGGATGGTCTTGATGATCGAGGAATACGTTGAGGGACGGCCGATTCCGAGGTCCTCGAGCGCTTTGACCAACGAGGCTTCGGTGTAGCGGGCCGGCGGATTGGTGGAGTGGCCGTCAGCGGTCAGCCTGATCGCGTCGACCCGCTGGCCCTGGCGCAACTGCGGCAGGCGGCTTTCGGCGTCGTCGGCTTCACCGCCGGCGAGTTCGTCGACGGTCTCCACATAGGCCTTCAGGAATCCCGGGAAGGTGATCGTGCGGCCGCTTGCCGCCAAGGTGGCGTCCCGGCCGTCGGCGGCGACTCCGGAGATCCGCAGGCTCAGCGTGGTGCCGCGGGCGTCGGCCATCTGGGAGGCGACGGTGCGCTGCCAGATCAGCTCGTAGAGACGGAACCCGTCGGTGTCGAGTTCGGCGTGCAGCGCCCCCGGGGTGGCGAAGGTGTCACCCGCCGGCCGGATGGCCTCGTGGGCCTCCTGTGCGTTTTTGACCTTGCGGGTGTACTGGCGAGGCGTGGGGTTGACGTACTCGTCGCCGTAAAGCTGGCGGGCCTGGTTGCGCGCGGCGTTGATCGCCGACTCCGAGAGCGTCGTGGAGTCGGTGCGCATGTACGTGATGTAGCCGTTCTCGTAGAGCTTCTGGGCCACGCTCATCGTGCGCTCGGCGCTGAACCGCAGCTTGCGGCCGGCTTCCTGCTGCAGCGTCGAGGTCATGAACGGCGGGTAGGGCCGGCGGGTGTAGGGCTTCTCCTCCACCGAGGCGACGGTCAGCGCCGCACCCTGCAACCCGGTGGCCAGCGCGCCGGCGGCGGCCTCGTCGAGCACCAGCACCTCGCCGGGCTTGCGCACCGCGCCCAGGGAGTCGAAATCGCGCCCCGTCGCCACCCGCTTGCCGTCGACGGCGACCAGGCGGGCGTTGAACCGCGGCGGGGTGGCGTTCGGGTCGGACACGCTGGCGTCCAATTCGGCCAGAATGTCCCAGTAGCCGGCGCTACGGAAGGCCATCCGTTCGCGTTCACGCTGGACGATGATGCGGGTGGCCACCGACTGCACCCGGCCCGCGGACAGCTTCGGGGCCACCTT
>NZ_JBILVF010000192.1:0-5624 GCF_044370595.1 Mycobacterium sp.
GGCTGGACACCGGGAACATGCTCGAAGGACAGCACCAACTCGGCGGTGAGATCGACGACGGCCTCGTAGGTTTTGTTCTCGGCCCGGTCCAGCAAGACAGCGGCGGACTTGCGCGGCACCGGCTGACCGGGCTGCCAGGCTTTAACCACACTCTTCTCGGGTTCCTGGAGTTCGATTGAGGTGAAGCGCCAACCGTCGGCCACCTTGCCCTCGCGGCGGAGAATCTCAGCGGTACGCCGAAACTCATCAGCCGACAGCGAGTCCAGTGGATGTTGGGCCATCAAGGTCTCCTTGCCCGAGTTCTCAAGTCAAACGATTTCCAGGTCACCGGTGTCGCCGTCGTGAGAAGATTGCCTCCCCCGTCCCAGCAAATCAACCGGCAGGACCTCGGTATTCCCATGGTATCCAGCGTATTCCGATCCCGGGGGCTTAATGGCATCCCGGAGGTCCGAACCTTCTTCCGAACCAACGAGCAGCCTATCTTCTTCGTCGGCCCAACCGCGTTCAATCTGCTGGGGATCGACAGGTGGGTGCGCGGATTCGAGTACATCGTCTACCACGATTCATGGGACGCCGCGCATCCGCGGGTCTTCACTCCCAAGAGCAAGCCCTACATCGAGTTCACCAGCTCCGAGCAAATCAACAACTACCTGCTGCGCGATCCGGAAGTGCAGCGACATATCGAATTACGCTGCGCGGCAACCGGATTACGCCCGATGATTGCGATGGTCTTCTTCGACGAGGAGACCGAACAGATCTGCCGCGACCTGGACTACGAACTGATTCTGCCGCCGGATTCCTTGCGTCGGCACCTGGACTCCAAAATCGTCACCACCCGACTCGGCGAGGAGGCCGGCGCACCATCGGTGCCCAACGTCCTGGCCCGCGCCGACACCTACCAGCAACTGTGCGAGCTGAGTCAGGCGGCCGGCCTGGGCTCGGATCTGGTGGTCCAGACGCCGTACGGCGACTCGGGCAAGACGACGTTCTTCATCACCTGCGAATCCGAGTGGGACCGCGACAGCGCAAACATCATCGGCCAGGACCTCAAGATCATGAAGCGGATCAACAACAGAGCCGTGGCGGTGGAGGCGGTCAACACCGAGCACGGCACCGTCGTCGGCCCGTTCATGACCGACCTCACCGGCTACCCGGAACTGACCCCCTACCGCGGGGGCTGGTGTGGCAACGACCTTTTCCCCGAAGCGCTCTCAGAGGCACACCGCAACACCGCGATCACTCATGTGCGCCGCCTCGGCGATCGGCTCCGTCAAGAGGGGTACAAGGGTTTCTTCGAAGTCGACGTGCTGGTGGACCTGGACTCTGATCAGGTCTATCTGGGTGAGTTGAACCCACGGATCTCCGGGGCGTCCTCGATGACCAACGTCACCGCCGGGGCGTACGCCGACATCCCGCTGTTCCTTTTCCACCTGCTGGAATTCATGGATGTCGACTATCAGGCCGACGTGGACGAGATCAACGAACGCTGGCGGGAACTGGCGGCGGTCGACGTGTGGGCACAGCTGATCATGAAGGAACCCAACGATGCGGTGGAGCGAATCTTGGCCGCGCCGCCGACCGGGCGGTACCGGCTGGCCGAGGACGGCTCGCTGCATTTCATCGGCGTCACCAACGACTGGCACGACGTCACCCACGAGGACGAGTGCTTCTTCCTGCGGGTGTACGGACCCGGGGATTACCGGTTCAAGGGAGCCGACCTGGGCATCCTGGTCACCAAGGGGCGGATGCAGACCGACGAGGGCTTGACCAAGCGCTGCCGCAGCTACATCGACGGGATCCGGTCGATGTATGTCAGCGAACCGCTGCCCAGTCCGCCCGCGGTGTACCCGATCGGCTTCGTGAAGTAGCCGGCCCGCTCAGCCGCGGCCGCGTTCGCGGCCCTGGACCATGCCGATCGGTCCGGTCAGCGCGGTCCGGTCGTGGCCCTGGCCGTCCAGCCCGCGCAGGTGGCGGCCGGTGGCGGCGAACGCGCGGATCGTGTCGACCAGATGGGCCGGTGATTGGGCGGTCGGCCAGGTCGACAGCTTGACCGAGACGGTTCTGGTCGCCCGGTCCACCACGACCATCTGGCCGTGGATGCCCAGGCACACCTGCAGATCACCGAGCGGTCCTGGCACCAACCAGAACTGGTTGCGGTACCAGCCCCCGCTCAGTGTGGCCTCCGATGCCGACGAGGCGAACGCCCCACGTACGTCGGGGTCGATGGTGCGCGACTGCACCAACCAGCGGTTCGGCACCACCGGCTTATCGGCCACGTAGCCGTCGTCGAGCAACATCTGCCCGAATCGAGCGACGTCACGCGCGGTGGCCGACATCCCGCCGTCGTGGATCGCCGAACCCACTCCGTCGCAGGTGATTTCGGCCTCGAACTCCGCGCCCATCGGCCGCCAGACCAGATCGGAGATCAAGTCGGCCATCCGGACTCCGGCGGCGCGTTCGCAGACCCACCCCAGCATGTCGGTGTCAGCCGAGCGGTACACAAACGGTCCCCCGTGCGGGCCCGCCGCGCTCATCGAGGCGAGGAAGGCGTACATGCCACCCACGTATCCGGGGCTCAAGCCGGGCCGCCATCCGATGTGGCGCTCCATCTCGCGGATCTCCGAATGTGGGTTGGTGTATTCCTCGCGGAACAACACGCCGGTGCGCATATCCAGCAGATCCCGGGTGGTCGCCCCGCTGTATCCGGAGCCGGTGACCTCGGGCACGTAGTGGTCGATGGGCTGATCCGGGTCCAGTTGACCCTGGTTGACCAGCACCCCGGTGACGCAGCCGACCACCGACTTGGTCACCGACATCAGCAGATGCACGGTATCGGCGGTCATTCCGTTGTCGTAGCGCTCCAGAACGATTCGGCCGTCGTGGACGACCACCACAGCGTCGGTCCAGGTCTCGTCGAGCAACTCGGCCAACGTCGACACCCGTTCGTCGACCCGGTGCACGGTGACCGCCCCGGGGTTCAGCGGGATGTCGTGACGCGCCAACGCCTGGATCGGTCCCTGGCCGCGGGGAATCCGCTGGGTGGGAATCAGTTCACGCAGATGCTGGAAAGACCAACGGTTGAACGGCGGATCCTGCCAATTGAGCAACGTGACACGCGAGCCCGGGTCGGACGGAAATCCGGTCATCAGTGGCACCTCGTGCATGGGGCAACCCTACCGGTCGGGTCTGCGGATCAGGCCGCGGAATCCGACTGCCGCCCTCCTCCTCCGCCTCGTCCCTCGGCGGCATCGTCAGGCAGCGGAATCCGACTGCCGCCCTCCTCCTCCGCCTCGTCCCTCGGCGGCATCGTCAGGCAGCGGACGTCACCCGGTAGACGTCGTAGACACCTTCCACATTGCGCACCGCATTGAGCAGGTAGCCCAGGTGTTTGGGGTCGCCCATCTCAAAGGTGAAGCGGCTGATCGCCACCCGGTCATCGGAGGTGGTCACCGACGCCGAGAGGATGTTCACCTTCTCGTCGGCGAGCACCCGGGTGACATCGGAGAGCAGGCGGTGCCGGTCGAGCGCCTCCACCTGGATGGCGACCAGGAACACCGACGTCGGGGACGGCGCCCACAGCACCTCGATGATGCGTTCGGACTGCTGGCGCAGGTCCCCGCCGTTGGTGCAGTCGGTGCGGTGGACGCTCACCCCGCCGCCACGGGTGACGAAGCCCATGATGTTGTCCCCGGGCACCGGGGTGCAGCACTTCGCCAATTTGGTCAAGACACCCGGCGCCCCGGGCACCGCCACACCGGTGTCATCGGTGCTGCGGTGCCGCACCGGCATGGTGGCCGGGGTGGAGCGCTCGGCGAGTTCGTCCTCGGCGCCGTCGGCACCACCGAGTTGGGCAAGCAGTCGTTGCACGACGTGGCGCGCCGAGACGTGTCCCTCCCCGACCGCGGTGTAGAGCGCTGAGACATCGGCGTAGCGCAATTCCCGGGCCAGCGCGCTGATCGCCTCACCGTTGACCAGCCGCTGCAGTGGCAGCCCGCCGCGCCGCACCTCCCGGGCGATGGCGTCCTTGCCGGTCTCGAGCGCTTCCTCGCGGCGCTCCTTGGCGAACCACTGCCGGATTTTGGCCTTGGCGCGCGGGGACACCACGAAACCCTGCCAGTCCCGCGACGGCCCGGCATTAGGTGCCTTGGAGGTGAAAACCTCTACCACTTCGCCGTTTTCGAGTTTGCGTTCCAGAGCTACCAGCCGGCCGTTGACCCGGGCTCCGATGCAGCGATGACCCACCTCGGTGTGTACCGCGTAGGCGAAGTCGACCGGGGTGGAGCCCGCCGGCAGGGTGATCACATCGCCCTTGGGGGTGAAGACGAAGATCTCCTGCACGGCCAGGTCGTAGCGCAGCGACTCCAGGAACTCTCCCGGGTCGGCGGCTTCCCGCTGCCAGTCCAGAAGTTGACGCATCCAGGCCATGTCGTCGATTTCGGCGGCGGAATGCGAAGGCGGAACGGTGTTGCGGCCCTTGGCTTCTTTGTATCGCCAGTGGGCAGCGATTCCGTACTCGGCGGTGCGGTGCATGTCGCGGGTGCGAATCTGCACCTCCAGCGGTTTGCCTTCCGGCCCGACGACGGTGGTGTGCAGCGACTGATAGACCCCGAAGCGGGGTTGGGCGATGTAATCCTTGAACCGGCCTGGCATCGGCTGCCACAGCGAGTGCACCACCCCGACCGCTGCATAGCAGTCCCTGATCTCGTCGCACAGGATCCGCACCCCGACCAGATCGTGGATGTCGTCGAAGTCGCGGCCCTTGACGATCATCTTCTGGTAGATCGACCAGTAGTGCTTGGGCCTGCCCTCGACGGTCGCGCTGATCTTCATCCCACCCAGTGCGGCGTTGATGTCGGCCCGAACCTTGGCCAGGTAGGTGTCGCGTGATGGCGCCCGATCGGCTACCAGTCGCACGATCTCCTCGTAACGCTTGGGGTGCAGGATCGCGAAAGAAAGATCCTCCAGTTCCCACTTGACGGTGGCCATCCCCAGCCGATGAGCAAGGGGGGCAATGACTTCCAGCGTCTCCCGTGCCTTGCGGGCCTGCTTCTCCGGCGGCAGGAAGCGCATCGTGCGCATGTTGTGCAGCCGGTCGGCCACCTTGATCACCAGGACCCGCGGGTCGCGGGCCATCGCGATGATCATCTTGCGGATGGTCTCGCCCTCGGCGGCGCTGCCCAGAACGACCTTGTCGAGTTTGGTCACGCCGTCGACGAGATGGCCGACCTCGTCACCGAAATCGGCGCGCAACGCATCCAAGGTGTAGCCGGTGTCCTCGACGGTGTCGTGCAGCAGTGCGGCGACCAGCGTGGTTATGTCCATCCCAAGTTCAGCCAGGATGTTGGCCACCGCCAGGGGGTGGGTGATGTAAGGGTCCCCGGATCGGCGCAACTGGTCGGCGTGTTTGACCTCGGCGACCTCGTAAGCGCGCTGCAGGATCGCCAGATCGGCTTTGGGATAGATCTCCTTGTGGACCGCTATCAGCGGTTCCAGGACCGGATTGATGGTGCTCCGTCCGGCGGTCATCCGGCGAGCCAGTCGGGCCCGGACCCGACGGGAGGCGCTGGCGGCTTTCGCGGGGGCCGGGTCCGGGCGAGGCTCGGGCAGCTCGGCTACCGGCGGCG
>NZ_JBILVF010000011.1:0-49001 GCF_044370595.1 Mycobacterium sp.
CCCGTCCCAGCCGCAGCGGGACGCCATCGTGCCGCACCGTGCCGGCCCGGTACACCATCGCCCACTCGTGCATCCCGAAGCAGCCGAATCGGGCCGGCCGGGAGGCGGTGGCGCGCAGCAACCCGGCGACGAAGCCCACCGTGGGGATCCGGGAGTGCAGATAGCGATCGCTGACCGTGACCCCGTCGCTGGTCTGCGCGTACCCGACCCGCCTCAGGTAGACCGTCGCGCCCGGGCCGGTCAGAACAGTCCCGTATCCGGGGTGCCAGACCCGCAATTGACGCGGGCGCTGGCTGTAGTAGGTGAAGAGGAAGTCCCACACGGGATGACTCTGACCAGTGCGGGCCCTTGCCCGGTGCGCGACCGTGAACTCATCGACTCTGTTCTGGTGGTCCTCGGCCCGGCGGGCCCAGTCCGCCGCAGATTCAGGCACGGTGCATGCCGTCGCGGACCGTGCCTACCAGGTCCTCGACCAGATCCTCCAACGTCACCATGCCGCACACCGCGCCGTCGTCGGTGGTGAGCAGGGCCAGATGGCTGTTGCTCTGGCGCAGTCGCGACAGCGCGTCGGGCAGTGCCATGTCGGCGGCAAGCCGCGGCAGGTGGCGAACGGTCGAGGCGCTGACCGCAGCGTCCGGGTGCTCGACGAGGTCGAGCATGTCCTTGATGTGGATGAATCCGGTGAATCGGCCGGCGTCGTCGACGACCGGGAAACGCGAATACCCGGTCTCGGCCAGTGCCTGTTCGATGGCCGCCACGCTCGGTCCGGTGCCGTCGGAGGCAGTCGGTATCGAACGGATCTTCTCCGCGGGGACCGCCACGTCACTGACCGCCCGATTGCGGATCTGCAAGGCGCGGGACAGCCGCTTGTGCTCCTCGGGGTCCAACAACCCCTCCGAGCGGGACTGCGCGATCATTTCCACGAGTTCCACCATCGAGACGCTGTTCTCAAGTTCGGTTTTGGGGGTGACGCCGACGGCCCGCAGTACAGTGCGTGCACACCAGTCGTAGATTGCGATGATCGGCCGAGTTAATTTGACCCACAACAGGTATGCGGGCACCAGCAGCATCGCGACCTTTTCCGGCCCGGCCAGGGCGATGTTCTTGGGCACCATTTCACCGAGCAGGACGTGCAGCACCACCACGATGGTGATGGCCAACACGAACGACACCGTGTGCAGCACCGCGTCGGGAATGCCGATCAGGTGAAAGACCGGCGACAACAGATGGGCGATCGCCGGTTCACCCACCCGGCCCAGGATGATCGAGCCGATCGTGATGCCCAACTGTGCGCCGGCCAGCATCACGGCCAGATTCTCGCCGGCCCGGATTACCGTCACAGCACTGCGCTTACCCTGCTCGGCCAGCGCGTTGAGGCGGTCGCGGCGGGCCGAGATCAGGGCGAACTCGGCGGCGACGAAGAATGCGTTGGCCGCGATCAGCAGCACCGTGAGCACCAGTGCGAAAAGGTCACCGCCCATCAGTGCCAGGCCCCTCTGCGGTCGGTGGAGTGAGGCGGACCAGGTCGAGCAGGTCGATGCGGCGGCCGTCCATTTTCGCCACCGTGGCCCGCCACACCGGTGGTTTGCCCAGGACGTCGGGTTCGAAGGCGGTGAGCTCCACCGACTCGCCCTCGGCAGGGATGTGCCCAAGGGCGTTCATGACCACCCCGCCGATCGTCTCGTAGTCGCCCTCGTGGGCCCGATAGCCCGTCTGGTCGGCCACCTCGTCGATCCGCAGTAGTCCTGAAACCCGGTGTCCGCCGGTGATTCTCACGACTTCAGGACTGAACGGGTCATGTTCGTCGCGGATGTCGCCGACGATCTCCTCGATCAGGTCCTCCACGGTCACCATCCCGGCTATACCGCCGTACTCATCGGCGACCAGCGCGGTCTGCAGGCCGTTGGCCCGGATCCGGTCCATCAGCGCGTCGCCGTCCAGAGTGGAGGGGACCACCGGCACGCTCATCGCGAAGCTGCCTACCCGGGTGCTGGACCGCTCGCCATGGGGTATCTCGAAGACCTGCTTGATGTGCACCACCCCGATGGTTTCGTCGAGATCGCCGCGGGTGACGGGGAAACGGGAGTGGCCGGTCTGGCGAACCTTCGCCAGCAGATCGGCAACCGTGTCGTCGGCCCCCAAGGATTCGATCTTAGAGCGGGGGGTCATGAATTCCTCAGCGCTGCGGGCACCGAACTGCAGGGACCGGTCGACCAGATCGGCGGTGGCCTGGTCCAACGAGCCCTGCTTGGCCGAGTTACGGACCAGCGAGGCCAATTCCTGCGGCGAGCGAGCCGAACTGAGTTCGTCGGCGGGTTCGATCCCGAAGCGGTGCAATATCCAGTTGGCTGTCCCGTTGGTCAGCCGGATCAGCGGGGTGACCGCCGCAGAGAAGAACACCTGGGGGCCGGCGACCACCCGCGCGGTCTGAAGCGGAACGGCGATTGCGAGGTACTGGGCCACCAACTCGCCGAACACCATGGACACCGAGGTCGCGATGACCAATGCCGTGATCAGGGCCACCCCCTCGACCCAGCCCGCAGGAACGCCGATCGCCGACAGCGGCGGCGCCAGCAGTCGCGCGATCACCGGTTCGGCCAGATAGCCGGTGATCAGCGTGGTGATCGAGATGCCGACCTGGGCACCGGAAAGCTGAAAGGACAGGGTTCGGTGGGCCCGCTGAACCATCCGGTCGCGGGGGCCGCCGGTGCGCGCATTGGCATCGACGGTGCTGCGTTCGAGTGCGGTCAGGGAGAACTCTGCCGCGACGAAAACCGCGGTGCCCAGGGTGAGGAGTACGAAGACGAGCAGGCTCAGCCCAACGGAGACGGTGCTCATCCGGTCTCCGCTGGGCGCACCAAGCAATTCAGACTGGGGGCCTGCGGCACGCCGACCCCTTTCCGCTCACAGGACAGACGACCATGGTAGCCGCTCGCGGTTCCCGCAGTTCCGGTTACCAACCCGTGGGCAACGGGTGGCCCTCGGCAAACCCGGCCGCCGACTGCACCCCGAGGATCGCCCGTTCGTGCAGTTCGGTGATGGTGCGGGCGCCGACGTAGGTGCAGGTGCTGCGCACCCCGGAGGTGATGTGGTCGAGCAGGTCCTCCACGCCGCCGCGGGACGGGTCCAGCGACATCCGGGAGCTGGAGATCCCCTCCTCGAAGAGTGCCTTGCGGGCCCGATCGAAGGCGCTGTCACCGGCGGTGCGGGCGGCGACGGCACGTTTGGAGGCCATCCCGTAACTCTCCTTGAACGGTCTGCCGTCGCGGTCGAACATCAAGTCCCCCGGGGACTCGTAGGTGCCCGCGAACCACGACCCGATCATCACGTTAGCCGCACCTGCTGCCAGGGCCAAGGCAACATCACGGGGGTGGCGCACACCGCCGTCCGCCCACACGTGTCCGCCGAGTTCCCCTGCCGCCGCTGCGCATTCGAGCACCGCAGAGAACTGAGGACGCCCGACTCCGGTCATCATTCGGGTGGTGCACATCGCACCCGGGCCCACTCCGACCTTGACGATCGACGCCCCCGCGGCGAGCAGGTCCCGGGTCCCCTCGGCGGAAACCACATTGCCGGCCGCCAGCGGAATGTCCAGATCCAGTGCGGCGACCGCCTTGATGGCCTCCAGCATCTTCATTTGATGGCCGTGGGCGGTGTCGATGACCAGCACGTCGATGCCCGACTCGGCCAGTGACCGTGCTTTGGCCGCCACATCGCCGTTGATGCCGACGGCCGCCGCGATGGCCAGCCGGCCTGCGCCGTCCAAAGCGGGGGAGTAGATGCCGGTCCGCACCGCGCCGGTGCGGGTGAGCACCCCACCCAGGGAGCCGTCCGGTGCGGTGAGTACCGCCACGTCGATCGGTGCGTGCTCGAGCAGTTCGAACACCGCGCGGGGGTCGGTATGCACCGGAGCGGTGACGAAGTCGCGTACGGCGATATCCCGGACTCGGGTGAACCGGTCCACCCCGGCCGTCGCGGCCGCGGTGACCAGTCCGACCGGTTTGTTCCCGTCGACGACGACGGCCGCGCCGTGGGCCCGCTTGTGGATCAGTGCCACCGCGTCGGAGACCGAGTCCTCGGCGGTCAGAGTGACCGGGGTGTCGGCGACCAGATCACGGCTTTTGACGAAGCCCACGGTCTGCCGAACCGCCTCGATGGGCAAGTCTTGGGGGAGCACCACCAGACCGCCGCGGCGGGCGACCGTCTCGGCCATCCGGCGGCCGGCCACCGCGGTCATATTGGCGACGACGACGGGGATGGTGGTGCCGGTTCCGTCGACGGTGGACAGATCGACGTCGAATCGCGAGGTCACCTCAGAGCGGCCCGGCACGATGAAGACGTCGTCGTAGGTCAGGTCTCCGTTCAGGCCGGAGCCTGGTCGGTGACCTTCGAGGAAGCGCACTGGGCAAGCCTAATCAGCAGGGCACTCGGAGACCGATGCCGGTGCGGTTCCCTCCAGTAGGTAGGTGTCGACGATACGAACGACGCACCGGTTGTAATCGGGGTACACCGCGTGCACGTCGGTATCGGCGACGATCAGGCGGGCCGATACCAGTTGGCTGGCCAGTGCCTTGGACCACTCGATTGGTGTGGCTCCGTCGTAGCGGGCGCCGACGACGAGAACGGGCGCGGCGCCGTCGCCGCGAACCGGTCGCGGACCAAGGGGGTCGCGCGCCGGAAAGTCGTTGCAGCGCAATCCTCCCCAGGCGTTGTTCGAGCCGAATATTGGCGCTTCGCGGTTCCAGTCCAGTGCCAGGTCCAAGGTCCCATCTAGGCCGGGGGTGGGTGTGGAATCGTAACAGTTGATGGCGTATAGGGCGTTGAGCATATTCGACGGCTTGGAGTCGGGGTTAACGCGTAGCCCGCCCAGTTCGGCCAGTTGGCGGCCATCGCCGGCCAGTCCGGCACGTAGGGCTGCGAGCAGTGCGGGAAAGGTGTTCGGTGGTACGTACATCGCACGGCTCAGAGCCGCCATGGCGTCACCGCGGGTGGCGACCGTGGGCGCCTCGGTCTCGGCCGGCAAACTCAGCAGGTAGCGCTTGAGGGTGGCCGTGGCAGCATCGGGATCGGCGGGAAGTGGACATTCGCCGGAACCGGTGCAGTAGTTCACGAAGCGCATCAACTGGGCCTCCAGGGCCCGTGACTGTCCCCGGTTGTAGTCGCTGATCGACAGCGAGGGATCGATGCCGCTGTCGAGCACCATGCGCCCTACTGAGCGCGGATACATGTCGATGTAGAGGGCCCCCAGTTTGGTTCCGTGCGACCAGCCAAGGTAGTTCAGTGTCGGCTCGCCGAGTGCCACTCGTAGGGATTCAAGATCCCGTGCGGAGTCGCGGGTGCCGATGTGCGGGAGAAGTCCGGGGTTGCGCTCGGCGCATCCGTCGGCGAAGGCCTGGGACTGCTCGGCCCATGCCGTGATCGCCCCGGCGGTGATGGCGGTCTCCCACTGAGCCGCGGCCAACGCGCGGGCGTAGTCACCCATCTGCTCCGGCGTGCGACACCACACCGGGTTGCTTGTGCCCACCCCACGCCGGTCCCAGCCCACCACGTCGTAGCGGGCCTCGACCTCGGGGCTCAACTGTTTGGGCAGCGACAGTATCTCGTCGACCCCGGAGATTCCCGGCCCGCCCGGATCGACCAGGATCGAGCCCAGGCGGGTGCCGGGACCCCGGGCCGGGATGCGGGCCAGCGCCAGCGTGATCGTCGGCCCCTTCGGATCGGCGTAGTCCAGTGGAACCTGCACGCTGGCGCATTCACGCACCTGACCGGCCAACTCACCACAGCTCGTCCACTCCAGGATCGGCGGACTCGCCGGCGGGGTAGCACATGAGGTAACGAGGACGACGCCGACCGCGGCTGCCGCTGCGAGGGTCCGCATTTCTTCTACATCTGTACTTCGGTGCGGTCACCACTCCACTGGGTATGGAACCGCGCGGCGGTGTCAGCGTCGATGCGGCCGTAGGTGTGGGCGCCGAAGAAGTCACGTTGACCCTGGATCAGAGCAGCCGGGAGGCGGTCGGTGCGCAGTGCGTCGTAGTAGGACAGTGCCGAGGCGAAACCGGGGATCGGAATGCCCAACTCGGTGGCCGTCACCACCACCCGCCGCCAGCCGTCGACGCTCGACTCGACGGCGCTACGGAAGTAAGGGTCGGCAATCAGGGTCGGCAGCGCCGGGTCGGCGTCGTAGGCGTCCTTGATCCGGTTGAGGAATTTCGCGCGAATGATGCAGCCACCACGCCAGATCGTGGCCAGGTCGCCGGGCTTGATGTCCCAGTCGTACTCGTCGGATCCGGCCTGGATCTGGTTGAAGCCCTGAGCGTAAGCAATGAGCTTGGAGGCATACAGCGATTGGCGGACGTCTTCGATGAATTGATGTGCGTCGGAGGGCTTTTGGCCCAGCTTTCCGGATGCGAATCCAGCTACCGCACGGCGCTGCGGCACCGATCCGGACAGTGCGCGGGCGAACACCGCCTCGGCGATACCGGTGACCGGGACACCGAGATCCAGCGCGGACTTCACCGTCCAGCGTCCGGTGCCCTTCTGCTCGGCCTCGTCGACGATCACGTCGACCAGCGGTTTACCGGTCTTGGCGTCGGTCTGGCGCAGCACCTCGGCGGTGATCTCGACCAAGAAGCTGTCCAGGTCGCCGGAGTTCCACTCGGTGAACACCTCGGCGATCTGCGGCGCGGTGAGTCCCAGACCGTCGCGCAGCAACTGGTAGGCCTCGCCGATGAGTTGCATGTCGGAGTACTCGATGCCGTTGTGCACCATCTTGACGAAGTGGCCGGCACCGTCCGGGCCGATATGGGTGCAGCACGGGACACCGTCGACATGGGCGGAGATCTCTTCGAGCAACGGCCCTAGCGATTCGTAGGATTCCCTGGGGCCGCCGGGCATGATGGACGGCCCGTTGAGCGCCCCTTCCTCACCACCGGAGATGCCCGCGCCGACGAAGTGCAGGCCGCGGTCAGCCATGGCCTTCTCCCGGCGGATGGTGTCGGTGTAGAGCGCGTTGCCTCCGTCGATGATGATGTCGCCCGGTTCCATGGCGTCGGCGAGTTCGTTGATCACCGCGTCGGTGGCCTCACCGGCCTTGACCATGATGAGAACCCGGCGCGGTCTTTCCAGCGCGGCCAAGAACTCCGCGACGCTTTCGGAACGGACGAAGTCGCCCTCGGCGCCGTGTTCGGCGAGCAGCGCGTCGGTTCTGGCGATGGAGCGGTTGTGCAGCGCCACGGTGTAGCCGTGCCGGGCGAAGTTGCGGGCGATATTGGAACCCATGACCGCTAGACCGGTAACACCGATCTGCGCGGTCGCCTTCTGCGAGGAGCTCATTGATCGCCTTTCTTGTTCGGGGCCCGTTACGGCCACAGCCGTTGCAGTTCAGTGAGCCATGGGATTGCCACCGCGATGGTCGGAATGACCAATACCGCCGCGGCGGACAGGTAGGCGGCGACGGCGACTCGCAGGCTGTTGGGGGGTCCGGACAGCCGCCGTACCCGGATCACCGTGCTAGGACCGCCGGCGGCCAGGGCACCGGCGGGGGTCGGTCCGCACGCGCAGGTCACCAGGGCCCGGGCCAGCGGCTTCGGGCCGGCCGCGTGCACAGCGGCGTCGTCGGCGAGTAGTTCGACCAGCAGTCGGACCGCGTTCAGAGCGCTGCCGCTGCGAACGAAACGCGGGAAGGCGGTGTGCACGGCGATGAACGCTTCGAGCACCAGATCGTGCCGGGCCCGCAAATGCGCCCGCTCGTGTCGAAGGATCGCGGCCAGTTCCGGCGCGCTCAGCGCCGCCAGGGTGCCCCGGCTGAGCACCACCCGGCTGCGTACGCCGGGCAGGCAGTAGGCCAGCGGTTCGGCGACGTCGAGGACCCGAACCCCGCCAAGTTCGCGGTGTCGTTCGGCCAGCAGGTCGACCAGCATGCGGTGGTGCGCCCGGCGCCGCCGGGTGCCGATACCCACCGCCGCGACGGCCACCATCAGGCGCGCGCCGATCAGCAGCGTCAACACCAGGACCAGCACCGCCGACAACCACAGCGGCCAGCCCAGCGCCGCGATCTGGTCGGCGTGATCGGCGGTCGGTCGGCCGTCGGGTCCGGGTACGAACAGCCGAACGGCCAGCGCCAGTCCGGCGCTGAACGCCGACAGGACCGCCGCCAGTGCAACGGCCTGCCAGAGCACCACCGCGGCCCGGGGCGCTCTCATCGGCCACTCGGCCCGGGCCAGCAGAGCCGGGACCGGCCCGGTGAGCACCAGGGCGAGGAGAGTGAAGGCCAGCGCTGACACGCCGCCAGTCTCCACTAGGTGCAGCGCTGGGCGCTAGCAGATCCGGTGTTTGGCTTCCAGGTCGGCTAAGGCGCGGCGCAGGGCATCGGCCTCGTCGGCGCCAACACGTTCGACGAAGTGCACGAGGGCTGCCTGGCGGTCGTCGGAATCGGCGGCCTGGGCCAGGGCGTCGACCATCAGGCCGGCCACCAGTTCATCGCGTCCGTGGGTGGGCGCATAGCGATGCGCGCGGTCGTCGCGGATCTGCACCACGAGGTCCTTGCGGGCCAGCCGTTGCAGCACGGTCATCACGGTGGTGTAGGCAAGGTCGCGCTGGGTGCACAGGGATTGGTGCACCTGGCGGACCGTCTGTGGCTGATCAGCACCCCACAGGTGATCCATCACGGCGCGTTCCAACTCCCCGAGTCCGGTCAGCTTTGCCATGTCCTCGTCGTCTCCTCGAACTGAGACTACTCCCGTTTACTACCGGTCGTCGTACCCAAACCTCTTCCATCAACTCGGCCGGCAGCGGGAAAGTTCCGCCAGCGGTGTAAACAAGGGGGCGTGCACTCGCCGGATGTCCCCGCCCCCGAACTGTCCGCTCCCTTCGACGCCGAGATCGGGTTGACCTACACCGAAGTGACTCCAGACGGGATCAAGGCCGAACTGACGGTCAAGCCCACGCTGTTGCAGCCGATGGGCATTGTGCACGGTGGGGTGTGGTGCTCGATGGTGGAGTCGCTGGCCAGTGTGTCGGCCTACGTCTGGTTGTCGGCCAATGGTGGCGGGAATGTGGTCGGGGTCAACAACAACACCGACTTCCTGCGGGCGGTCACCGGCGGCACCGTCTACGGGATGTCCGAGCCGGTGCACCGCGGCCGCCGTCAGCAGTTGTGGTTGGTGACGATCCGCGACGATCGGGATCGACTGGTCGCCCGCGGCCAGGTCCGGCTGCAGAATCTGGATTCCGACGCCTAACCGGCCCTAACCCGTATCGGTGGCCAAGCGCAGCGTCAGTCGCGCCCCACCGAGCGGGCTGGTGTCCAAAGATGCAGTGCCGCCATGTAGTTCGGCTTGTTGAGCGACCAGGGCCAGCCCGAGTCCGGAGCCGGCATGGATGACCTTGGAGCCGCGGGAGAAGCGTTCGAACACCGCGGTCCGCTCCTGCTCGGCTACCCCGCTGCCGTTGTCGTCGATGGTGACCTCCACCGCCGCGGGGGACTTGTGCACGGCCAACTGCACTTCGGTGGCGCCACCGTGTCGGACGGCGTTGACGATCGCGTTGTCGATGACCAGACGGAGGCCGGCCGGTAGCCCGACCATCGGTACCGCCGGCGAGGGCACCAGCGACACCGCGAGATCGGAGTAGATGCGCTCGGCATCGTGGGCGGCACGGTCGAGCAGTTCGGTGATATCGAAGGAGACGAAATCGTCGGCGGTGGTGAGTTCCCCTTGAGCGAGACGCTCCAGTGCGGTCAACGTCGCCTCGATACGGCTCTGCGTGCGCATGGTGTCGCCGATGACCTCCTTACGCTGTTCGTCACCGAGGTCGAGGGTGGACAGCACCTCGAGGTTGGTCCGCATCGCGGTCAGCGGTGTACGCAGTTCGTGTGAGGCGACCGCGGCGAAGTCGCGTGCAGACTCAAGGGCCGCTTTGGTTTTGGCCTGTTCGTCGCCGATGCGGGCCAGCATGCCCTCGACCGCCTCGCCGATCTCCACCGCTTCTCGTACCCCGCGGACCTGTACCTCATCGGGTTTGGACTGAGCGTTGATCGCCCGGGCCTGCTGGGCCAGCAGACGGAACGGGTCGATCATGATCAGCGAGAAGAACCAGCCGATCACCACCGTGCCGATGATGACACCACCGCAGATTCCCATTACGCGCCAATGCAATTCGGTGATTCGGCGCTGTGTCTCGGCCACCGGCGCCCCCAGCGCGATCGACGCGCCGCCCACCGAGAAGGTGCGGACCCGGTACTCCACGCCTTCAATGGTGGTGTTGGCGTACCCGTCGGGCAGCGCTGGTAGCACGACGCCGGTGGGTATCGACGTCGTTGAGGACCCGACCCGGACGGTGCGCACCAGATTCCCGTCCGCGCTCGGCGGGCCGGACGCCGGGGGACCGGTGAGCAGCGTGCTGAAGTCACCGAGGCTGCTCACAGAGTCCAGTCTCCGGTCCAACTGGCTGTACTGATCGTTGGTGACACCCACCCAGACCCAGGTTCCGAGGGTCAGCACCAGAACGACGACGGCGAGGGCCGCTGTGATGACGATGGTCCGCAGCGACAGCATTCGGTTCGGCAGCCGTTGCAGCAGCCGGTAGACGATTTCGTTGGGTTTCACCATGGCTGAGCAATGGCTACGCCGGCGGGGCCGGCAGGCTCGGCTAGATGAGGTCGGCGAGGATCAGCGCACGCTGGGGCAGATTGCAGCGGTCGCGGAAATCCCGCGAGGGTTTGCGGATGGCTTCGATCTCGTCGCGCACATCGGGGTTGGCGTTCAGATAGTCCTCGGTCTGCTCGCGTACCTCGGTCTTGGGCAGCCCCTGCAATCCGCTGAAGAACGCGTTGACGTCGGGATGGGTGAACAGGTACGCCGACATCGCCGCGGAGATCCCCGACATGACACCGGTCATATCCGCAGTGGTACAGCCTGGCGGGAGGTCGTCGGCGCGACTGAGACCTGCGGGTGCCATCAGGATCGCGCTGGCACCAAGAGTGATCGCGGCGCCCAGCAGCAGTGGCTTCATGGCTTCCCCTCATCGGATCAGTGCGGCTGAACACCATGCTATTTGCAGCGCAGCGATAGTTCGCGGCGGCCCTTTATCAGGAGGAGGCGGTGATCTCGTTGTCCTCGACCTGTTCGACTATTTCCTCAAGCTGCTCAATCCGGGTGCGGGCATAGGCCTGCTGCTCGGTGATGGTGAGCTGGCCGCGGTGGCTGCCGATGAAGGTCCCGACCCACGACAGCGCGGTGGTGAGGCGCGCCTTGAAACCGACCAGATAGAGCAGATGCAGGAAGAGCCAGGACAGCCAGCCGATGAACCCGCCGAACTCCAGTGGGCCGACCTGGACGACCGCCGAATAGCGCGACACGGTCGCCATCGAGCCCTTGTCGAAGTATTTGAAGGGGACCCGGGCCGCCGGGTCGGCGCCCTTGAGCTCGGCCTTGATCAGCCGCGCCGCGTACCGAGCCCCCTGGATCGCACCCTGCGCCTGCCCGGGGACGCCCTCGACTGCCGCCATATCGCCGATCACGAAGACCTCCGGGTGGCCCGGCACCGTGAGGTCCGGTAGCACCTTGACCCGACCGGCCCGGTCGGCCTCGGCGCCGCTCTGGTCGGCGATGTGCTTGCCCAACGGGCTGGCCGCGACACCGGCCGACCACACCTTGGTCTGGCACTCGATGCGCTCCTCGCGCCCGTCGCTGTACTTGACGTTGATCCCGTTGCGGTCGACGTTGGTGACCATGGCACCGAGTTGGATTTCCACTCCGAGCTTTTCCAGCCGCGCGGCGGCCTTCTTGCCCAGCTTCTCGCCCATCGGCGGCAGCACGGCCGAGGCGGCATCGAGCAGGATCACCCGCGCCTTGGTGGAGTCGATGTGCCGGAACGCGCCCTTGAGGGTGTGGTCGGCGAGTTCGGCGATCTGGCCGGCCATCTCCACGCCGGTGGGGCCGGCACCGACGACCACGAAGGTCAACAGTTTGGCCCGGCGCTCCGGATCGCTGGAGCGTTCGGCCTGCTCGAAGGCGCCCAGAATGCGGCCGCGCAGTTCCAGGGCGTCGTCGATGGTCTTCATGCCGGGCGCCCATTCGGCAAAGTGATCGTTGCCGAAGTAGGACTGGCCGGCGCCCGCCGCGACGATCAGGGAGTCGTAGGGGGTCCGGTAGGTGTGGCCGAGCAGCACCGAGTCGACAGTCTTGCGGGCGAGGTCGATGTAGGTGACCTCGCCGAGCAGCACCTGGCAGTTCTTCTGATTACGCAGGACGACCCGGGTCAGCGGCGCAATCTCGCCTTCGGAGATGATGCCGGTCGCCACCTGGTAGAGCAGCGGCTGGAACAGGTGGTGGGTGGTCTTGGCGATCATCTTGATGTCGACGTCGGCCCGCTTGAGCTTCTTGGCGGCGTTGAGACCGCCGAAGCCCGAGCCGATGATGACGACCTTGTGCTTATCCGACGGAGTGGCACCGGGGTGGGTCATCTTCGCTCCTCAGGTCTATCTCACGTGGTGCAGGCGCCTACCGAATTACATGCATAAGGTAACCCCGCCAGGTCATCGTCCCACGACCGGTCTGAGCGCCTCGCCGACCGCCGCGATCGAGCCGGGGACGTAGCTGGGCAGATTGACGATGACACCGTCGATACCGGCATCGACCACGCTGGTCTGGACCGCATCGGCGATCCGTTGCGGGCTGCCGACCACCATCCGACCGCGCATCGGCGCGGGGACCATCTCCGCGGTGAAGTTCGGGTCGGGAATCGCGGTCAGCAGGACGCTTGTCTCCAGGCTGGCCGGATCTCTCTCGACCTCTTCGCAGCGGCGCGCCAGAGCCGCCACTTTGCCGGGGAGTTCGTCGAGAGCCGCAATGATGTTGAGGTGGTCGAAATAGCGCGCTGCCAGGCCGAATGTTTTCTTTTCACCACTTCCGCCGATCAGCAGCGGAATGCGGTCACCGAAACGCGGCACCGCGACGGCATCTTCGGTGCGGTAGTACCGCCCGGCGAAACTGACCCGCTCGCCGCCAATCATCGGCAGCATGATGTGCAGCGCCTCATCCAGCTTGGCGAACCGCTCGGTGAAGGTACCGAACTCGAAACCGAGTTGGGTGTGCTCGAGTTCGAACCAGCCGGTCCCCACGCCCAGCACCGCGCGGCCCTGGCTGACGACGTCCAACGTGGTGATGATCTTGGCCAGCAGGGTCGGGTTGCGGTACGTGTTGCCGGTTACCAGCGTCCCCAACAGAACCCGTTCTGTGGCCGTCGCCAGTGCACCGAGGGCGGTGTAAGCCTCCAGCATCGGCTGATCGGGTGAGCCCAGCATGGGCAGTTGGTAGAAGTGGTCCATCACAAAGACGGCGTCGAAGCCGGCAGCCTCGGCCTCCCGGGCCTGGGCGACCACGGTGGGGAACAGCTCGGTCACCGGTGTGCCGTAGGAGAAATTCGGGATCTGCAGGCCCATTCGGATGGTCACGCCTGCACAGTAGCGGTGGGACCTGACCGCTGGCCTGCGGCCGAACCGCAGCCGGTGCCGCCGGCTTTAGGCTGACACGGATGAGGGCGATCGTGTCGTCGCCAGTGGGTCTGCCGCGCTGGGTCTACCTTCCGGCCGCGGCCGGGGTTGTGTTTGTGGCCTTGCCGCTGGTGGCGCTGGCCGTCAACGCCGACTGGGCGCGGTTCGGGTTCCTCGTGACCAGTCCGACCTCGCAGACCGCGTTACTGCTCAGTTTGCGGACCGCGGCCGCGAGCACCCTGCTGTGTTTGGTGCTCGGTGTTCCACTCGCGCTGGTGCTGGCCCGCCACGACGGCCGGGTAGCTCGGCTACTGCGTCCGATCGTGCTGTTGCCGCTGGTGCTGCCGCCGGTGGTGGGTGGTCTTGCGCTGCTGTACGTGTTCGGCCGACTCGGCTTGCTCGGCCAGTACCTGGAGGCGGCCGGAATCCGGGTCGCGTTCAGCACCGCAGCGGTGGTGCTGGCGCAGACTTTCGTGTCGTTGCCGTTCCTCGTCATCGCCCTGGAGGGTGCCGCCCGCACCGCCGGGCGCGGCTACGACACCGTGGCCGCCACGCTGGGTGCGCGCCCCTCGGCGGTGTGGTGGCGGGTGACCCTGCCACTGCTGGGACCCGGACTGGTGTCAGGGGCGGTTCTGGCCTTCGCCCGGGCCCTGGGAGAGTTCGGTGCGACGTTGACCTTCGCCGGCTCCAGACCGGGTGTCACCCGCACTCTGCCCCTGGAGATTTATCTCCAACGCGAGGCCGACCCCGACGCGGCGGTGGCGCTTTCGGTCCTGCTGGTCGCTGTCGCCGCGGTCGTCGTCCTGGGATTGGGTTCCGGCCGCATCACCGGACGGCGAAGCGGTGTCTGACCTCGAAGTGACTGTCGCGGTAGCGGACCGCGGCGTGGACGTCGCCTTCACCGTCGCGGCTGGGGAGGTCCTGGCGGTGGTCGGGCCCAACGGTGCGGGGAAGTCCACCGCCGTGTCGGTGGTGGCCGGGTTGCTGCATGCCGACCGGGCGAGGGTGCGAGTTGGGGACCGGACCCTGACCGATACCGACACCGGGGTGCACGTTGCGGTGCACGACCGCAGAGTCGGCCTACTGCAGCAGGATCCTCTGCTATTCCCGCACATGACGGTGATGGACAACGTGGTGTTTGCCGCACGGCACGGCAGGCGGGTGACGAGGTCTGGTCCCGGCGCCCAGCACTGGCTGGATTGGGTGGGGGCGGCAGAAATGGCAAACCGGCGGCCCGCGGAATTGTCCGGTGGGCAGGCCCAGCGGGTAGCCCTGGCCCGTGCGCTGGCCGCCGACCCCGACGTGCTGCTGCTCGACGAGCCACTCGCGGGACTTGACGTGGCCGGCGCGGCGGCGGTGCGTCCGGTGCTGCGCGACGTGCTCACCCACGCAGGCGTGTCGTCTCGGCCCGCGGTCCTGGTCACCCACGACCTGCTCGACGTGCTCGGCATCGCCGACCGAGTCCTCGTGCTTGAACGGGGAGTCGTTGCTGAATCGGGGCCGGTAGCCGGCTTTCTGGCCGCGCCGCGGAGCCGGTTCGGCGCCCGGATCGCCGGAGTCAACGTGGTGCGGGGCGTTCTTACGGGCCCGACCACCACAGGCCCGACCAGGCTGAGCAGTGCCGGCGCGGTTTGGCACGGCGTTCCGGCTGAAATCCTGGCGGAGACATCGGAGGTGGTGGCGGTCTTTCCCCCGGCCGCAGTCGCGGTCTATCCGGACAAGCCGCGTGGCAGTCCGCGCAACAGCATCGAGGTCCGCATCGCCGCGATCGACATGACCGGCGGGGCGATCCGGGTGCGAGGCACCGAGCAGCCAGACGGAGCGCCGGGTCTGGCCGCCGACATCACCCCCGAAGCGGTTGCCGAATTGCGCTTGGCTGTCGGGAAAACCGTGTGGATGGTGGTTAAAACGCAGTCGGTGAGTTTGCACGGCGGTCATCGTTCGGTTCAGTCACCATGAAATGTCACCGTTGTGACTCGACAGCCGACACAGCCCGCCACGAACTTGCGTCATGGCGGCAACACGGTAGGTTTTGCGCCATGACGCAGTCGGACCCGACTTCACGACGCCCGAAACTGTGGTCGGCCTTGGCCGCCACGGCCTTAGCTGGTGCCACCGTGGTGACGATGGCGCTGCCGCCGATCGCGGCAGCTGAACCCGTTCCTCCGCCGCCACCTCCGGCCCCCACAACCGCACCTCCGGCCGCCCCGGCGCCTCCACCGGCTCCCGCGCCGCCCCCGCCTGCGCCGACGCCGGCACCTGCCGGGCAACCGGCGCCCCCCGCGCCCCCGGCAGATCCCAACGCGCCTGCCCCGGCCCCCGCCGCGCCGCCGCCTGCGGCTCCTGTCGATCCGGCGGCACCGCCACCGCCTGCGGCCCCACCTGCGCCCGGCGCCCCTGCTCCCGGGCCGCTCGACCCCAACGCACCTGCGCCGGCAACTGCGCCCGCAGCCGAGGCCGGCCGCGTCGAGAACGCCGCCGGTGGGTTCAGCTACGTCCTGCCCGCGGGCTGGGAGGCGGCCGACGCCTCCCGGTTGAGCTACGGACAGGCTTTGCTGCTCAAGCAGATCGGCCCTGCCCCGCTGCCCGGTCAGCCCGCCCAGACCGCCACTGACACCAGCATTCTGCTGGGACGGCTGGACATGAAACTGTTCGCCGGTGCTGAGCAGGACAATGGCAAGGCCGCCGTTCGACTCGCCTCGGATATGGGCGAGTTCTTCATGCCGTTCGCCGGCACCCGCCTCAATCAGCAGACCACCAGTCTCCAGGCCGGCGATATGCCCGGCTCGGCATCGTCCTATGACGTGAAGTTCACCGACACCGCCAAGCCGAACGGCCAGATCTGGGCCAGTGTGGTTGGGACGGCGGGGGGCGGCAGCGATCCGGGCAACCGGTGGTTTGTGGTTTGGCTGGGTACCGCCAAGGATCCGATCGACACTGCGTCGGCGAAGGCGTTGGCGGAGTCGATCCGGCCGTACACCTCACCGGCGCCCGCTTCGGCACCGGCCGCGGACCCCAACGCGCCGGTACCACCGGCGCCGCCCGCGGACCCCAACGCGCCGCCGCCACCGCCGCCGCCCGCGGACCCCAACGCGCCGCCGCCACCGCCGCCACCGGCCTGATTGCCCGCAGCGGATCGTCCTTGGGCTGTAGCGTTCACAAGACACGGCCGGTGCGCACGTCGGCCGACGAACTGAGGGGATCCTCGGATGGACATCATCGCTGCAACTGAACTGCTGGCTCGGTCGTCGACGACCACGAGCGTCGGGTGGATCGGTTACATCATCATCGGCTCGATCGCCGGGTGGATCGCCGGCAAGCTCGTCAAAGGTGGCGGCTCCGGCCTGCTGATGAACATTGTCATCGGCATCGTCGGCGCTCTGATCGGCGGTTTCCTACTCAGCTTCTTCCTGAACACCGCCGGTGGCGGGTGGTGGTTCACACTGTTCACTGCGATCCTGGGCTCGGTGGTTCTGCTCTGGATCGTGGGGAAGGTTCGCAGCAGGGCCTGATCGACTCCGGGCGTGCAGCATGGGGGTATGACGGTTCCCACCACGATGCGTGCCTGGCGGGTGCGTGAACCCGGACCGGTCCGCAGCCGCCCGCTGGAGTTCGACGAACGCGCTGAGGTTCCCCAACCCGCTGCCGGTGAGTTGTTGGTGGCGGTTCGTGCCTGCGGCGTGTGCCGGACCGACCTGCACGTCGCCGAAGGAGACCTTGCAGTCCACCGGCCGGGTGTCACGCCCGGGCATGAGGTTGTCGGCGAGGTGGTGTCGCTCGGGGCGGGTGCTGAGCGTTTCTCGCTCGGGGACCGGGTAGGCATCGCCTGGTTGCGGCACACTTGCGGCCGGTGTGTCTACTGCCGGCGTGGTGCGGAGAATCTGTGCCAGGGCTCTCGCTACACCGGATGGGACGCCGACGGCGGTTACGCCGACTTTGCCACGGTGCCAGCAGCTTTCGCGCATCGACTGCCCGGCGGGTACAGCGACGCCGAACTCGCACCGTTGCTGTGCGCCGGCATCATCGGCTTCCGCGCGCTGATGCGCGCGGATCTTCCGCCGGGCGGCAGACTCGGTTTGTACGGGTTCGGGGGCAGCGCCCACATCACCGCGCAGGTGGCGCTGGCTCAAGGCGCCGAGGTTCATGTGATGACCCGTGGCGGGCTGGCCCGCGACTTGGCGCTGGCATTGGGGGTCGCCTCGGCCCAGGGTGCCGCGCAGCCCCCGCCGGTCAAATTGGACGCTGCGATCTTGTTCGCTCCGGTCGGAGATCTGGTGCCGCCAGCGCTGGAGGCGCTCGATCGGGGCGGCACGCTGGCGGTGGCGGGTATCCACCTCAGCGATATCCCGGCACTGAACTACCAACGTCACCTTTTCCAGGAGCGTCAGATCCGCTCTGTGAGCTCCAACACCCGCGCCGATGCCCGGGAGTTTCTGGCCTTCGCGGGACGGCACCACATCGAGGTGACTGCGCCGCAATACCGGCTTACCGAGGCTGACCGCGCGCTGTCAGACCTCGCCGAAGGCCGCATCGCCGGGGCGGCTGTGCTCGTGCCGTAACGCCACCGGTCGCGCAACCAGTCCTAGGAGAGCTGCCAGACCAGGGCGGCCGCGAGTGCGCCCATGCCGTTGAGCGACCAGTGCAACGCGATCGGTGCCAGCAGGCTGCCGCTGCGCCGCCGCAGCCAGGTGAAGACGAAACCGGCCGCCGCGGTGGCCAGCACAGCGCCCAGTACGCCGGCGATCATTCCGAACACGCCGCCGCCGAGGATCCGGGTGAAGCCGGCGTTGCCGGCGGTCAAACCCAGCGACGACGCGATATGCCACAGGCCGAACAGCAACGAACCGGCGGCAGCCACGCCGCGGAAACCCCAGGCCCGGTCCAGAGCCCCGTGCAGAACTCCGCGGAAAGCCAGTTCCTCGGGGATGACCGTCTGCAGTGGAATGATGATCATCGACGCCACCAGCGCACCGGACAGGGTTGCGTAACGGTCATTGAGGAACATCGGCCGCGTCCACGGCAGCAGCGCCCCGATGGCGATCACGGCGAGCACCAGCCCGACCGCCGCGGCCGCGTAGCCTGCACCGGATTTCCAATGTTCGCGGCCCAGACCGAGTTCCGACCAGCCCAGTCCGCGGGCGCGCACCAGCAGCACCAGCATCAGCGCGGCTGCCGGGACGGTAGCGATGTTCGCCCACGGGGTGGTGAAGTGGGCGATCAGGTTCGAGATCGCCAGCACCACGATCACCACGGCGATGTCGAGGTACACCCGCAAGTGGTGCAATGCGGCCAATTGCGCCAGCGCAGGGTGAGGCGGCGCGGCCTCCGCGCTGTGATTAGGCATTTGCTCTTCATTCTACCTGCGGTTCCGACACCTCCAATACGACGTAGAACACACCGATTAAGCTCGTCGCGGACGACGGAAGAGGCTGCCTTGGTCGACAATGACACCGGAAATGGGCCGCTGCTGGCCGGACTTCGGGTGCTCGATCTCTGCGACGGTCGCGCCGACACCGTCACCCGGTTGCTGGCCGACCTGGGTGCCGACGTCCTCAAAGTGGAACCCCCCGGCGGTAGCCCGACTCGGCGGCAGCTACCCACAGTGGGTGGGGTCAGCATCCCGTTCGCCCTGCATAACGCCAACAAACGCACGGTCATGCTCGACCCGGCCGGGGAATCCGACCGGAACAGGCTGATCGCCCTGGCCGCCGAAGCCGACATCGTCATCGACACCGGATCACTTGCGGGCTACGGCACCTCCTGCGCAGATCTGGCCGACCGGTTCAGCCACTTGGTCACCATGCTGGTCAGCGACTTCGGCAGCACCGGACCGTACGCATCGTGGCGGGCTACCGACCCGGTTCTCTACGCCATGTGCACCGCGCTGTCCCGGTCGGGTCCGACCGTCGGTACGCCCGTGTTGCCCCCGGACGGCATCGCGTCGGCGACGGCCGCGGTACAGGCGACGTGGGTGCTGTTGGTGGCCTATTTCAACCGGGTGCGCTGCGGAGCGGGTGACTACATCGACTTTTCCCGGTTTGACGCGGTGGTTATGGCGTTGGATCCGCCGTTCGGAACCCAGGGCCAGGCGGCCACCGCCCGCAAGGGCGGCGAACGCTGGCGGGGCAGGCCGCGAAACCAGGACCTCTATCCCATCTTCAAGTGCAGCGACGGGTTCGTCCGGATTTGTGTGATGGCGCCCCGGCAGTGGCACGGCTTGCGCGCCTGGCTCGGTGAGCCGGAGCGGTTCCAGGACCCGCGCTTTGACACCCTCGCCGCCCGGGCCCAGGCGTTCGACGAACTCGGCGCGCTGATCGGCGCGATGTTCACCCAGCGCACCAGAGACCAACTGGTCGCCGAGGGGCAACGCCATGGCGTCCCGATCGCCGCTGTGCTGACCGCCTCGGAGGCACTGCACTCCGACCATCTCGACGCCGTGGGCGCCCTCACCGACGCCGAACTGGCCCCCGGCGTGACGGCCCGGGTACCGGTCGGGTACTGGTCAGTGGACGGCGAGCGGGCCGGTTTCCGGACCGCCGCCCGGCCGGTCGGGGCCGAGGAGCCCTGCTGGCGGGGGGAGCGGTTCGACCCTGTGCCGGGGGCGCCCGTCGGAGGCCTGCCGCTGGAGGGCATTCGGGTCGCCGACCTCGGCATCATCGTCGCCGGCGGCGAATTGAGCAGACTATTCGGCGACCTCGGTGCGGAGGTCGTCAAGGTCGAAAGCGCCGCCTACCCGGACGGTCTGCGGCAGAAACGTCCCCACCAGGCGATCGGCGACTCCTTCGCGCGCGCCCACCGCAACCATCTGGGTTTCGGTGTCGATCTGCGCAACCCGGCAGGTGCGGGGGTATTCGCCGAACTCGTCGGGACCGCCGACGCACTCTTCGCCAACTTCAAGCCGGGAACGTTGGCCGCCTTGGGTTTTGGACCCCAACGGCTCGAAGAACTCAACCCCTCGCTGGTGATCGCCGAGAGCAGCGCCTACGGCGATCAAGGGCCGTGGAGCACCCGACTGGGCTATGGGCCGCTGGTGCGGGCCGCGACGGGTGTTACCAGCCTGTGGACCTCTGATCAACCCAATCCCGCTGCGCGCCATCCGTTTTACGACGCCACCACCATCTTCCCGGATCATGTGGTGGGCCGGATCAGTGCGATCGGAGCGTTGGCCGGGTTGATCCGCAGGCGGCGCAGCGGGGTGGGAGCGCGGATTCACGTTTCGCAGGCCGAGGCGGGCATCAACCAGCTGGACACCCGGTTCGTGCTGCTGGCCGCCGAGGCCGCCGAGGCCGCCGGCGACGGCACGTCCATCTGCCACGACGAGGAAGTGCACCTGGTACTGCGCTGCGCCGGGGACGATGAATGGTGTGTGGTGTCGCTGCTGTCGGAGTCCGACAAGCGCGCAGCGGCCACTATCAGCGGCGGTGTGGAACTGAGCCGGTGGGCGGCGCAACACCCACCACAGGAGGTGGCCGAACGGCTGCAGGCCGCCGGCGTCGCGGCGGGCCCGATGAACCGGCCCGACGAGGTCTACGACCATCCCCAGTTGCGCTGGCGCAATGTGTTGGTGGACATGACGCATCCCCTGTTCGAGATGCCCTTACCTGCTGAAACCGGGCCGGCCCCGTTCCGGAACATTCCGGCGTCGCCGCAACGTCCGGCGCCACTGCCCGGCGCAGACACCCGTCGGGTGTGCCGCGACGTGCTGGGGATGACGGCGACACAGATCGACGAGTTGATCGCCAGCGGCGCCCTGTTCGCCGCCGAGGATCGAGAAGGGGTTCCGCAATGAAAACCACCAACAGCTCGGCCACCGACGGCCCGCAGTTGTACATCGACGGGAGGTTCCGGATCGCCGACAAGGCCGAACCGGTTCTCGAGGCGGCGACCGGTGAACTTCTCGGTGACGGCGCCAGCGCAACTGAGGCCGACATCGACGCGGCCGTGGCCGCCGCGCGGGCGGCGCTGCCGGGCTGGCGATCGGCCTCACCGGATCACCGGGCGAAAGCATTGATGGACTTCGCTGCGGCACTGCATGCGCGTGCGGCCAGCACCACCGAATTGGTGACCCGCGAGAACGGCATGCCGATGCGGTTGTCCCGCGGCGCCAATGGCCTTTTCCCGGCCGCTCTGATGGCCTACTACGCCAAGCTGATCACTGAAACGCCCATAGAGGAAATCCGGCCGAGCAGGACCGGCCACACCATCGTCCGCCGGGAACCGGTCGGAGTGGTCGCTGCAATCGTGCCGTGGAACTACCCACAAGCCCTGGCCGCGTTCAAGCTGGCCCCGGCGCTGGCCGCCGGATGCACGGTCGTGCTCAAGGCGTCACCCGAAACCGCCTTGGATGCATTGGTTTTCGCGGAAGCCGCAGAGGAAGCCGGAATCCCCCCCGGTGTGCTCAACGTGGTCCCGGGTGCAACGCAGGCCGGTGCCCACCTGGTGTCCCACCCCGGTGTCGACAAGGTCAGCTTCACCGGTTCGACGGCGGTCGGCCGGATCATCGGCGAGGTGTGCGGCAGGTTGTTGCGGCCGGTCACCCTCGAACTTGGCGGCAAGTCAGCCGCCATCATCCTCGACGACGCCGATCTGGACGCCACCATGGCCGGCCTGAAGTCGGTATCGCTGGTCAACAACGGCCAGACATGCTTCCTGGGTTCGCGGATCCTGGCGCCTCGGTCCCGCTACGGCGAGGTGGTCGACGCCCTGGCCGACCTGATTAACGGACTCGCCGTGGGTGATCCGCTGGACATGGCCACCGACATAGGGCCGGTCGTCAGTGCCCGCCAGCGTGAACGCGTCCTGGGCTACATCGAGGACGGCAAGCGCAGTGGCGCGAAACTGGTTGCCGGCGGCGATGTTCCGGCCGACCAGCCGCGCGGCTGGTTCGTCGAGCCGACGGTGTTCGCCGACGTCGACAACTCGGCCCGGATCGCCCAGGAAGAGATATTCGGGCCGGTGCTCGCGGTGATTCCTTACGACAGCGATGCGCACGCCATCGAGTTGGCCAACGACAGCGAGTTCGGGTTGGCCGGAACGGTGTGGTCCACCGATACCGACCGGGCCACCGAGGTGGCGCGCGAAATCCACACCGGCACAGTCGGTATCAACGACTACCAACTCGACATGGCCGCGCCCTTCGGCGGGGTCAAGGCCAGCGGTATCGGCCGGGAACTCGGCCCGGAGGGGCTGGCGGAATTCTTCTCGCTGAAGTCCATCTACCGGGTCGGCCCGGCCGACGGCTGAGCGGCGTTGAGCCCGGTTCAGCCCGGCCCGGGGGAGTGGGTCAGTCGCGGGCGAAGGCCGCTGCCGCCTCCCGTTCCAGATCGAGGTACTGCTCCTCGCCGATGTCAACGCCCACACCGAGGATCACTCCGCCTTTGAACGGGAAGCCCGGCGGGTAGGAACGGCTCACCGGATCAGCGCTGTCGAATCCGACGCACAGCCCGTCGCCGGACAGGGTGAACTTGCCGACCTGCGCACGCATGGGTCCCTCGGCGACCACCTTGTCGTCAACGTAGAGTTTGGCCGTCCCAGTCGATTCGCCGTGTTCGCCGGCATTCTCGCGAATGAACTCGACCCCCAGCGTTCGCTTTCCGGCTTCGAGTTTGCCGGAGGTGAACGTCTGCTCGGGCTTGATTCCGAGGAAGTTGTAGACATAGTTCAGCTTGCCGTCCTTGATGAACAAGGTGTGTCCGCCGAAGCGTGAGCCGTGCGCGAAGATCACCCCTTCGGTGTCCGGGGTGACCTCCACGTCGGCGAGGATCTTGTAGGAACGGCCGCGCACATTGACCGCCGCCCCCTCGGGTACCGGAGCGGTGTCTGGGTAGTAGATGTAACGGCTGCGCGGGGGCTCGGCCTGCGGCCGGACGTTGCCCAGCTGCTCGACGGCGGTCCGATCGTCAAGGGGTAGAACGAAGTTCGCCTCGGCCTCCTCGAACCAGGCGTCGATGAGCTCCTTGAGCTTCTCCGGGTGCTCCTTGGCCAGGTTCTTCGACTCGGCACGGTCTGCGTCGACGTGATAGAGCTCCCAGACGTCTTTGTCGAAGTTGCCCTTACCGCTGATCGGGGCATGGATGGCGGATGCCTTCCAGCCGTCCTGCCAGATCCCGCGGGTGCCCAGCATCGTGTAGTACTGACGTTTCTTCTGTGTCGCGGAGTCGGCGGAGTCGAAGCTGTAACGCATCGAGACGCCGTTGAGTGGGTACTGCTCGACGCCGCGGTACACCTTGGGCATCTCCAGACCGGTCACATCGAGGATGGTCGATACGACATCGGTGGAGTGGTGGTACTGGTGGCGCACCTCGCCCTTGGCCTTGATGCCCTTGGGCCAGTGGATCACCATCGGGTCACAGGTGCCGCCGGAGAACTGGGAGTAGCGCTTAAACATCTGGAATGGCGTCGAGAACGCCACCGCCCACCCGGTGGGGTAGTGGTTGTAGGTCTCCGGGCTGCCCAGGGTGTCGAGGTACTGCATGTTCTCGCTCAACTCGTCGGGGTAGCCGTTGAAGAACTTGTTCTCGTTGACCGACCCGTTGGGCGAACCCTCGCCGGACGCGCCGTTGTCGGCGCAGTAGAAGATCAGCGTGTTCTCCAGTTGGCCGGTCTTCTCCAGGTAGTCGACGATCCGGCCGACCTGGGCATCGGTGTACTCCGAGAAGCCGGCGAACACCTCGGCCATCCGGGCGAACAGACTCTTCTCGTCGGCGTTGAGTTCCGCCCATGGCCGAACGTAGTCGTCTTTGTTGGCCATGTCCTCCGGCATCGGATTGAGCGGGGTCAGTTCGGTGCCCTCCGGCATGATGCCGCGCTCGATCATCCGCGCCAGGACCCAGTCCCGATAGGCCTCGTAGCCGTCGTCGAACTTGCCCTTGTACTTGTCGATGTAGTCCTGCGGCGCATGGTGTGGGGCATGGTTGGCGCCTGGGCAGAACCACATGAACCAGGGCTTGGACGGGGTGGCCGAGTGCTGGTCGCGCAGCATCCGAAGTGCTTGGTCTGCAAGATCTTTGGAGAGGTGGTAGCCCCCCTCCGGGGTGGCCGGCGGCTCGATGAAGCGGTTGTCCTCGACCAGGTCGGGATACCAGTTGTTGGTCTCGCCGCCCAGGAACCCGTAGAACCTGTCGAACCCTTTCGACAGCGGCCATTCTGAGCGGCTTCCGCCGGCGGAGATATCTTCCTCCGGTACGTTGTGGTTCTTGCCGATCCAGTAGGTGCTGTAGCCGTTGTCCTGGAGCACCTGGCCGATAGTGGCGCACTCGGCGGGCAGTCGCCCGGCCGCCCCGGGGAATCCGTTGGACCCCTCGGTGATGGCCGCGCACCGGTTGACGTGATGGTTGCGGCCGGTCAGGAAGGTTGACCGGGTGGGGGAGCACAGGGCAGTGGTGTGCCACTGGGAGTAGGTGAGACCGTTTTCGGCCAACCGGTCCAGGGTCGGCATGTTGATGCCGCCGCCGTAGGGCGACCAGGCAGCCAGTCCGGTGTCGTCATAGAGAACGATCAGGATGTTCGGTGAACCCTCTGGTGCCCGGGTGAGTTCATAGGGTCCCCAGTCCGGGGTGGAGTCTCGCACATCCAGTTTGATGACTCCGTTGAACTCTTTCTTGGGCTTTGAGGCCACGCGTATCTCCTTGTTCTCGGCACAATTCGCCCCCATGATGTCACGGTCCGTTGCCGATTCATAGGTTCACCATCTGTATTGCCTTGCGTGTCGCTGAACCGTGTTAGCGCACTACATAGGCATCCCGGGACGTGTGGTGTGTTTTGCGAGAATCCGCTCTCCGGGCTTCCGTTGAGGACGGTGCTAGGTTTTGACGGGCGTCAAAGGAACGGAGAGGTGCCGGCATGACCCTGGATCCGCGGACACCGGTGCTGATCGGGGCCGGGCAGATCAATCAGCGCACCGAGGACGCCGGTGTCGAACCGGTGGACCTGATGGCCGCCGCGGCGAGGGAGGCCGCTGACCCCCGGGTGCTGGCCGCCGTCGACTCCATCCGGGTGGTGAACCTGCTGTCCTGGCGCTATCGCGACCCCGGCCTGCTGTTGGGGCGGCAGATCGGCGCGCCGCACGCCGCCACGCAATACACCGGTATCGGCGGCAACACTCCGCAGTCACTGGTCAACCAGACCTGCCTGGACATCCTGAGCGGCGGCGCCGACGCGGTGCTCCTGGCCGGCGGCGAGACCTGGCGGACCCGGATGCGGCTGCGGGCCAGAGGGATCCGTCCGGACTGGACCAGCCAAGACGAGTCGGTTCCGGTGCCCCCGGGCGCGGGGGCGGACGTCCCGATGTCAGGACCGGCCGACGAGCGCATCGGGCTGGACCGCCCGTCGTTCGTCTACCCCCTGTTCGAAGAAGCGCTGCGGATCGCCGATGGGGAATCGGTCGACGCCCACCGCCGGCGGATCGGGGAATTGTGGGCCCAGTTCAGCGCGGTCGCGGCAGTCAACCCGCATGCCTGGGTCCGCGAGCCACTCTCGGGGGAGCAGATCACACAGCCCGGTCCCGGCAATCGCATGATCAGCTGGCCCTACCCGAAGCTGATGAACTCCAACAATATGGTCGATCAGGCGGCCGCGGTGCTGCTGTGCTCGGTGGAGAAGGCTACCCACCTGCAAATCCCCCGTGACAGTTGGGTTTTCCCGTATGCCGGCACCGATTCACACGACACCTATAGCTTCGCCGAACGTCACGAATTGCACCGCAGCCCGGCAATCCGGATCGCCGGCGCCCGGGTGCTGGAACTGGCCGGCATGGGGCTCGACGACCTCGACTATGTCGACCTGTACTCCTGCTTCCCGTCGGCCGTGCAGGTGGCCGCCCGCGAGTTAGGCCTTCCGGTTGGCGATCCGGGCCGCCCGCTGACAGTTACCGGCGGGCTGACGTTCGCTGGTGGTCCGTGGAACAACTACGTCATGCATTCGATCGCCACGATGGCGCAACGGCTGCGGGACAACCCCGGATCGCGTGGACTGGTGACGGCCAACGGCGGCTACCTGACCAAGCACAGCTTCGGTGTCTATAGCGCCACACCGCCGCCGCAGGACTACCGCTGGGAGGACGTCCAGGATGTCGTCGACGCCGAGCCCACCCGCACCGCACTGGTGCAGTGGGACGGTGTCGGAACCGTTGAATCCTGGACCACCCCGCATGACCGGGACGGCGACCCGGAAAAGGCTTTCCTGACGGTCCGCACACCGGACGGCGCGCGGGTGCTGGCAGTCATCAGCGACGCCGCAGAGGCCGCTGTCACGGTTTCCGAGGATATCGCCGGTGCGAAGGTGAGGGTTCGATCCGACGGTCGGGCTTCCTTGGGGGCGACGGCGTAGCGCCGGTCCCGCTCCCACTCCGCTCCGGGAGTTTCACCGCACGGCGCAAGGGTGTTTCGCACCGTCACACCGCTGCCGGAGTTCGCCGGTGCCAAACATGACAGCAGGCCTGTCGCCGGCGGGCGACAGGCCTGCTGGTTACGGAATTCTCAGGCGCGGGATGGGGTAGCGCCGAGAACCCGCTGCATATCGGGAATCATCTGCTGAAGTTGGGCGCCCCAGTAACCCCAGCTGTGGGTGCCGTTGGCCGGGAAGTTGAACACGCCGTTCTTGCCGCCTGCGGCGAGGTAGTTGTCCATGAAGGTCTTGTTGGTGCGCAAGGTGAAGCCCTCCAGGAACTGTGCGGCCATCAGGTTCCCACCGCCGCCCGAGGTATCCAGATCCGACGGCGTGCCGGTGCCGCAGTAGATCCAGATCCGGGTGTTGTTGGCGACGAGTTGGTTGACGTTCACCATCGGGTCGTTACGGCGCCACGCCGGGTCCGAAGAGGGGCCCCACATGCTCTGGGCGTTGAACCCGCCGGCGTCGTTCATCGCCAGACCGATCAGCATCGGCCACCAACCCTCGGAGGGGTTGAGGAAGCCGGACAGCGAAGCCGCGTAGGGGTACTTCTGCGGGTAGTAGACGGCATAGGTCAGCGCTGAGCTGCCCGCCATCGAGATCCCGACCACCGCATTGCCGTTCGGGTCGATGCCGTGTTTGTCCTTGAGATAGACCGGCAACTCCTGGTTCATGAACGTTTCCCACTTGTAGGTGTAGTTCTGACCGTTGCCCTGCGACGGCTGATACCAGTCGGTGTAGAAACTGGACTGCCCACCAACGGGCATGACCACCGACAGGCCGGAGTTGAGGAACCACTCGAAGGCTGGTGTGTTGATGTCCCAGCCATTGAAGTCGTCCTGGGCGCGAAGCCCGTCCATCAGGAACACCGCATGCGGGCCGCCGCCCTGGAACTGGATGCGGATGTTGCGCCCCATCGATGGCGACGGAACATCCAGGTAGAGCACCGGGAGACCGGGCCGCGAGAAAGCGGACGCCGTCGCCGAACCGCCGGCGACTCCGATCAGGCCGGGCAAGACGGCTACAGCGGCTACGGCTGCAGCCGCTCGGCGCATCCATATGCCGCGCAACTTCTCGACGATCTTCATGAGGACTCCCATCACCTTTCGTACCGGAGCAGCTGTGGACTGCTGTGTTCGGTAGTCAAGCACCGCAGCACAGGGTGATGGGTCATGCGACGCGGTGCGCCAAGTCGCAGTTGCGCAACGATCAGATCACGCGATGTGCTACCGCACGGTCAGGAAGCGTCCTGCTTTTCCGAATCCGTTGTACCGGTGCGGCCTTCGGCTGCTGCTACCGCAGCCTGGGCGCGGTGCCGACGCTCATCAATGGCCTGGCTGAGATCCTGGAGCAGCTGTGGTTTGCGGAAAGCCAACTGCTCCACGGTATCTCGATCGATCCGCAGGACGGTCACCTCACCGATCGCATAGGCGTCTCCGGCAACCGGTTCGCGGGTCAGCGCCGTCTGTCCGATGAAGTCGCCCTCATGCAGCGTCGTCAACGGAATCATCTCGCCTGCTGCGCCGATAACGGTCAGACGGACCCGGCCCTTGATGATGAATCTCATCGCCGAGGGCACCTCGCCGCCTTTCTGCATCACCTCATCGGCGCCGTACCGGCTGACCACGACGTGCGGGAGAAGTGCTTCAAGTTCGGGACTGCCGGCTCGCAGCACCGGCGCGATCTTGCGCAACGCCTCCGCCCGCCGTGCAGTGGTGGAGAAGTCGTCCTCCAACCCGTCTAGATGCAGTCCGGACCGGCGGGCGGCGTACCAGAGCCAGCGTTGGAACGTCGAACGGGCCAGGGTGTCATCCGCCGGGGAACGCACCGGGATCGTCACGGTGTAATCGGTGCTGTTCACCGCGTTGGCCACCGGGTGGCCATCGGGGTGCAGGTGCGGAAGACTGGCGGCGACTGCGGTCAGCAGCGCGCACACTTCGTCGGGGGCGTCGCTGCCGGAGAACTTGGCGGCGACCGTGATGGTGTGCCCGCCAGCCGGACGGCTGAGGTTGGCGAAGGCCTGTCCCGCCAGGACCGAGTTGGGGATGATCTCCAGGCCGCTGCCGGTGTTGATGTGAGTGGCCCGCCAATTCACCTCGACGACCCGGCCGCGCGCTGACGTGGTTTCGACCCAGTCGCCCATCTGGAAGGGCTGCTCAAACAGCAGCAGCAGGCCGGAGATGATCTGCCCCACGGAGTTCTGCAGGGTCAGGCCGAGCACGATCGAGCTCACGCCCAGGGCGGTGAACAGACCGCCGACATTGGCGCCCCATACATAGGCGAGGATGATCGCCACGCCCACGGCGATGATCGCGAAGCGTGCGACGTCGATGAAGATCGACGGCATCCGGTGCCGCCAGCTTCCGGCGGGTGCATTGGCGAAGACCGTTGCGCTGACACCGGACAGCGCCATGACCAGGATCAAGAATCCCAGCACCGTGGCAATCATCCGGATGCCGGTGGTCTCGAACGAGATATTCGTGGTCTGTGTCAGCAGCAGCAGCAGCGCACCCAGCGGCACGATGAAGCTGCGCAGCAGGCTGATGGGGCGGGCCAGGAAACTGTTGCGCCGGTTCAGGGTGATCTGAAGCTCGGTCAGCAGCACCAGCACCACCGGCAGTGCAACCGCGATGATCACCGACCAGTAGAACCACGGGGCGGTGAGAAAATTCATGCGCGGTCCTCGGCCAGCCTCCAGGTGGGCTCCTGGCGGTCACCGACCTCAATGCTGCCCGCGGAGGTGTAGCGCAGGGTGTCGCGGGTGGCTTCGTAGACGTCCTGGCTGACGTAGACGCCCGGCTGCGACGATCCGCGCCGCATCTTCGACGCAAGCTGCACCGCCGCGCCCCACAAGTCGTACACCAGCCCGGCCCGGCCCACCAGGCCGCTGGTGACCGTGCCGGTGTCGATACCGGCCCGCAATTTGATGGTGCGGCCGCTCTCGGCATTGAACCGGTCGACGATGCGCTGCATCTCGATGGCGAAATCGACGGTGCGGTGGATGTTGTCCAGGCGCGGGACGGTCAACCCGCAACTGGCCAGATAGCCGTTGTGGGTGTTGCGCACCCGTTCGATCCCGTGGCTTTCGGCCGCCGCGTCGAACTGGCGCACCAGTTTGTTGATGATCTGCAGTGACTCCTCGGCCTCAAGCTCGCTGGACAGTTCGTCCACGCCGACGAAGTCGGCGAAGATCACCGTGACGTCCTGATGCTCCTCGGCGATGGTTTCCTCACCGTCGCGATACCGGGCCACCACCGACTCCGGCATCAGCGAGAGCAGCAGCCGGTCGTTCTCCGCGCGCTGTTCACCGAGCAGTTGGTCCTTGATCGCGAGGTTGCGGCTCATCTCGTTGAAGGCCATGGTGAGGTCACCGAATTCGTCGTTCGAGTCCACCGGCAGCGTGACGTTGTAGTCGCCGGTGCTGATCTGTTCGGCGCCCTGCTCAAGCCGCTTGATCGGCCGGACGAAGAATTTCGCCCACAACATCGCGGCAAGGCAGGCGATGAAGATGATCAGCGCGGTCGACCGGACCAATCGATGTGCGAAGTGGCGCTCCGGTGCGAACGCCTCGTCAGAGTCGACCGACGCGATGATTATCCAGTCCAGTCCCTGGAGGTTGAGCGGCGAATACGCCTGCAGGGCGCGGTGGCCGAGGTAGTCGGTGGCCACGAGCGTGCCGGTTTCACCCCGCTGTGCAGCTTCGGTGGCTTTGGTGCCGACCGGCTGGATCAGCACTGTGGTGCCCTGTTTGATCGCCCGGTCGGCGACCTCCGGGGGTGTTCCGGCGGCGATGACGTCGGAGCGGTAGGCATCCGGATCCTGAAGAAACAGGCGCGAGTCCGAGCGCATCAGGTCGTCTTTGCCCACCAGGAAGGTCTCGCCGGTATCACCCATGCCGGCGCGTTCCCACTGCCGATCGGCAGTCATCAGCCCATTGACAATGGCGACCGGATACTCCACCGCCAGAACGCCGTTGGCGCGTCCCGGCGGGCCGATCGGAACCAGCATCCAGGCCGTGGGCTGGCCAGAGGGGAGGTACTCGGCGAAATCGGTGCTGTCCACATAATCGATGTCGTTGGATGCCATAGCTTTACGAAACGCATCGGGCAGATTTCCCTCACCCCGGTAGGGGCCGGTGAGGACGTTGTTGCCGAGTTCAACTCCTTTGTGGGCGCTGTAGACCACGTCGCCGCGCGGGTTGATCAGGAACGCGTCCCGGAATCCCATTCGGGTGACGATCTCCCGGAAGTACCCGTTGAACCGGGCGTTGGCCACCGACCAGGCGCTGCCGTCCCTGGCGTCGTCGACGCGGACGGCTTTGTCGCGGTCCGGAAACGGCACGGTGTAGTTCGCCTGGAGGTATGCGGCGGCGTTGGAGGTGGGGATGAGTGCGCCGATGTCCAGGCGGCCATCGGCGGCGCCGCTGAACCGTTTGGTGTAGTAGTCGAGAATGGACTGGTTCTGAGCGGGGCTGATGGTGGCGTCGGAAAGTTGATCGAAGGCACTGTTGAAGGCGTTCAGCGCTCCGGTAACCGTTTCACCGCGGGCGAAGATGACCAGCGATCCGGTGATGTTTTTGATGCCCAGTTCCAGCACCCGGGCTTGCGCCTCGCGAATGCTTGTCAGCCGATCGAAGACCGCTTCCCGAAGTGAGGAGCGGCCGGACTGGAAGCCGATGCCGCCGGCGATGGCGGTCGCCAGCACGCTCATGGTGAGCAGCATCAGCAACAGTTTGGATTGGATGCTGACCCGCTCCAGCAACCCGCGCTTGGACCGGCGTCGCCGCAGGCGATCGGCCAAGGCGGACCGGGAGTCCGGCGAAACCGTCTCTTCGGCGGTCTCCGGCGGTGCCGACATCGAGTTCCTTCGCGGGTGCCTGGGTGAATGGGACACGCCGAGGGTAGCTTGTCGAGCGTGGGCGACCCCTACAACCTGCAGCGTTTCGTTGATGCGCAGTGGAATGGCTACGGCGATGTGGTGCGTCAACTACGTGACGGCCGCAAAACCACGCACTGGATGTGGTTCATTTTTCCGCAGTTGCAGGGACTCAGGCCACACCCAGATCGCCGAGCACTTCGGGATCGCTTCGCTGGCTGAGGCACGGGCATATCGACCGTTACTACAGCGGCGAGTCGGACGACAGCACGCTGAAGATGCTCAGCGTCGGCTGAGGATCAACCATCCGTAAGGGGCCACCTCGGTGTGGCTGACAACCTCCGCGGGAGGCGCCCCGGAACCGGCGAGCACCTCTGCAGGCGCACCGGTGAGTTCGGCCACCGGGAGCGGCATCGCGGCGTCCTCAAGGTTGAGGGCGACTATCAGGGCGTCGTCTCCATGCCGGGTTTCATAGACGTAGCCGCGGTTTTCTAACCGCAGCGGGGTGGTGCGCGCCAGATGCAGCCACGGATGCCGGCGGCGCAGGCCGATGAGGTGCCGGTGCAAGTTGAGAATGTCGCGGGCCTCGTCGGGGGGATCCATTGGGGGGCTGTAGAACTCGGGCCGCACCGCATCATCGCCCCCGGCGCGGTCCTCCTTGATGCCGAGATATCCGAACTCGTCGCCGGCGTAGATGCAGGGCACCCCGCCGGTGGTGAACAACACCACTAGAGCATGGCCCACGCACTCCGGCCGGTTCAACTTGCTGGCGATACGGGTGACATCGTGATTTCCCACGAACGTCAGCGGGCTGAACGTGTCCAGAAATCCGTTGTGGCGCTGGAGCGCCCAGTCCAACTCGTGGAAATTGCCGTCATTGAGGCTGCTCCAGATCGCTTTCCACAATTCATACTGGGTGACCGAGTCGACGGTGGACTCCGCGACGAATCCGCTGTAGTCACCGTGGATCACCTCGGCGACGAACCAGGCATCGGGGTGGCGGGCGCGGACTCGCGGGAGCACCATGGCCCAGAAAGACTCCGGTACCGCGTAGGCGGCGTCAAGCCGCCAGCCGTCGGCTCCGCGACCGAGCCAGTGCGCCATCACCTCGACGGTGTAGTCCACGACGGCGGGATGGCGGTGGTTCAGGGTGATCAGATCGCCGTGGCCCTCAAAGGTGTGGAAGCGTCCGGGACGTCCGCGGAACCACTGCGCGGCCTGGGTGTCACCATGTTCGACCGCGTCCCGGTAGCGAGCGAACTCGGTACCGACATGGTTGAACACGCCGTCGAGCAGCACCCGCAGTCCTCGCCGGTGGGCCTCGTCGATCAACCGGTCGAAGTCGCTGTCGTCGCCCAGACGTGGGTCGATCCGATAGTGGTCGGTGGTGTCGTATCCGTGGGTACGGGAGGCGAAGATCGGTCCCAGCGCCACCCCGGACGCGCCCAGTTCGATGGCGTGATCCAACCAGTCCACCAGTCGGCCGAGCCGGTGCTCGTCGGGACCCGGCGGTTGAGCCGCCGGAAACGCGCCGACGAATCCGAGTGGGTAGACGTGCCACCAGATCGCGTGGCCTACCCAGTCCGGCATGGGCCCAGGTTAGACACCGTCGGCCGCTCCGTGTTCTAGTGCAGGAATGTTGGACTTCACCGTCGAGGACTGGTCGGCTGAGGACGTCGCCCGCCTGCGCGGCATCTATGGGCCGCTGGCGGAGTCAGTCCGAGCGTTGGTGGACGCCACCATTCGCACCGAGGCCGACGCAGCGACGGTCGCGGAGGTCACGCGTGGTATCGACGCTGCGGTGGCCCGCCTGCGGCAACGGCAGATCGACGGGGCTTTCGGGGTCCGCGTCAGCGCCGAGGGCCAGGGTCTGAGCTGGGGTAACGCAGTGATCGGCCTTCGCAATGCGCTGGCCCCGCCGGTGCTCACACATCGCGACGACTCCGGTCGGGTATGGGCGGACTTCGATTTGGGCGCGGCCTACGAGGGCCCTCCCGGCCACGTGCACGGCGGGGTGTCGGCGCTGATCCTCGATCATGTGCTGGGCGAGGCGGCCAGCCCCGACCAGAAGCCGCGTTTCACCGGCAGCATCACCGTGCGTTACCTTCGCGCCACCCCGTTGGGTGCGCTGCACGTCGAAGCGATCCGCACGCGTGCCGACGGCGTCAAGACCTACTGCACCGGCACCATCGCCGACGCCGTGGGCGTCACCGTCGAGGCCGAGGGCGTGTTCATCACCCCGCGATGGTTGAGGGACTGACGGGACTGATGGAGAAGGTGATCATCGCGGTGCGGTCGGAGGCCGGCGACCTCTCGCCGCAGTTATTGGGGCCGGTCGCCGAGGCCCTGCTCGACCTGGATCTGCCGGGTGTCACGGTCAATGTCCGCGACGCGGCGGTGCGCGACTCGTTGATGACGCTGACGACGCTGGCCCCGCCGGTCCAGGCATTCGTCAGCCTGTGGGTCGAGCAGCACTACGCACCGCAGGTGAGCGCGGCGATTCAAGCCCTGCGGCCGGTAGCGGAATCGGTGGCGGCCTATCTGGTCACCGAATCGGCTCCGATGCCGCCGCCGCCGTCACCGCCGGGTCAGCGCGCAGCGGGCCTGGTCAACGTCGCCCTGCTGCGCCGGCCGGCCGAACTGGACGAGGCGACATGGCTGACTCGCTGGCAGCGGGACCACACCCCGGTGGCCATCGAAACCCAGTCGACCTTCGGCTACGTGCAGAACTATGTCGTGCGGCCGTTGACGCCGGATGCGCCGCCGGTGTCGGCCATCGTCGAGGAGATGTTTCCCATCGAGGCGGTGAGCAGCGTGCACGCCTTCTTCGGTGCCGCCGACGACGCCGATCTGGCTGATCGGATGGGCAGGATGATCGCCAGCACCGCGGCCTTCGGGGCGAACGTCAACATCGACGTCGTACCCACCGGGCGGTATGTGTTCCGCACCCCGTACGCCACCTAGGCTGACGCAGGTGACGCTTCTCATCGCCGATGAACATCGGGTCCGGACGATGACCCTGAATCGACCGGATGCGCTGAACGCCTTCAACGAGGCCCTCTACGACGCGGTCACCGAAGCGTTGACCGAAGCCGCCGAGGAACCGGACGTCGCGGTGGTCGTCATCACCGGTGCCGGCCGCGCGTTCTGCGCCGGCCAGGACCTCGTCGAAATGCATGCCCGCATCACCGATCCGCAGTTCACTCCCGGGCGGCACGGGTTTCCCGGACTCATCGACGCCCTGGCGCGATTCCCCAAGCCGTTGATCTGTGCGGTCAACGGAGTGGCGGTGGGCCTGGGAACCACGATCCTCGGCTACGCCGACCTTGCCTTCATCTCGTCAGCGGCGCGGCTGAAGTGCCCCTTCACCGATCTCGGTGTCGCCCCGGAGGCGGCCTCGTCCTACCTGTTGCCGCAATTGGTCGGCCGGCAGAACGCGGCCTGGATGCTGCTGTCCTCGGAGTGGGTGAGCGCCGAGGAAGCTTTGCGGATGGGCCTGGTGTGGAAGCTCTGCGAGCCGGGCGATCTGCTGGCCGAAGTGCGCCGCCACGCCGAAATCCTTGCTGTCAAACCTATTGCGAGCCTGATCGCCGTCAAGCAGTCGATGGCTGAGCATGTCCGGCCCGGCATCGCCGATGCCCGTGCACGCGAGGACGGCTACTTCGCCGAGATGATGGGTGCGGCGGCCAACGCCGAGGCACTGGCCGATTTCCAGCGCGGTCGAGGCTAACCCGCTGCCGCGACAAGCGCGGCCGACTCTGACTCGATTACCTCGAAACCCAGGTACAGCTGATGAACAAGCTCGGCCTACTCGGCGTATAGGATTGACGGCCATGAGTGAATCCAGGAACGCTGATCGTCGGCTTTCGCAGTTCGGTGTGGCTGCTGGCCTGGCCAGCCTTGCTCTTGCGGTGGCGGGGCCCGCGAATGCCGACGACCTCAACACCACGACATGCTCCGAACAGCAAGTGGTCGCGTCGATTCAGAAGAACGACCCCCTGATCTGGGGCCGGATCGACAGCAATCCGAAGCTGGAGGAAGAACTGCGGGTCGGACTCGCTGCGCTTCTTGCTGCCCCTCCGGGTCAGCGTCAGCAGCAAGTCAATGCGTTGGAGCAGACGCTGGGCCAACAGCAGTGGTCCGGTGTCAGCGATGACATCATGAACTCCGCCTACGGCCCGATTGGCAGAGCCGTCAACAACTGCCACAGCGCCTGACCCGTCGCAGCCTTGGGGGGCTGGGGCCGCCACCTAGTTCAACCGTTATCGCACTTCGCGCGTTGTGCTGGCGCGGGCTAGCATCGCGTCCATGAGCCGCATCGGAGACTTCGCCGACGATGACGTCGCCGGGTGGATCGCACTCTCACCTGATCTTGGCAGGGCCATGGCTGCCTTCAGTGCTGCGGTATACAACCGCAACCGGCTTCCGATGCGAGTCCGGGAGATCGCCCGCATCGCCATTGCGCACGACAACGAATGCGTGGTCTGCATCAACACCCGCGACGCCGACGGCCCTGCCGCCGGCGTCGACGAAGACCTTTACCGGCATGCTCTTCAGTGGCGGACCTGGCGTGGCTTCACCGAGCAGGAGCGATTAGCCGCGGAATTCGCCCACCGATTCGCCACCGATCACACCGGGCTGCGTGATGACGATGCGTTCTGGCAGCGGTGTCGCGAGCACTTCAGCGATGAGTTGCTCACCGACCTGGCACTGTCGTGTGCCATGTGGGTCGGAATGGGCCGCATGCTGCGAACTCTCGACATCGGACAGGCCTGCACAATCACGCTGCCGAGCCGGTCCTGAGCATGCTTCCCGAGGGGCCGGTCAACGGAATTCTCGTCGGGACGATCGTCAACCCCGCGGGGTTGACACTGGCCAAAGTCGTCTCGGCCAGAGCCGCGGCGACGTTCGCCGACCCCGGCCTCGGTGCCAGTCCCACCTGGCACGGCTTCGCCATCGACCGCTCGGGCATCGCCTTCACCGATGCCATCAGCGTGGTCGGGGACCAGCGATTGCGCATCGACCGTCATGCGATACGGCTCATCGACGATGGTCTGGCCTGGGCGCCGGCGTCCTTCTTCGACCAGGACGGCAATCCGGTGGCCGCCTGCGCCCGTGGAACCCTGGCCCGGGTGGAATCCCGGCTCGCGGAGGCCGGTCTGCGGGCACTGGTGGGCCATGAGATCGAGTTCGTTCTGGTCGGTCCCGAGGGTCAGCGGCTACCGGGCCAGCTGTGGGCGCAGTACGGATTGGCCGGCGTACTGGAATATGAGGGTTTCATCCGCGACGTCATGGCGGCCATGCCGGCAGCCGGGGTGGCGGTCGAGCAGTTCCACCCCGAGTACGGGATCAATCAATTCGAGTTGTCTTTGTCGCCGGCAGCTCCGGTGTCCGCCGCCGACCAGTTGGTGCTGGCCCGGCTGCTGATCGGGCGGGTGGCCCGAAAACACGGACTACGGGTGAGCCTGTCGCCGGTGCCGTTCGCCGATGGCGCTGGTTCCGGTGCCCACCAGCACTTTTCACTCCACAAAGCAGAAACGCCAATCCTCTCCGGCGGGTATGGCCCGCACGGACTCACCGCTGACGGTGCTGCGGCGATCGGGGGACTGCTCTCCGGCTTGGAGCAGGCACTGCTGGTCTTCGCCGGTTCCGTCGTGTCGGGGCTGCGGATGCGTCCCGGACAGTGGGCCGGCGCCTACGTCTGCTGGGGCACCGAGAACCGCGAGGCCGCAGTGCGATTCCTGCCCGCCACACACGGCAATCCGCACGGCGCCAACATCGAAGTAAAAGTCGCCGACCCCTCGGCGAACCCCTACCTCGCGACCGCCGCGATCCTGGGTCTGGCTCTCGACGGCATCGAACACGGCACCGTTCTGCCCGCCGAGATCACTGTCGACCCCGACACCTTGACTGCCGGACAGCGAGCCGAGGCGGGCGTGGTCGCGCTCTCCAGTCGGCAGTCCGATTCCCTTACGGCACTGGCTGGGTCAGCGCGGCTTCGGGCCATTCTCGGCGACGTGGCGGTGGACGCACTACTGGCAGTGCGCCGCTACGAACAGCAGACCTACGGTGATCTGACTCCCGAGGAACTGACCGAGACGTTCAGATTGGCCTGGAGTTTGTGAACGCGCGCCGCGTCCTCGACGAACACCTCGCAGGCCTAACCCTGGTCGATGATCACGTGCACGGCTTCTGGACATCCACCACCGATAGAACGCATTTCGAGAATGGTCTCAACGAAGCCAATACCGAACCCCTCTCCGACTTCGACTCCAGCTTCGACACCCAACTCGGATTCGCGATCCGGACCCACTGCGCACCGCTTCTCGGCCTGCCGCGGCACGCCGACCCGGATAGTTACTGGCAGCGGAGAAGCGGCAAGACCGCAGCGGACCTTGCGTCACTGTTCCTCGCCGCTTAGGGTGTGAGCGACTGGCTGGTCGACACCGGACTGACCGATGTGGCCGGGTTAACGGCGATGGCGGATGCGTCCGGGGGGCGCGTGCACGAAGTCATCAGACTGGAGCAGGTTGCCGAACAAGCCGCCGCAGCACCGGGTAACTACATCTCGAATTTCCGCGAATCACTTTGCGAGCGAACCGGTTCGGCTGTCGCAACCAAGACTGTCCTGGCCTACCGGGGCGGATTCCTCGGCGATCTGTCCGAGCCGGCGGAACCGGAGGTCAGCGAGGCCGCGCAGCGGTGGCGCGACACCGGGGCCACCCGGCTGACCGACCGGGTGCTGTTGCGATTCGGACTGCACGAGGCGCTTCGACTGGGCAAGCCGTTGCAGTTCCACGTCGGCTTGGGGGATCGCGACTGCGAGTTGCACCGCACCAACCCGATGCACCTGCTCGACTTCCTGCGCGAGTCCGGAAGTGTCCCGGTCGTGCTGCTGCACTGCTACCCCTACGAGCGGGAGGCCGGGTATCTGGCGAGCGCCTTCAATGGCGTTCACCTCGATGTCGGCTTGAGCGTCAACCATCTGGGCGCCAGGTCGGCTGCATTCATCGGCCGCACACTGGAACTGGCGCCATTGCGGAAGATCCTCTATTCCTCAGACGCCTACGGGCCGCCCGAACTGCACTATCTGGGGTCGGTGCTGTGGCGGCAGGGCATCGCCGAGGTGCTCGCCGGCTTTGTCGACCGTGCGCAGTGGTCAATCGATGATGCGCTGCGGGTAACCGATCTCATCGGCCGCCAGAACGCGACCCGGCTCTATCTGCTCTGACTCAAATCAGCCCCGTCGCGTCGAACATCCACGACATATCAGCGGCTTGCAACTGCTGCATCCAATCCTTCGGGGCATGGTTGGCGAGCCCGCCGAAGTCCCAATAATCCTTCCACAGGGTGATCTGGCCGTCGTGGACCTTGTGCACGGTCACGAACTGCAATACCGCGCTCTCGCCGCTGACCCACGTCCAAGTCTCGGAATGCTCGTACATGACGTCGACGCCGTTGCTCAGCAGCAGACCGTCGTGGTTGAGGTAGCCGGCCAGCGACTCCAGGCCGACCTTGAGTCGTTTGACGATGTTCTCTGGTCCCCGCGCCGCGACGGCAGGCCCCAGTGGCATATCCACATAGATGCAGTCCTGCGCCAGAAACGGCGTCATCGCCGCCCAGTCGCGGTCAGAGATCGCTTTCCACATGCCGAGGACAACGGCCTCGACGTCAGTAGGCATGCGCCACCGCCGCGGTCCGCTGCCCAGCCCTCAGGAAGCTGCCGGTCCGCTCGGTGCCGAGGATTTCCGTCGGCCTCCCCTGCCGGACCACGGCCCGGCCGCCGATGAGTACCAGGTCGACGGCTCCGTCGTTGCGGTTGACCATCCGGGGGAGGTTGTCGTACTGGGGCACCGGGGATTCGGCATAGTCGTTGAGGTGGGCATCCAGATGATCGGGATTGATGATGACCAGATCGGCGCGGTCACCGATCCGCAGATGGCCGGCGTCGATGCCGTACCAGTCCGCCAGTTCACCGGTCAGTCGATGCACGGCCCGTTCGACGGTCATGAACGGCTCGCCCTGCGCCTCGGCGTCGCGGATATGCCGCAGCAGCCTCAGCCCGAAGTTGTAGAAAGCCATATTGCGCAGATGCGCACCGGCGTCGGAGAAACCCATCTGTATACCGTCGTCGCGGGCCAGCTTTCTGAGTACTTCGGGTCGGTGGTTGGAGATCGTGGTGCGCCAGCGCAGTTTTCTACCGTGCTCGACGACGAGATCGAGGAAGGCGTCGACCGGGTGCACACCGCCGCGGTCGATTCCGACCTCGCCGAAGGACTTGCCGATGACGGATTCGTCCGGGCAGTCCACGATCTCGGCGTCGAAGAAGTCCCGGTGCCACACCCGCATTCCGAACTTGCTGTCGTAATCCTGGCGGAAGCGGCGCCGGTACTCTTCGTCGGCCAGCAGTGCGTTGCGTTCGACTTCGTCCCGTAGATGCAGGGCTGCCGCGCCGGAGCCGAACTCCTCGAACACGACCAGGTCGATACCGTCGGCGTACACCTCGAACGGCACCGGCAGATGCTGCCAGCGGAAGTCGGCGCCGAAGCGGTTGACCAGCCTGGCCGCAGGGCCTAGTACGGCGATGGCCAGCGGATTGGACTTGACGTCTGCCGCCGAGAGCAGGCTGGTCTTGAGTTTGTTGCGCAGAACGGGAAGTGACTGGGCGATCTGCGATACCAGGTTGAACGGGTTGGCGATATCCGGTCCGGACTGCAGGACCCGGTCCCGACGGCGCAACTGGGCCTTCAGCCGCCGCAGTTCACGAGGTCTGGCGAAGGTGGACGGCAGCGTTCGGGACCGGCAGTTCTCCCCGTCGATCTTGTCGAAGAGCAGTTGCTGCGAGGACATGCCGAGGAATCCGGCGTCGAGTGCCTCGCTGAGCATCCGCTCCATCTCAGCCTGTTCGCTGACAGTTGGGCGCACGTCGTCGCGGGTTGCTCGGTCCAAACCCATTGTGGCGGTGCGCATATCGGAGTGTCCGATGAACGCCGCGATATTTGGTCCAAGCGGGCGCTCCTCGAGGGCCTCGATGTACTCACCGGCGGTTTTCCACGTCTTCGCGGAGTCAATGGTGCCGATGACGTGCTCGCGGGGGATCGCCTCCACGCGGCCGAACAGATCCCCGGCGTCGACCCCGCCGACGTGGACGGTGGACAGTGAGCAGGAACCGATCAGCACCGTCGTCACCCCATGGCGCACCGACTCCGGCAGCCCTGGGCCGCCGAGGACTTCGACGTCGTAGTGGGTGTGGATGTCGACGAATCCGGGGATCAACCATCTACCGGCCCCATCGAGGACCTCAGAGCAGTGGGACTCGTCGAGCGGATCCGGGGTCACCGCCGCGATGCGCCCGTCACGGATGCCGATGGTGCGCACCGCCGACGGCGCACCGGTTCCGTCGAACCAGCGGGCGTTGCGAATGATGATGTCGTAGTCGCGGGCCATGGTCACAGGAAACCGCCCAGCCCGACGGGTGTCAATGTCTCTCGCGGCGATCTCTCAGGCCGGGTGTCCCGGCTCCAAATCCTTCAATGGTTTGGGGAGCAGCCAGGACGGGAAGAGCAGGCCTATGGATAACACCGTGTGGATCGTCATCGCCGTCATCGCCGCACTTGTGCTCATCGCCGGCCTGCTGGTCGGCCGGCGGAGACGTGATGTGCACCGCCACGCCGAGGCCGAGGAGATCCGTGAACATCTGCGCCTGGACGAAGCCGAAGTGCGCCATCGCGGGTCGCTTGCTGCCGAGACGGAGGCCCTAGCCCGGTCGGCGAGGGCTCAGGCCGACGCCAAGGCGGCCGAGGCCGAGCGACTTCACAGCGCCGCGGAGTCCTATCGTGGCGAGGTCAGCGCGTCGCTGGAGAAGTTGGACCAGCAGCGTCAGCGGGCCGAGGCCTTGGACCCGCTGCCCTCCGAACCCGCGCCGCGCAGCGGCAGGCCCGGCAGCTAGCTGTCGACGGTCGCCGGCTTACCGAGCCGGACCGGGAGATTCGCCCATCCCCGCAGCACCCGGGTGTCGCGGCGGGTACCGGTACCGGCCAATTGGACATCCGGATAGCGGGTGAAGAACTCTCGTAACCCGACTTCACCTTCGATGCGGGCCAGCGCGGCGCCCAGGCAGAAGTGCCGGCCGCCGGAGAACGACAGGTGTTTGCCGGCGTTGGGTCGGGTGACGTCGAATCGGTGCGGGTCGGGGAATATCGACGGGTCGCGGTTGGCGGCGGCCAGGTAAATCACCGTCAACTCGCCGCGGCGCACTGGGATACCGGCCACCTCGGTGTCGGTGCGGGCCACCCGCGCGGTCAGTTGCACCGGGGAGTCCATCCGCAGTACTTCCTCGACGGCATTCGGCCACAGCGACGGATCGCGCTGTAGGAGCGCCAACTGGTCCGGAGAGTTCAGCAGCATCCGAATTCCGTTACCCAGCAGGTTCACCGTGGTCTCGAAACCTGCCGCCAGCACGAGGCCGGCGATGGCACGCAGTTCGTTCTCGTTGAGGCGGACGCCACCCTCAGACGCCTCGATCAGCTGACTCATCAGATCGCTGCCGGGCTGATCGCGCAGCTTCTGCAAATGAGCGCCCAGCCAGCCGTTGAAGCCCTTCAGGCCGCGTTGGACGGTCTGGTACTGATCCCAAGACAGCCCGAAATCCAAACTGGGTGCTGCTAATTCACCGAATTCAAGGATTCGGGCGCGGTCGTCCTCCGGCACCCCGAGAACATCGCTGATGATCGCGACCGGCAGCTGTGAGCAGTACCGCTCGACAATATCGACGGTGCCCGGTCCATCGGCCAGTTGCAGAAGCAGTTCGCCGGCGGTGTCATCGACCCGGTCACGCAGCGCCGTGACAGCGCGGCTGGTGAACACCGACGACACCGTCTTGCGGTAGCGGGTGTGTTCGGGCGGCTCGACGGCCAGCAGCGATGGCGGCAGCAGGGGATGCAACAAATCGGCTCGGGTCCGGCGCTCCAGCCAACTCAGCGGCTTCGGCAGCGTCGAGCCCATCGAGATCACCCGGAAGTCATCAGAACGCAGCAGTTCGTGGGCAACGGCATGGTCGACGGTCAGAAAGCTAACCCGGGCCCGCACCAGTGGCCCCTGCTCGCGAAGCTCCTCGAAGAATCCCACCGGGTCGGAACGCACCGCCGGGTCGGCGATGAAGCGCGACTGCGGATCGCCACGGCGGGCCGACACGTTGACCACCGACCGGACCACGCCGTGCATGGCCAGCCAGTGCAGCCGTTCGCGTGCGGATGCCATGCTCAAGCCGGGGGAGTCCAGCTGACCGGAAGCCTCTTGATCCCGTGAATGAACGCCGAGAGCAGCATCGCCGGGTCCTCGGTCACAGCGATGTCCGGTATCCGGTTGTGCAGTTCCTCGAACACCACCGCGATCTCGCGGCGGGCGAGGTTGGCGCCCAGACAGAAATGGGTTCCTCCACCGCCGAATCCGACGTGGTGGTTGGGGGTGCGGGTGACGTCGAACAACCACGGATTGACGAACTTGTCCTCGTCACGGTTGGCTGAGGCGTACCACATCGAAACCTTGTCACCGGCCCGGATCGATACACCGCTGACCTCGACGTCGCGAGTGGCAGTGCGCCGCATGTAGACCACCGGGGACGCCCAGCGGACGATCTCCTCGACCGCACTGTGGGTGTGGGTCTCGAAGTCGTTCCACCAGATCTCGCGCTGTTCGGGATACCGGGTCAACGCCAGCACACCGTGGCTGATGGCGTTGCGGGTGGTCTCGTTTCCGGCCACCGCCAGCAGGATGAAGAACGAGGCGATCTCCGCTGAGGTCAGCTGCTCGCCGTCGACCTCGGCTGCCACCAGTGCGGTGGTGAGGTCATCCCGTGGATTGGACCGGCGGTCCTCGGCCAGTGCGGTGGCGTAGGCGCCGATGTCGACGGCGACCTTGAGGAATTCCTCGTAATCGGTGGTCAAATCCGGATCGCCGAAGCCGAGGATGATGTTGGTCCAGTGGAAGATCTGATGGTGATCGGAATCGGGGATGCCCATCATGTCGCAGATCACCTGCAGGGGCAGTGGGCCGGACACCTCCGAGACCAGTTCGCCGTTGCCGTCGGGGTGATTGGCGATGAGGTCTTCCACCAACCGTCGGGCGCGGGCGCGTACCGACTCCTCGGTGCGGGCGACCACCCTGGGGGTGAAGGCGCTGCGGACGATGCCTCGCAACCGGGCGTGGCGGGGATCGTCCAGGGCGATCATCGACCCGAAGTACTCGGCTACCTCGGGTTGCTGGTCGGCGATGGTGATGTTGGGGTGCGAACTGAAGATCTCGGGGTGCCGACTGGCGAAGTGGACGTCGTCGAACTTCATCAGTGCCCAATGGCCGGCGCCGGCCTCAAAGCCCTCGAATTCGATCTCGCGGAAGAATTTGATCGGCGCCTCGCGTCGCAGGGTTGCGAAGGCGCCGTCGCGGATCGAGTCGTCCAGCCCCCAGAAGTCGAGGGTTCCCAGATTGATGTCCTCGAGGGGAACGGGGGGCGGAGGTTGGCCGTTGATGCGGGTCGCGATGCCCATAAAAGTGTCGTCCCCTCAAATCGGCAGTGGGTCTCACCACCACCATAAGACGCTACGGCGTGTCTGCCTCGACAACCTTCTTGATGCGTTCCAGCGTGGTCCGCATGTCCCGCACGTTGCGTCGGCCGCGGAAATGGCCGGCGAACATCCAGAAAACTCGAACCGGAAGCGCGCTGTTGAGCCGGAATGACTCCGTCACGTCGGTGCCCTCGCCGCGCGGGGTCAGCCGGTAGTGCCAGTTGTTGATTGCCTGGTCGCCGGGGCCAAGGACCGCGAAGCCGAACTCCCGGCCCGGCTCACAGGCCGTCACTCGGCAGGTTGTCCAGTACACCGGGCCGATTTCGTTGCGGCGGACGTGGCCGCGGAACTTCGCGCCCAGAGCCGGCCCGTCGGCCCCGTCGAGCCACTCGGCCTCGAAGACCTCGGGGGAGAACCGGCCGGTGTTGCGCACGTCGGCGATCAGGTTCCAGATCTTGTCGGCCGGGGCGGACATGTGGACCGTCGCAGAACCTTCCATGCCGCAATCCTATGGCGGCTACAGCTTGTAGACGTTGTCCGGGGTGATCACCGAGGTGATGGCGGTCGCCAGTACGGTGCTGGGATCTCCCCCGCCGGGCACCGCGGTGTCGGTGTTGATCATCACCACCAGCGTGGTCTCGCGCTCCGGTAGATACACCGCGACGGTCTGGTAGCCCGGCACGCTGCCGTTGTGGCCGATCCACCCCGCTACCGTGAAAATCCCCATGCCGTAACCGAAGTCGGCCGGGCCGCCCGGTTCGGGGGTGGTCTGGAGCCGCTGCCTCTGGAGTTCGGGACTCAGCAGCGCGCCGGTTGCCAGGGCTGGTACCCAGATGCGCATGTCCTGGAGGGTCGACGTCATGGCGCCGGCCGCCCAGGTGAAACTGGCCGTCCAGTCTGTGGCGTCCAGGGGCGGCCCACCGTCTTCGAACGAGTCGGTGTAACCGTGGGCGTGCGGGACGGGGAACTGGGTCCCGGCCGGGAACGCGGTCTGCGCGAGGCTCAACGGGGCCAGGATGCTCTCAGACAGATAGTCGCCGAACGGTTTTCCGCTGACCCGCTCCACGAGTAGTCCGAGCAGGATGTAGTTGGTGTTGGAGTATTCGAATCTCTCCCCGGGGGTAAACTGCGCAGGGGCGGTGAAGGCCCAACCGAGCAGTTCGGCCGGAGGGAAGTCCCGCCGCGGGTCGGCGGCCACCGTTTCCTCGAACCCGTCGACCTTGGTGTAGTCAGTCAGGCCGCTGCGCATGGCGGCCAGGTGGCGCACCGTGATCACTTCGCCACCCGGTACACCGTCAACGTACAAGGAGATTGGGTCATCCAATCCGACCTTGCCCTCGTCGACCAGTTTGAGCACGGCGGTGGCGGTGAAAGTCTTGGTGACGCTTCCGATCCTGTTATAGAAGTCGACCCGCATGGGACTGCCGGTCGCGGTGTCGGCGATCCCGAAAGCCTTGACGTACTCCTCGTTGCGGGACCAGATCCCGACAATAGTGCCTGGAATGCCAACGGAGTTCATGGCGTCCGGGATGGCTTCGTCGAGCAATTGCGACCGGATGGGGTCCATCGAGCGGTCCACCTCGGCCGGAGCAGCCACGTCCGATCCCGGCCGGGTTGTCGTGGTCGTGCAGCCACCGGTCAGCAGCGCCACCGCGAGAATCGCTGCGATCCAGCGGCACGATTCGACCGTCACATCCCCAACCTCTCGCGCGTAGCGTCTCGGCCATGGGTATCACACTGGGGCCTCCCGCCGTCGATCGGCGCATCGGCGCGCCGCCCGAGGCGGTGTGGCGACTGCTCGTCGACATCGATCAATGGCCATTGTGGGGGCCGTCGGTGCGCCGTGCTGAGTTGGCCGGGGGAGGCACTCAGTTGACCCGGGGCGCCCATGGAACGGTGTGGACGGCGGTGGGCGCGGCGCTGCCATTCCGGATCACCGAGTTCGAACCCGGCCAGCGATGGGGCTGGACCGTGGCCGGGGTACCAGCCACCGGGCACGAGGTCAGTGCGGCCCCGGGCGGGTGCGTGGTGCGGTTCGAGACGCCCTGGTGGGCAGCGGCGTACCTGCCGGTGTGCGCGGCAGCGTTGGCCCGAATCGACAAACTGGTTCGTTAGGTGCAATACGAGCGGGTGGCGGTGTCCAGCGCTTGCCGGTACAGCGGGTCGAGTCGGCGTTCGTCGGCTACCACCGTCTTGGCTGCGGCGAGCCGTAGCGGGCAATCCGGGGAGCGCAGAACCGGCCACTGTTCAGCGATCTCACCGACCATCCGGCGGTTGAGTCCGTCGATCAAGGCACGCGAGGCAGACAAGTCGGGGGCCGCACTCGGGGCTGCGCCCGGGTCGAATTTCCACCAGGAGAACCGGCTGTACTGGATCGCCTCGGTGGCGTCGATCTGGGCGGCGAACAATCGGGTCACGTACTCGGTGGGCAGTTGGGCAATTTGGGCTTCAGTGGTGACGGCGTCGAGGACTTGCTGCACTCGGACCGGATCGGTGATTGGTCCGCCATTGAGCCATTTGGTCGCGGCCACCGGATCAGCAGTGAGCAGGCGTTGCGTAGCGGCGTCGATCAGTTCGTAGAGCGGTTCGGTGTTGCTCGCATGGGCGCTGCTGCCGGCCGCGATTGGACTGCCCAGTGCGACCATCGCACCGAGTGCTGCCACACCGGCCCGAATACCGATCAACCGACCGGACCCTTGGCCAGCACTACCGGGACGGTACGCGGGAGGCCGGCGCGGTCGATCCAGGTCAGCATGATGGTGTTGCCGGGCCGGCGCTGGTCCATGATGTTGGACAAATCCGTCGCGGAGTTGACCGGGATGCCGTCGACCGCGGTGATGACGTCCCCGGCCCGCAGACCGGCGATTCCCGCCGGGGTGTTCGGCAGTACCTGCCGCACCACCGCCCCTGCCGGCCCACGGAACGGGAGCGCGTCGGCGATGCCAACGCCGATGAAGGCCGAGTCACCCAGGTGTACCCCGGGCGCTGGTGCGCCCGAACGGATTTGGTTGGCAATTCCGACTGCCCGGTCGATGGGAATGGCGAACCCCTCACCACCGGACACCCCTCCCATGTGGAAGTCGAGGGTCGCCGCGACGGTCACCCCCACCACCTGTCCGGCGCTGTTGACCAGCGGTCCGCCCGAGTCGCCCGGACGTATTTGGGCCGCGACCCGAATCAGATCGAACAGTTCCCGGACGTCACCGCCGGCCTCGTTAGTCGCACGGACCGAAGCACCGAGCTGGGTGACCGTTCCCGGTGCGTAACTCGGCGGGCCGCCGGTGCCGTTGGAGTTTCCGATCGCCGCGATCGGGTCACCCACCCTGACGGTGGCAGACGTTCCCAACATCGCGGTGGGTAAATTGTTGGCGCCACGCAGCCGGATGACCGCGATGTCGTTGGCGCGATCGAAGCCAAGGACATCGACTTGATAGGACTGGCTGTTGGCCAGGCTGACCGCGCGGATTTCGGTGGAGCCCTCAATGACGTGGTTGTTGGTCAGTACGTCGCCGTTGGGGCTCAACACGATGCCCGTGCCCGCCCCGGCAGCACCCTGGTAGCCCAGTGTGGTGTCGATGTCGACCAGGCCTGGAACCACCCGGCTCAGCAGCGCCGACTGGTCCAGCGGAATGGCCGGCGCGGGTGCGGCGGGTTCCGCGGTTGCGGGAGCCACCGTCAGTCCGAGGAGCAGCGTCAGTGCCGCCAGAACTCCGGAAAGCCGACGGGCTCGGCGCCCTCTGGGGCGTGGATGCAAGGAATCCATGTGCTCAACTCTGCCTGAAAACCTGGCAAAAAGGCACTTCGCTGGGTGATTACGCGTCCCGAATGTTTGATCCCGGCGAACTACGGGCACCCCTGGAGAGGTCGCGATGGCTTGTGCGCGCAGAACCTGCGGGTGGCAGCGGGTGGCGTAGGTCAGTTATTGCGTTCCAACGAGAGTTTCGTCACAGGTCTGGGCGCCAGAGACCGCGTTTAGGAATGGACACCGCATTGACAGAAACATCCGCCCGGGAGCTGGAACCGTACTTCGGTGACGTTCAGCACCACTACGACCTGTCCGACGACTTCTACCGGCTGTTTCTCGACCCGAGCCAGACTTATAGCTGCGCTTTTTTCGAGCGGGATGGCATGACCCTCGAGGAAGCGCAGCGGGCCAAGATCGACCTTGCGCTGGGCAAACTCGGCCTGCGGCCCGGGATGACCCTGCTCGATATCGGCTGCGGATGGGGCGGCACGATGATGCGGGCTCTGCGCCACCACGACGTCAACGTGATCGGTCTGACGTTGAGCCAAAACCAGGCTCTGCATGTTCGTAACCTGCTCGACGCCGACGACAGTCCCCGTTCCAAGCGGGTTCTGCTGGAGGGGTGGGAGCAATTCCACGAGCCGGTGGATCGGATCGTCTCGATCGGCGCTTTCGAACACTTCGGCCGTGAGCGCTACAGCCGGTTCTTCCAGATGGCGTACGACATTCTGCCCCCCGACGGGGTGATGTTGCTGCACACAATCATTCGGCCCAGCGACGAGGACTTCGCGCATCGCAAGTTGTCGATCACCATGCGTCACATGCGCTTTGCGAGGTTCATCCAAACTGAGATATTCCCCGGCGGTGATCTGCCCCAGCCCAAGGACGTCATCAACCACGCCGACATGTCAGGTTTTAGCTTGCAGCGTGTGCAGTC
>NZ_JBILVF010000154.1:0-8007 GCF_044370595.1 Mycobacterium sp.
GCTGGGCGGCCAACCTGCAGTCCAATCAGGACCAGGCGCTGGCGATCCAGTCCGAGGAGGTCTACGACCGCTACCTGAAGTACCTGACCGGGTGCGTCGAACCGTTCCGCGACGGCTATATCGACATCTGCCAGTTCACCCTGGTCAAAGACTGCTGAACGCGTCGGTAGCATCGAAGGGACGATGGATACCACTCGTCTTCGGTCGCGCCCGGCCATCTTGATCCTCGCCGGCTCCCTGGTGACGCTGCTCACGCTCGGCGTTCTGGTGGTCCTCACCCATCGGGCTTTTGACCGACCGCCGGCGGCGACGGTGGCCCCGCTGACCGACGACCAGTCCCGCCGCCAGGTGGTGGAGGTAGCCCGCCAATTCGCCGGCCCGTTGGGCTCACCGTCTGCCAGTTATCGGCTGGTTTCGTGCAGCAGCGAGGACCAGCCGCCCTATCAGGGCGTCGTGTACGTGACCTTCGATGTACCCCGGGTGGCCGAGACGGCGGCGTACTTCGACGGGATCGAACGTGCCATGACGGCTGCGGGCTGGCGGAAAGGCGAGCCCCCCGGACGGCATCCGGGCGGGCGGACGCTGGCCAAGGACAGCATGGTTGCCATCTATCACCGCCACCGTGATCTGGAGGGCCGCGGGGCGCTGCAGATTTACGGGGAGTGCCGCAACGTCACCGACCATCGGCTCGACAACACCGGCTTCGTCGACGTCACCGCTGAGCTGTTGGACTGACGCGCTGACGGACGGCCGAAAGAGGACTTTGGTCCCCGGCGTTTTGGGCCTTCGACCCGTGTCTGCTACCGCCGGTCACACATACACTTGTCGCCATGGCTTATGTGATCACCAGCGCATGTGTGGACGTCAAGCACAAGGCTTGTGCTGCGGAGTGCCCTGTCGACTGCATCTACGAGGGCGACCGGACCATGTACATCAACCCGGACGAATGCGTCGACTGCGGCGCGTGCCGGTTGTTGTGCGAAGTTGACGCCATCTTCTACGAGGACGATCTTCCCGAAAGCGAGCGGAAGTTCCGCGCCGATAACGCCGCCTTCTTCACCGATGTGCTCCCCGGGCGTGACGCGCCCCTGGGAACACCGGGTGGGGCCGGCGATTTGGGTGCCGTCGGAGTCGACACACCGATGGTGGCCGGCTTGCCGAGCGCCTGATACCGCCGGGTGAAGACCGCTGATCAGGCTGGCGGGTTGGTTTCGGTGAACTCGCAGAACGCCGCATAGGCGCGAGCCCCGTAAACGGTCGCCGGGCCGCCGTGCATCAAAATCGCGACGCCGATCGCCTCGGCGGCCTCCTTGGTGGTGGCCCCGGCCTTGGCCGCGCCGCGGGCATGGGAGGCGATGCAACCGTCGCAGCCGTGCACCACGCCGATGGACATGGCCATCAGTTCCTTGACCTTCGTCGACAGCGCCCCGTCGGCGAGCGCGGCTGCGCTGAGTTCGTTGAACGTCCGGTAGACGTCCGGGATCTCCTGACGCAACGCCCGGTGCTGCGGCCGGAGCTCGTCGAGCGCCTGGTGGCTATGGCAATGTTCACCCATGGGACCGACCCTATCTGCGGCAGTTGTAACGCCGTTAGCGGTTAGATTGAAGTAAAAGCTGGGGTCCTGGATAATTTGCGGGGCCGCGGCTGCAACTACACTTTCTTTTGCTGGGGCGATATGACGAGCAGGGAGTTGAACACCACTATGGCGAAAGCACTACGACGGGCACTCGCCGCAGCAGGAATCGCGGTTGCCACGATGGTGGGCACTGCCCCCACCAGTGTGGCGGCGATCGCCCCGTCGGCAACCGCGGCAACCGTGGCATCGGTGCAGCCGTACAACGGCCAGACCGTCGGCGTCGCGGCTCCCATCATTGTCACGTTCACCGGTCCAGTCGCCGACCGCGCCGCCGCGGAGCGCTCCATTCAGGTGACCTCTCACACCGAGATGACCGGACGGTATGAGTGGCGCGGGGACACAACGGTGGCCTGGGTGCCCGACAAGTTCTGGCCGGCCCACTCCACCGTCCAACTTCTGGCCGGGGGCCAGCGTCGCAGCTTCGGTACCGGTTCGACGGTGCTGGGTGTCGGGAGCATCTCCAACTACACCTTCACCGTCAGCATCGACGGGGTGATCATGCGGCAGATGCCGGCGTCGTTCGGAAAGCCGCGCTTCGCAACCCCGGTCGGCTCATTCAGCGTGCTGGAGAAGTACAAGTCGATCGTGATGGATTCCTCGACGATCGGCATCCCGCTCACGGACCCGGAAGGCTACAAGCTGACGGTCGCCGACGCCGTGCGGATCACCTGGGGTGGGGTTTACGTGCACTCCGCGCCGTGGTCGGTCGGTTCGCAGGGCTGGCAGAACGTCAGCCACGGCTGTATCAACCTCAGTCCGGACAACGCGCTGTGGTACTTCAACCAGGTCGGTTACGGCGACCCGGTGGTCATCAACTGGTAGGGCACCTACTTCGGATGGGTGGCGCGGAAATCGATGACCACCTCATCGGAGACCTTCATCGCACCCATGAACAGTGAGATGAGTTTGACCCCGAAGTCGGTCTGCAGCAGTCGCACCTGAGTCGACAGCGCCAACGCCTTGCCGGTGTCCTCGACTTTCAGGTCGACTGTCTGGGGCCGGGAGGTGCCGTGAATCTCTACTGTTCCGGCCATCCGGTAGCCGTCGGCGATTCTAGTGATGTCATCGGCGGCGAACCGGATCTGCGGAAACTTCTTGGCGTCCAGAGATTTCAGCGCATTGGATCTGGCGACACCCTTCTCGGTTCCGCCCAGGGGAGTGACCCCGCCCTCCCCGCTGAGGACTTCAAGGGAGTCGGCGTCGACGGTCAGTTCGGCGTGTGCCGGTGTGTCGCCCGACCAATCGACGGATGCCACCCAGGACTGCATGGCCATGGTCAGGCGGTGGCCCATCTTGGCGGCTCGGCCGGTGACGCCGGTACGCAGCAGAAGCTCGCCGTTGGCCGGGCCGAGAGTCCAGTTCGCCATGATCAGTTCGGCTCGGTCGGGGTAAGTGTGACGGTGGTGGTGCTCACCGTGGGAGACGACGATGTCATTGCGGAACTGGGCGTGGGGTTCGCAGCCTCGGGGGGCGTCGGGGCAGCCGTCGGAGTCTGGGTGGGTGTCTCGACGGGGGTTTCGGTGGGGGTTTCGGTGGGAGTCCCCGGAGAAGTCCCCGGAGAAGTCCCCGGAGAAGTCCCCGGAGAAGTCTCGGTGGGGGCACTTGACGAGGCACCGGAGAAGCCCGGTTCGCGGAACTCGATCCAGGCGTCGCGGTAAAGCACGTTCTCACCGTCGGAAACCAGCAGCTGATCCGGCGTCACGGTGTAGGTGACCCCGTCGTTGGACGCGGTGACGGTGCCGTCGGAGCCTCGGCTGGCGGGCATCGTCAGGGACGCCTGGTCGCTCAGCCGGACGCCCCGGTATTCGAGTTGGCCGTCGGGGCGCACGCAGATCGCCACCAGGGCGTGGGAGGTACGGCCGAAGGCCACCACGGTGTCATCGCAGCGAGCCGCCGAATCGGTGTAGCCAAACTCGTCGGTGGGATAGCCGGTGTTGCTGCCCGTCGGCTCCGCGGCCGCTGTTGGGACGAGTGCCGCGATACCCGCCACAGCCGCTGCAACCCCAGCAAGTCCAATCCTTGACGACATGCTCGCGCTCCCTTCGACCGTCTCGCCCTAGCGAACCACCTCGCGCCGAAAATCCGGCGTTGCTGCGGCGGCGTTTCCGCGACGGCCGGCGTTCAGTCGGCGGCGGCCGGTGCGCTCCGCGGGCTGTGGGTGAGCACCGCCCACAACAGTCGGGCCGCTCTGCGGGCGCGGTCATCTGGGCTTATCGGCGCGGCGTTGCCCGGTTGTTCGGCCGGCGCACCCCCGATGTGCTCGACCAGGGCAACGGCCAGAACCCTCAGTTTGACGTTGGACTCATGGCTGGCCTGCCGTAGGGTCGCCCAGGCCGATTCGGCGTCGCAGCCCAGGCAGCCCATGATCGCGCCCTTGGCCTGTTCGATGGCACCGCGCGACTGGAGCACCGCGAGCATGTCGGCAATTCCGTCGGTCCCCTCGGCGACGGAGGTCACCAACGCGGCGGTGATCAGTTGCTCGTAGCCAATCAAATTTGTCACTGTCGCAGCGTTGGCCGGAACGCTGAGCAGGCATGACAGCACCACCGTCTCATCGGCCTGCCACACGCCCGGCACCGCCACCGCGCCCCGCACCCGGGCGAAATCCTCCTCGACGGGCGACCGGGACTGCACCGACTCCAACGTCAGGGCGGGCCAGCGGTCATCGGACCAGACGTCCAGACTCACGACCGGTACCTGGTGATCCACCGCAACCATCAGTGGCCCGCCCAGGCCACCGGCTTGCGCGTCTAGATACCCGGACCCGATGCCGCGGGTGGCCAGGACCGTCGTTCCTTCGCGTTTGGAATGGACGCTGACCGCAAGTGCCACCGCCTCGGGCACGTCGTGATGCACGCGTTCGAGAATTCGATCGAACAATTCCCGATGCGCATCGTTGTGCCGGGGACGAAACAGCGGCGCGGGCATCTGCTATTCGGTCCTCACCACGGTGGCTACTCGGTCAAGGCCGGAGATCGCCAGCAAGGTGGTGATGTGGCCGGTCGGTTTGACGATCATAGTCAGGTCGGTCGTCGCGGCCAGCGCGAACAGGGCGCGCACGGCAGCGCTGTCGCAGTAGCTCACCTCGGTCAGGTCGACGCTGAACGCCGGGGATCCATTGCAGGCCTTGGCCATTGCGTCTTTGAACTCCTCGACGTTGGCTAAGTCGATATCTCCGGCGACCCTAACCAGCGGCGGCTGGTTGGCGGTCGGTCCGGTAACGGCGAACCGTGCCTGATTCATCGCGGCAGCTCCTTGACCATTGCGACGGTGGTTCCCTGAGGGCTGGTCGTCACTTCGACGGTATCCATCAGTGCTCTCATCAGGTGTAGGCCATGACCGCGGTGGCCAGAGGAGTCGGTGGCAGGTTTCCAGCAGCCGTTGTCGTACACCCGCAGCCGAAGAGTGGAATCGGTGAGCTCGGCTTCGAGGGTGATCTCGACCGGACCGGGGGTGCCGAGCACGGAATGCTCGGTTGCGTTCGCGGTGGCTTCGCCGGCGGCGAGCAGGACGTCGGCGGCGACTTCGGTGTCGAGTGCCGCGCCGGTCAGCCAGTCCCGCAGCAGTCCGCGGCTTATTGCGAGGCTGGCCGGGTCGGCCGGCGTGGTGATACTCATCGGTTCTGGAGGATGCCGGTAGAGCACCGCCGCTGCGCCGCTACCCGACGCGAGTCCCCGGATCACCCGGTCCGCCAACTGGTCGGGATGTAGGCCCGCACAGTCGCCCAGCAGGGTGGCCGGGGAGCCGATCGGACCGGTCGACATCACGACCGTCGCTCCTGCGGTCAGCGGGCTGACGGCGACCCGCCCCGCCGCGGCGGTCAGTGCCACCGGTGTCATCCCGGGAGAGCTGAGCGTAGCGCCGGACTGTCCGTACGTGCTGAACTGAATTGTGTCGCTGCCGATCACGGCGCACAGAGCCGACAGTGGAAACTCGGCCAAGCCGCGCAGGGTCCGCACCGGATCGGCGGTCCGTAACAGCTCATTACGGGCTTGGTGGCGCAGGGCATCGGCGTTGGGGTGCCGGTCCTCGGATGCGCAGCAGCCCAGGACGACGCCGGTCTGGCCCGCGGTCAGAGCGACGATGTCCATCCAGTAGCCGACAAGATCCCGGGGGATATAGCGCGCCGCAAAACCCCATGGGGTGGCAAGCGATCCGAAGCCGCCAGGCCCGTCTGAAAAGGCATGCGCCGGGGTGTTGCCCTCCCAGCGAAGCACCTCATCAACCATTCGATTCCCCCAAGAGTTCCCCAGAGCGCCGGTGGCGGCAGCCTATCAAGTGCGTGGTTTGCCGCGACGGCGCAAGTTCAGCGGTTACGCTCTGGGAATGATCCGCGAATTTGTGATCGCAAGCGCCGTCCTGGGCGGCGCACTGGGAGCGGCGCCGGCGGCCGTTGCTGAAGGGACGTCCTATCCCGGTGACGTTCCGAATATGGTCTACGACGCTGCGCTCAGCGCGCCGTGTTATCGCTGGGACCGCTTCGTCTTCGGTCGTGGGGTCGGCGGTGAGGCATTGGCGTGCCGCTTCATCCCCAACCTGTCTTACGTCGGAATGGACCGCCCGCCGCCAGGCACCGGTTTCTGGGTGATCTCCGACAGGCTGTACGGGGTGCAGGACGTCGGTTCGTCCTGCCCCGGCCCGCGGGGGGCGGCACAGTCTCCGGACGGCCTGCCTATGCGCTGCCTTGGCGAGCGGGGCTGGCAGCCCGGAATCTTGAAGGTCGGGGACTGGGGCAACGGCAGTTCGTTCGTCCCTGCCAGCTGAATTCAGGCGGACGCCGCCTCATTGAGGTCATTGAGGCGGTTGGTGGCTTCCAGGTATTCCCGGACCCACCGGTCAATGACGGCGGAACTCTTCTCCACTTTGCTGAATTGACCGACGACTTGGCCGACCGGGTTGAACGCCACGTCGACGGTCTCGTCGGGATATTTGCTGGTTGCGGCGACCGCCATTCCGGAAACCATGTACTGCAACGGCATTCCCAGAGGTTCCGGGTTGCCCGGAGCCTCCCAGGCCGCGGTCCACTCGTTGCGGAGCATCCGACACGGTTTGCCGGTGAATGACCGGCTGCGGACGGTGTCACGACTGCTGGCCCTGACATAGGCGGCCTGCTGCACCGGGGAGTTCTCGGCCTCCTCGACCATCAGCCACTGCGAGCCCGACCAGGTTCCCTGGCAGCCCATGGCCAGCGCGGCGGCGATCTGGTAGCCGCTGCCGATACCGCCCGCCGCCAACACCGGTCGGGGGGCCACCTCTTTGACCACCTGCGGCCACAACACGATCGAGCCGACCTCGCCGCAGTGGCCGCCGCCTTCCCCGCCCTGGGCGATGATGATGTCGACGTCGGCGTCGGCATGCTTGCGGGCCTGGCCAGGGGAGCCGCACAGCGCCGCGACCTTGCGGCCCGCGGCATGGATGTGGGCGATCATGTCGGCCGGCGGTGTGCCCAGGGCGTTGGCGATCAGGGTGACCTTGGGGTGCCGCAGCGCGACCTCGACCTGCGGGGTGGCCGTCGCTTCCGTCCAGCCCAGCAACTGCAGGGCGTTGGAGTCGGCGTCGGCGGTGGGAACGCCGTGATCGGCCAGAATCTTCTTGGCGAAGTCGAGGTGCTGCTGGGGTACCAGCTTGCGCAACGCTTCGGCGAGTTCCTCACCGGACATGTCGGTGTCCATACCCTCGTACTTGTTGGGGATCACGATGTCCACGCCGTAGGGGTGATCGCCGATTCGCTCGTCGATCCAATTGAGCTCGATTTCAAGCTGTTCGGGCGTGAACCCGACCGCACCCAGGACGCCGAAACCGCCTGCCTTGCTGACCGCCACGACAACGTCCCGGCAGTGGGTGAACGCGAAGATCGGGAACTCGATACCCAGTTCATCGCAGAGTGTGGTGTGCATGGGAGGTCTCCTCTGCTGACTGCGGGCGAACCCACTGGAACGTGTTCTAGTTTAGAACGTGTTCTAGTTTAGCGGCCAGCGCAGCGGTCACAGCGTCTCCGCGGAATTGGGAGTAACGTCAACATCGTGCTCACCGTAGAGCGTCGCAGACAGTTCTTGGCCGGTGTTGGTGTGGCCGCTGGTGCGCTGATCGCTCTGCTGGCACCATCGCCCGAGGCACTCGCCGAACCGCTTCCGTTGCCGCAGACGCCGTGCTACAACGGCGTGTTCCCGCTCAACCCCTATGTGGACAACTGCGGCCTGCAACCCCGCCCGCCTCGCGTGATCGGATCGGCGCCGGATCAGACAGCCTTGCTCAACTGCAGCGTGGGCAGTGAAGTGTTCCGGGCGCAGTGCATCTCGCTCTACGTCAACGGCGGGTACGGCATGTATCCGGGGGCTGTGTTGGCGCCTGGCTATCACCCCTGAGCAGGT
>NZ_JBILVF010000062.1:0-18762 GCF_044370595.1 Mycobacterium sp.
CGAGGGCGGCGACACCTTCTTCGGCGAACCCGACCTGAAATCCGAAGATCTGATCAGGACCGATGCCCAGGGCCGCGGTGTCATCACCCTCTTCGAGGTCGGGGAGCAGGCCGCCCGGCCGGTGATGTTCTCGACGTTCCTGATGTGGGTGCTGGCTGACCTGTTCAACGATCTGCCCGAGGTCGGCGACCTCGACAAGCCCAAGTTGGTGTTCGTCTTCGATGAGGCGCACCTGCTGTTCAAAGACGCCTCCAAAGCCTTCCTCGAGCAGGTCGAGCAGACGGTTAAGCTGATCCGCTCCAAGGGCGTGGGGGTGTTCTTCTGCACCCAACTTCCCACTGATGTGCCCAATGCCGTTCTTTCGCAACTGGGTGCGCGTGTCCAGCATGCTTTGCGCGCCTTCACCCCGGATGATCAGCAAGCGCTGGCCAAGACCGTCCGCACCTACCCGAAGACCGACGTCTACGACCTGGCCACCGACCTGACCGCACTGGGAATCGGCGAGGCGATCGTCACGGTGCTGTCCGAACGGGGCGCGCCGACGCCGGTGGCCTGGACCAGGATGCGCTCGCCGCGCTCGCTGATGGACACCATCGGCCCGGACGCCATCAGAGCGGCGGCCCAAGCCAGCCAGTTGTTTTCGAAGTACGGGCAGACGATCGACGGCCCATCGGCCTACGAGATGCTCGCCGCCAGCATGGCTCCACCGCCGACGGCGCAACCGCAAGCGGGTGAACCGGTCGATCTGCCCCCGATCCTGCCAACCGGCATCGAACTGCCCCCGATGCCCGCGCCGGTGGAGAAAGCCGAGCCCGGTGTACTCGAGCAGATGATGGGCAACCCGGCCTTCAAGAGCGCCATGCGCTCGGCCGGCACCGTGATCGGGCGCGAGATCACCCGCAGCATTCTCGGGACGGGTCGACGCCGGCGACGGTAATTGGTCTGACCACTTGACCTCTGTCCAGGCGTCGGTCATGCTCGTCACATGGCGTTGCAGCCGGTGAACCGGCGTTCGGTTCCTGAGGACGTCTTCGAGCAGATCCTCGCCGAGGTGCTCAGCGGCGAGATGCAGCCCGGGGAGTCGCTGCCCAGCGAACGCCGCCTCGCCGAGGTGCTGGGGGTATCGCGGCCCGCGGTCCGCGAAGCGCTCAAGCGTGTCGCCGCCGCCGGACTGGTCGAGGTTCGCCACGGTGACGCCACCACGGTCCGGGACTTCCGCCGCCACGCCGGTCTGGATCTGCTGCCCAGGCTGCTCGTGCGGGATGACGAACTCGACCTCACCGTGGTCCGCAGCATTCTCGAGGCCCGGTTGCACAACGGCCCCAAGGTGGCCGAGTTGGCGGCGCAGCGCCGGTCGCCGGAACTGGTCAAGCGCCTCACCGACACCATCGAGGCGCTGGAAGCCGATGCCGACCTGACCGCACAGCAGCGACACGCGCTGGAGTTCTGGGATCACATCGTCGACGGCGCGGACTCCATCGTCTTCCGGTTGATGTTCAACACCTTGCGCGCCGCCTATGAGCCGGCGCTACCCGCGCTGGCCACCATGATGTCCGCCGAGGTCGGACACAGCCAGTGCTACCGCGATATCGCCGCCGCCATCGCGGCCGGCGATCCCGCCGCTGCCCAGGCTACGGCCCGCCGGCTGCTCGAACCGGCCACCGCCGCGCTGATGGCAGCGCTGACCGTCATGGAGGAGTCACGATGACCGACACCAAACGCGCCCGCGTGACCCTCACCGATGCGGCACGCGAATTCCTGCGTCACCCCACCCCGTGGCTGCTCGCGACCGCCCTGTTGGCCGCGGTCGCCGCCCGGGTTGCGGTCGGGGACTGGAGATGGAGCGACGCGCTGCTGCCCTTCGTCGTGCTGGCGCTCTTTCCGTTGTTCGAGTGGATGATTCACGTCCTCGTCCTGCACTGGAAGCCGCGTCGTATCGCCGGTTTCACCGTCGACCCGGTGCTGGCCCGCAAGCACCGCGAGCATCACGTCGATCCGCGGATCGTCAAGCTCATCTTCATCCCGTTGCAGTCGCTGGCCGGCGCCCTCGTCTCAACCCTGTTTGTGGCGTTCGTGCTCATCCCACGCAGCGGTCTGGGTCTGACGTTCCTGGTGGTCATCTTCACGATCGGGCTGGTGTACGAGTGGACCCACTATCTCGTTCACACCGACTACAAGGCCAAAACCGCCTTCTACCGGATGATTTGGCGCAACCACCGGTTGCACCACTTCAAGAACGAGCACTACTGGTTCGGTGTCAGCACCCCGGGAACCGCCGACCGGGTCCTGGGCACCTACCCGGACCCGCAGTCCGTGCCGACCTCGCCGACCGCCAAAAATCTTCACGGCCGGCGGGTTTCGGCCTAGAAGCGCCCTAGTCGCCGGCAAGCTTCCGGTACACCGCGCCCACGATAGGCGTCACGATCGCGCGCGGCGCATACCCACTGGCCACCGACATCGCTTTGGAGGTCAGGCCGGGAACCACCCGCATCTTGTTGCGCTCCAACGCATCCAGGGACAGTTGGGCGGTGTGCTCGACGGAGATCCACAGGAAGTCCGGGATGAGCTTGTCCACCAGCGATGCCTCATCCGGATCGGGCATCTCGGTGCGCACCGGGCCGGGGGCCAGCAGCGTCACGTGCACACCGGTGTCGTGCAACTCGCCGCGCAGCGACTCGCTGAAGGTGTTGGCGAACGCCTTCGTCGCGGCGTAGGTGGCGTTGTTGGGAATCGGGGAGTTACCCGCAGCCGAACCCGAGATCAGAATTCCGCCGGCCCGTTTGGCGATCATGCCCGGCAGCACTGCCAGTACCAGGTCATGAACACCGAGCACGTTCAACTGCACCTGAGCCTTCTCCCCGGCCGGATCCAGTTTGGCCACCGGACCGAAGGTCGCCGTGCCCGCGTTGGCGCACAGGATCGAGATGTCCCGGCCGGCCAGTTCGTCGGCCAGTTCGGCGCGCTCGGCCGGATCGGCCAGGTCCACCGCACGCACCTCGACGGTCACGCCGTACTGCTCCCGCAGTCGGGTGGCCAGGCTGTCCAGCACGTCGCGGCGGCGGGCGGTGATGACCAGGTGATGGCCGCGAGCAGCCAGTTCGGCGGCCAGTGCCTCGCCGATGCCCTGGGAGGCGCCGGTGATGACGGCCCGACCGTCTGCAGAGGGGAGGGGGAGTGGCATGCGGCCCATCGTAGATAGGGTTGCGCCCATGACCGGTACCCCGTCGACGGTTGTTGGCGGCGAGCCGGTACGGGTTCCCAGGTCCAAAGTCGCCGCGTGGGCGCTGTGGGATTGCGGTTCCACCGGGATGAACGCCATCGTTGCGACGTTCGTGTTCTCGGTGTACCTGACCGGCACCGTCGGTATGGGCCTGGACAGCGACACGTCGCCGGCGAGTTGGCTGGGGCGGACGTTGACGATCTCCGGAGTGGCCGTGGCGTTCCTCGCCCCACTGATCGGAGTCGTGGTTGGAGTTCCGCACCGTCGCCGGATGGCGCTGACGGTGTTGACCGTGTTGGCGGTGACGTTCACCGCCTCGATGGTCTTCATCCGAGCCGACCCGCACTACCTCGCCGCAGGCCTGGCCCTGCTGGCGCTCACCGCGGCGTGCGGCGACTTGGCCAGCGTGCCCTATAACGCGATGCTTCGTCAGGTGTCCACCCCGCAGACCGCCGGGCGGATATCCGGACTCGGTTGGGCGGCCGGCTTCACCGGCAGTGTTGTGCTGCTGCTGCTGGTCTACGTCGGCTTCATCATGGGTGACGGCCCGACTCGCGGACTGCTGCAGTTGCCGGTCGAGGACGGCTGGAATGTCCGCGCCGCCATGGTGATGGCGGCCTGTTGGCTGGCAGTGCTCAGCCTGCCTCTGCTGCTGACCGCTCACACGTTGGCCGGCGTCCCGGATGAACGCGACCTCGTCCACGGCGGAGTGCTGGGCGCCTATCGCCGGCTATGGGCGGACCTGCGCGCCGAATGGCAGCGTGACCGCAACTTCGTGTATTACCTTCTGGTCAGCGCGGTGTTTCGGGACGGACTGGCCGGGATATTCGCGTTCGCCGCGGTGCTCGGTGTGAGTGTCTACGGCATCTCCTCCGCCGATGTCCTGATCTTCGGGGTGATCGCCTCAACGGTCGCGGCACTCGGGGCGGTGCTGGGCGGTCGCCTCGATGACCGGTTCGGCGCCAAACCGGTGATCGTCACGTCGCTGACCGCCCTGATCGTGCTGAGTCTGACGATGATGGCGCTATCCGGGCCGCGCGCATTCTGGGTGTGCGGACTGCTGTTGGCACTGTTCGTCGGCCCGACTCAGTCGGCTGCACGCGCACTGCTGCTGCGGATGACCGGCGAGGGTAAGGAGGGTGTGGCCTTCGGGCTCTACACGATGACCGGGCGGGCGGTCGCCCCGTTGGCGCCCTGGCTGTTCTTCGTGTTCGTCGACGTCTTCGGTTCCGACCGTGCCGGTCTGGGCGGCATCTGTGTGGTTCTGGCCCTCGGTTTGGCAGGCATGGTCCTTGTTCGGGTGCCGGGCGCCCGCCGATAGATCAGGCCGCGCCCGTGCAGATCGTCAGGCCTTGCCCGGTACGTTGACGAATTTGGGCTCCGTTGACCGACACGGTGCAGGTCACGTCTCGCCCGATGTTGACCACGGCCACGCTCGCCGACGACTTCGCCGGAGCAGCCAGGCTCACCTCTTTGCTCCACGGCAGGGCGACGTTGAATTCGGTCTGCATGATCCCGCCGGTGTCGACGTAGGTGATGTTGATCGCCCGGCCCTCGCCGTTGACGGCGTACATCACCGATTCGGTCCCGGTCGGCAGCGGACCCTCAGTCGTCGGCAATCCGGGTTCGGTCGGTCCGGGTATCTCGGTCGGGATTGGCAGCGGCGCCGGCATGGCCGTTGTTGTCCGCGTCGGCGTTCGGGTGCTTGGTGACGCGGTGGGTTGCGGCACTGATTTCGACGTGGTCGTCGGCGGCGCCACCACCGTCGAATTCCTCGAAGAGTTGCTCACGATCACTAGGGCGAGGACCAGTCCTACCACCAGCAGGACGGCTGCGGCGGCAGCAGCCCACAGCCACCGCGACGGCTTCTTCGGCGGTTCCGGCGGCGGCGGTGGGCTGGCCTGCCAGTAGGGAGGGAGTTGCTGGGTCGGCTGCGTCGGAGGGGCGCCTTGGGGGATGCCATAGCCGGGGTAGCTGGGTGGACCCCAGTACCCGGAGTACGCCGGGTCGGTGGTCGGGGGGTACCCGCCGGTCCCGTATGCAGGATCCGGCCAACCCGAACCGCGTGGCTCACTCATGCCCACCTCACGAAAAGCAGGTTACCGGCTTGTTGCGGATTGCCGCCGCCACTGGTGTTGACCTACGACTGAGCCGTCAGCGCGGCGGCCGTCATCGCACGCAACACCGACCGCGACTCCTCCGGCGAGGCCGGTCGCACGCTGTGGGGTGTGGAGTTCAGCAAGCCGAATGCGGCGTGGGCCATCACCCGGGCACGCTCCTCAGTCAGGCCGGGATTGACCCCCTGCAGCACCCCTACCCATGTCTCGACGTAGCGGCGCTGCGCCTTACGGACCTGCCGTTGCGCCGGGGCGGGCAGATTGGCCAGGTCCCGATCCTGGATCCGGATCAACCCGGGTTCACCAAGGGCGAAGTCCAAGTGGAACTCGATCAGGCCGGCCAGGGCGGCTGCGGGCGTATCGGCGCCGGCGACCACCTCCTGCCCGCCCTGCAATAGTCGGGTACTGATCCCCACCAGCAGCTCGACCAGCAGAGACTCCTTGCTCGGGAAATGCCGGTAGATGGCCGGACCACTGACACCCGCCACGGCGCCGATGTCCTCAAGGCGCACCGCCAGGAATCCGCGTTCGGCGATCAGCTGCTCGGCCGCCGCCAGCAGTTGGGAGCGGCGATCGGACTTCTGTCTGCCGCGCAGCGTGGTTGTGGTCATAGTTAATCCCCACTAACATCGTAGCAGTTAGTCGTCATTAACCCGGAAGATCGTGATGACATCGTCCAACCGCGAGGCGCATCTGCAACTCGTCGCCCAACTGCGCGCCAAACTGGCTGCCGCGGCACTCGGCGGTTCGGAGCGCTCCCGAGAACGCCACGTGTCGCGCGGCAAACTACTCCCGCGGGATCGGGTTGACGGACTGCTCGACCCGGGTAGCCCGCTGCTGGAGATCGCCCCACTGGCGGCCGACGGAATGTACGACGACGACTGCCCGGCAGCGGGAATCATCACCGGGATCGGCCGGGTGTCTGGTCGTGAGTGCTTGATCGTCGCCAATGACGCGACGGTCAAAGGCGGCACCTATTACCCGGTGACGGTCAAGAAACACCTGCGCGCCCAGGAGATCGCCGCGCAGAATAGGCTTCCGTGCGTCTATCTCGTCGATTCCGGCGGTGCGTTTCTGCCGCGTCAAGATGAGGTGTTTCCGGACCGCGACCACTTCGGTCGCATCTTCTTCAACCAGGCGACGATGAGCGCGGCCGGCATCCCGCAGATCGCGGCGGTACTCGGGTCATGCACAGCCGGTGGCGCTTACGTGCCGGCAATGAGCGATGAAACCGTCATCGTGCGCAATCAAGGAACCATTTTTCTGGGCGGTCCGCCCCTGGTGAAGGCGGCCACCGGTGAGGTCGTGACCGCGGAGGAACTCGGCGGCGGAGATCTGCACGCCAAAACTTCCGGCGTCGTCGACCACCTCGCCCGAGACGACCGCGACGCCCTGCGGATCCTCCGCCGCATTGTCGAAACCCTGGGGCCGCGACCGGACCCGCCATGGGACCAGGTGCGGCCGGTTGACCCGATCGCAGACCAGAGTGAGTTGTATGACGTGGTCCCCGTCGACGCGCGGGTGCCTTACGACGTCCGCGAAGTGATCCGTCGCATCGTTGACGGCGGCGAATTCGGCGAGTTCAAGGCCGAGTATGGTCCGACTCTGGTCACCGGCTTCGCGCGGATTCACGGCCATCCAATCGGGATCGTCGCCAACAACGGCGTGTTGTTCGGCGAGTCCGCCGTCAAGGGCGCACATTTCATTCAACTGTGCGACAAACGCACCATCCCGCTGGTGTTCCTGCAAAACATCACCGGATTCATGGTCGGCCGCGACTACGAGGCAGGTGGCATCGCCAAGCATGGAGCCAAGATGGTCACGGCGGTGGCGTGCGCGCGGGTGCCCAAGCTGACTGTGGTGATCGGCGGTTCGTACGGCGCGGGCAACTATTCGATGTGCGGGCGGGCCTACTCGCCGCGGTTCCTGTGGATGTGGCCGAACGCCCGGATCTCGGTGATGGGCGGCGAGCAGGCCGCCGCCGTGCTGGCTACCGTCGGCGGCGAGATGACACCCGAGGAGGAAGAGGCGTTCAAGGCTCCGATTCGCGCCCAGTACGAGCAGCAGGGCAATCCCTACTACTCCACAGCGCGATTGTGGGATGACGGTGTGATCGACCCCGCTGACACTAGAACTGTTCTGGGGCTTGCGCTTTCGGTCACCGCCAACGCGCCCGTCGAACCGGTCGCCTACGGCGTCTTCCGGATGTGACCATGATTCTGTTCGACACCGTCCTGGTCGCCAACCGTGGCGAGATCGCCGTCCGTGTCATCCGCACCTTGAAAGCTCTGGGTATCCGCTCGGTGGCGGTGTACAGCGATGCCGACGTCGGTGCACGCCACGTCACCGAGGCTGACGTCGCTGTCCGTATCGGCCCTCCGCCAGCCCGGCAGAGCTACCTTGACATCGACGCCGTCGTTGCCGCCGCACTACGCGCAGGAGCACAGGCCGTGCATCCCGGGTACGGCTTCCTCTCGGAGAACTCAGCTTTCGCCGCCGCCCTGCAACAGGCCGGGGTGACGTTCATCGGTCCGCCCGCAGCGGCGATCGCCACCATGGGAGACAAGATCGCCGCCAAGGCTGCGGTTTCGGCTTTCGGTGTCCCGGTCGTACCCGGTATCGCCGAACCGGGACTGTCCGATGCCGACCTGATCGACGCGGCGGCCGGGATCGGCTTCCCGGTTCTGGTCAAACCGTCGGCCGGAGGTGGTGGAAAGGGAATGCGACGTGTCGACGACGCCGCCGATCTGCCCGGGGCGCTGGCGTCGGCTCGCCGGGAGGCCGCCGCGGCGTTCGGCGACGATACTCTTTTCCTCGAGCGATTCGTATTGCGCCCCAGGCACATCGAAGTTCAGGTGCTGGCCGACTCTCACGGTAACGTCCTGCACCTCGGCGAACGCGAGTGCAGCCTGCAGCGTCGGCACCAAAAAGTCATCGAGGAGGCGCCGTCGCCGCTGCTGGACGCCCGGGCCCGGTCGCGGATCGGCGCGGCGGCCTGCGACACTGCCCGCAGTGTCGACTACGTGGGTGCGGGAACCGTCGAGTTCATCGTCTCCGCTGACCGTCCGGACGAGTTCTTCTTCATGGAGATGAACACCCGGTTGCAGGTGGAGCACCCCGTCACTGAGATGGTCACCGGCTGGGATCTGGTTGAGTGGCAGATCCGTATTGCTGCCGGGGAGCGGTTGACCGCCGGCCAGGACGATATCGCGCTCATTGGGCACGCGATCGAGGCTCGGGTGTACGCCGAAGATCCGGCGGCCGGATTCCTGCCGACCGGTGGGCCGGTGCTGGGATTGGTCGAACCTTCCGGCCCGGGGATACGGGTGGACTCCGGTCTGTCGGCCGGCATGACGATCGGCAGCGACTACGACCCGATGTTGTCCAAGATCATCGTTCACGCCGAGGACCGCGCGGGCGCGGTGCGCGGGTTGGATCATGCTCTGGCGCAGACGGCGGTGCTCGGCGTGGGCACCAATACCGACTTCCTGCGGTGCGTGCTCTCCGATGAGGACGTCGTCGCCGGCCGTCTCGACACCGGCCTGCTCGAACGGCTCCAGTACATTCCGCCGGACGTCGATGACGAAGCGTTCATCGCCGCGGCGGTCGGCCGATGGCTGCGGTGCTGGCCGGGGGCGCCGAAGGACGTGTGGGACTTTCCCTCTGGATGGCGCATCGGTGAGCACACCGGCTGGACCGTCCGGCTCAGCTGCGGAGATCGCACCGACCGCGTGTACGTCACCGGAACGCCGCAGCAGGGCGAGGTCTGGATCGAGGGCGGAAAGCGTCGCTCCTTGAGGGCGGCACTGGCCGGTGATCGGCTCGCGCTCACGCTCGACGGTATTCGTTGCGCCTTCACCGTTGCGATGGGTGATCACCAGATCTGGCTCGCCGGTGAACTCGGCACGGTGATGCTCGAGGAGGTTCGCGAGGCTCCCGTGCGTCCCGATGATGAACTGCGCGGCGACGCCGAACTTGTCAGCCCGATGCCGGGATCCGTTGTCGCCGTGGGCATTGGCGACGGCGCGACGGCCGAGGCCGGCGCAGTGGTGGTGGTCGTTGAGGCGATGAAGATGGAGCACTCTCTACGATCACCGGTCGACGGCGTCGTCGAACTGCTGGTCGCCGTCGGGGAACAGGTCAAAGTAGGTCAGCCGCTGGCACGCATCACCGCGAGGATGGAAGATACCCATGACTGAATTTCTCTCCACCGCAACCCTTCCGGACGAGTACGAACAGCTCGCCAAGACCGTCCGGGACTTCGCTCGCGAAGTTGTCGCGCCGGTATCGGCTAAACACGACGCCGAGCACTCCTTCCCCTACGAGGTGGTGGCGGGGATGGCCGATATGGGCTTGTTCGGGTTGCCGTTCCCGGAGGAGTACGGCGGGATGGGCGGGGACTACTTCGCGCTGTGCCTGGCCTTGGAGGAACTCGGCAAGGTCGACCAGAGCGTCGCCATCACCCTGGAGGGTGGAGTGTCGCTGGGGGCGATGCCGGTGTACCGGTTCGGCACCGAGGCCCAGAAGCAGCACTGGCTGCCGATGCTCACCAGTGGGTCGGCACTGGGCGCCTTCGGTCTCACCGAAGCCGGCGGCGGCACCGACGCCGGCGCCACCAAGACCACCGCACGTCTGGACGACGGGCACTGGGTCATCAACGGCTCCAAACAGTTCATCACCAACTCCGGCACCGACATCACCCGACTGGTCACCGTCACCGCCGTCACCGGCGCCGTCGGAGACCGTCGGGAGATCTCAGCGATCCTGGTTCCGGTGCCGACCGAAGGATTCGTCGCCGAACCGGCCTACGACAAGGTCGGCTGGAACGCCTCCGACACCCACCCGCTGTCATTCACCGACGTGCGGGTGCCGGAGGAAAACCTGCTCGGCGAACGTGGCCGGGGCTACGCCAATTTCCTCCAGATCCTCGACGAGGGACGTATCGCCATCGCTGCATTGGCGACCGGTGCCGCGCAGGGCTGTGTGGACGAGTGCGTCCGCTATGCCGCGGAGCGAACCACCTTCGGGCAGGCGATCAGCCGGTATCAGGCCATCGAGTTCAAGATCGCCCGCATGGAGGCCCGCGCGCACGTCGCACGTACCGCCTACTACGACGCAGCCGCGCTGATGCTGGCCGGTAAGCCGTTCAAGAAGCAGGCCGCGATCGCCAAACTCGTATCCAGCGAGGCGGCCATGGACAACGCCCGCGACGCCACCCAGATACACGGCGGCTACGGCTTCATGAACGAGTATGCCGTGGCGCGGCACTACCGGGACAGCAAGATCCTCGAGATCGGCGAGGGAACCACGGAGGTGCAGTTGATGCTCATCGCCCGGGAGATCGGTCTGAAGTAGCGGCCGGGATTTGTCGCAGGGCCCATCTAGTATCGAACACATGTTCGATGAATTGATGGCCTGGGACCCCGGCGGCGGGGAGTCCGAACTGGTCGAAGGTATAGCCGCCATGGAGCGACTGAAGGCGGCCGCTGCCGCACGCCAGGCCCGTCTGGCCGCGGCGCTGGATGCGGCCCGGCGCACCGCCGAGGCGGCGGCCGGGGTACCCGCGGAGCGGCGTGGACGCGGAGTGGCCGCCGAGGTTGCGCTGGCCCGCCGGGACTCGCCTGCGCGGGGTAGCCGGCACCTTGGCTTCGCCAAAGCCCTGGTCAACGAAATGCCGCACACTCTGGCCGCCCTTGAGGCCGGCGCGCTGTCGGAGTGGCGGGCCACCATCGTGGTCCGGGAGAGTGCCTGCCTCGACATCGAGGATCGGCGCCTGCTCGACGCCGAATTATGTTCGGAGCTCACGGCATTGGATGGCAAGGGCGACGCAGCGCTGGCCGCGGCCGCCAAGGCGATCGCCTACCGGCTGGATCCCCATGCCGTGGTGGATCGCGCTGCCCGGGCCGCCGAGGAGCGCACGGTCACCATCCGTCCGGCCCCCGACACGATGACTTACGTGACCGCGCTTCTTCCGGTGGCACAGGGGGTTTCGGTCTTTGCCGCGCTGAAGCGGGCCGCGGACCTGTGCTGTGACGGGCGGCCTCGGGGGCAGGTGATGGCCGACGCCCTCGTCGAACGAGTCACCGGCCGGCCCGCCGGGCACGCTGTGCCCGTTGCCGTGAACCTGGTGATTTCCGACCAGGTTCTGACCGGAGTCGAGCAGGGGGCAGCCGTCATCGTCGGGTATGGCTCAGTGCCCGCCCCCGTCGCGCAGAACCTCATCGCCGACGCCGTCACCGATCCGAACTCGCGGGCGACGCTGCGCCGGCTGTACGCCACACCGGGCAGCGGCGCACTGGTCGCCATGGAGTCTCGGGCGCGGGTGTTCCCCAAAGGTCTGGCCGAGTTCATTGGGCTGCGCGATCAGCGGTGTCGGACTCCCTACTGTGACGCTCCCGTCCGTCACCGCGACCATGCCGTGCCGCATCGTCGCGGCGGAGCGACCAGTTCGGCGAACGGGCTCGGGCTTTGCGAGCGGTGCAACTACCTCAAGGAGTGCCCAGGTTGGACGGTTGTCGCCGAGACCGGTGCGGACGGGTTGCACGCCGCCCGGTACACCACTCCCACCGGCGACCAGCATCGCTCCACCGCGCCGCCGTTACCCGGTACGCCGAGGAAAGACGCGGCCGCCTGATCTCCACCGCCTCGCCTCACCGCCTCTGGGCGGCAGCCAGGCGCGCCTTGAACTCGGGAGACTCAATCGAAGTCGCCTGAGGGCCCAATTCGATGTTCTTGGCGGCCTCGTGATGCTCACTATCGAGGGTCCCAGGGATCGCCGTGGCGCGCATCGACGCCTTTGTCGCCAGGACAACGTCGCGCGGAGCGGCCGCCGGTCCGGCGGCCAATTCCAACGCCGTAGCCAACGGATCGTCGGCCACCTTGAGGGCAAGACCGTGACGTACCGCCGCCTCGGCATCAAATCGCATCCCGAACAGCAGCGCGGCCCGTGCTACCTGCGGTCCAACCGCGCGTTGCAGCATCCACGTCGCGCCCCCGCCGGGATGGATGCCAAGTTTCTGAAACCGGGGGTCGAACAGCGCATGCGGCCCGGCGATGCGCACGTCGGTAGCCAGGGCCAGATTCATCCCTGCGCCCACCGCAGCACCGTTGACCGCTGCGATGGTCGGGAGCGCGCACCTGCCCACGGCCATGAAGCCCGCATAAATCCGTTCCAGACCCTCCCGGGCTGCCGCGCCCAGTGCCGAGAGGTCCGCACCCGCGCAGAACGCCTTACCGGCGCCGGTGACGACGACCGCGTGCACACCGGGGTCGGCTTCGGCGCGGTCCACGGATTCCTTGAGCTGCTGCGACATTGCGTCGGTCACCGCATTGCGCCGGTCGGGGTCGTTCACGGTGATGACGGCGACGCGGTCGATCACCCTGTAAAGCACCAGATCCGCCATGGAATCCGAGGCTAACAGGGCTCAGCTGCGTGGGGCCATCGCCTGCTCGGCGATGACACTCAGCACCGGAGTCAGCTCCTGCGCATAGGAAACCGTCAGGTGGTTATCGTCCCGGAATACCAAGTCGTTGCCGACCACCACCGGGCAGATGTCGGGGGTGCAGAACATCTCCGAGATGTCTGCGTACTGTCCACCTCCGGCGGCGGTGGCCCGCAACTCGGCGTTGATCCCGTTGGCGTTCAGGGCTTCCCGGCGTTGGGGTGCGCAGGCCAGAGTGTCGTCGAGGTCCGCCGACAGGCATACCGGTACATCGGTCCGTGGGTCGGGCACCGGGCCCAGCACCAGTACCCGTGCGCCGGTCAGGGCGCGCAGTTCAGCGACCAACTCCGTCAGGCTCGTGATCCAGGCTGGGTCATAGCTGGTGAAACCGAAGTCTTCCCCATATCGCCGCGACATGCTCAGCAGCACCAGTTTCGGTTGCTGAGCGACCAGTGCGGCCAGAGCTTCCTGTCGCCACTGCTCGCACTCGGTGTAGCGCCGGCCCAAGTAGGGGCTGGTGATCGGTAGGTCCTGCAACGGGCAGGTGACTTTCGCGATCGTGACCAGTCGCCAGTTCCGCTGTTGGGCAAGGCGATCCATGGCTGGCTGCCACATCGCGGCGTGTGAGTCGCCGATCAGGGCCACCGTGGCCGGGCCCGCCGGATCGCCGGACACGCACTCGGGTACGCCGACTTCACGCCAGGATCGCACGCAGCCGTCCAGGAAGACCGAGGGTTTGTCGCGGGCCGCCTCGGTGAGCGCAGGAGTCAGATCGGCCGGCACCGGCATACCGCGGGCGGCCTCTTCGACGGCAGCCTGGGCAGTGTTCACGGCTCCGGACAGTGGATCGCCTGCGGCCCGCATCGTCGGAGACATCTGGTTGGGGTGCACGACAGCCGCGGCTTGAGGGGCGTCGCGGCCGACCGGGGTGGCCACCAGCATCGGGAGCAGTAGAACCGCGGCCACCGCCGCGGCCGTGACCGCACTGCCCAGCGTCAGACTCCTGCCGGTCGAGACGCGTAGTGGCCGCGAGTAGCGCAGGGGGCGTTCCAGATAGCGCAGGGTGAGAACGGCAAGTGCGAGCGACGCCGTGACCGCCGCCACCCGCCCAGCCCACCCGAGCGGATGTCCGAGAGCCACCGGCGCGAACACCAGCAGCGGCCAATGCCACAGGTACCACGAATAGGACAGCCGGCCGATCGCTCGCATGAACGGCAGGCAGAGCATCCGCCCCGCCCCGCGCGTCGGCACCGAGCAGCCCGCGCCGATCACCAGGGCGGTGCCCAGCACGGGCAGCACGGCCGCGGTGCCTGGGAAGGGCGTCCGGTCATCGAAGACGATGGTGGACGCGACGATCGTGATCAAGCCCCCGAAGCCGGCGATCGCCGCCAAGCCGGGGGCCAGGCGCCGCCATATCGGGACCGAAAGCGCGATCAGCGCGCCGACCGCCAGTTCCCACGCCCGGGTCGGCAGTGAGAAGAACGCCCACGGGGGAGAGGTGTGGGTCCAGTGCAGCGACAACGCGAACGAGGCCGCCGTGAGAGCGGCCAGTGCGGCGAGGAAACCCAGCCGGCGGCCGCGGCACAGCAACCCGATGCCGAGCAACAATGCGGGCCAGATCAGATAGAACTGCTCCTCCACCCCGAGCGACCAGTAGTGCTGAAAAGGAGACGGCGCAGCATGGCCGAGGTAATCGGTGCCGGTGATCGCCAACCGGTAATTGCCGACGTACAAAGCACTGGCCAAGCCGTCGTCAAGAACCGACTGCGCTTGCAGTGGTGGCAGCAGAACTGTCGCCGCGGCCGCGGTGGCGATGAGCACCACGGCCGCGGCGGGCAGCAGGCGGCGTGCTCGCGCGGCATAGAACCGGGCCAAGTTGAGCCGGCCGGTGGCGGACAGTTCGGCCCATAAGATGCCGGTGATCAGAAAGCCGGAGATGACGAAAAACACGTCGACCCCGACGTACCCGCCGCTGGCCGCCCCGGTGTGGAAGGCGAGCACCGCCACCACAGCGACCGCGCGTAGACCCTCGATATCAGGGCGGAGCGCCAGCCCCGGCCGTCGCCTCGTGTTTGCGGCCACGGGCCATCATTCTGGGCGGGATCAGGCCTTCGGCGCAGTTGCCACGCCCATGCCCGCGACTAAGGTCCGCTCAACATCGCCGGCGTCGAGGCCCATGAACTTGACCAGTTTGGTGGTCCTGTCCACAAGCGCATATGGGCCGTATTGACTATAGGCCGGTGAAGACTGCTTGTATTTGACCAACCGTAAGCCCATGCGATTGGCGCGGTAACGCCACTGTGATTCTGAGTGAATCGATTCTGAGTGCATCACACCCCCCCTGTGCTAACCAGACGCCTAATCGGGCCTGAGATCAAGGGTTCGATCCGAAATTCATCCCTTTGGCCGACGGTGCTGCCAGCAGATCGTTGAGGCCGACGATCCCGTCCTCCATAGCCCGAGCCAGCAAGGCGGACTTCGTAGGGGCTGGGCGTCCCGCGGCGACGTACTTGGCTCGCATGCGTTGTAGGTGGGTTCGGACCGTCGCCGGCGAAATGTGTAGTGCTGCAGCGACATCGTTCTTGCTGTCGGTTTGCAGCCAGGAAAGTAGAACCTGCTTCTCCCGATCCGACAAACTCAGCGTGCCCATGGTCCTCTGGTGTTCGCGAGCCGCGGCCATACGCGGACCCTCGTAGGCTTGGCCCGCCGCGATCGCGGCGATAGCAGCGATGAGCTGTTCGCTGGAGTCGACTTTGGCCACGTAGCTTCGTACCCCGAGGGCGACGCTGGACAGGATCACCTCATCCGAGGTCACCTCGGAGTAGACCACCACGGCTGGGCCCGCGGTGCAAAGTTGCCGGAGACAATCCAGGTCGGGGGAGTGCCCATCCTCATGAATCTCGGTGACCAACACGTCGACCTCGTTGCGGTGGGTCGGCAGCCATGCGAGGTACTCCGCCGGGTGCCGGAAACCATTCACGACCGTGAGGCCTGAGTCTGGCCGAGTCAGCCACGATTCGACCCCGGCGCGAACCGCGTCAAAGTGATCGACAAGGGCAACCCGTGCACGTCCGGTCATAATCCCCCCGCCCCGGAAACAAGACCCAAAACCCTGAGAAGCCTAACCGACCGTCTCTGCCCGACCGTCTCTGCCGAGCCTCACCCGAGACTAGTGCCCGGGAAGCGGTATCCGAAGTACCCTAACTCGAAATCGAATTTCTTCTCGACCAGCGCCCGTGCTTCGTCGGTGTACAACGATTCTATTGTTGCGTTTCTGCTGCGAATACCCTTCTTGAAGGTGGGGAGGAATTTCGAATCATATTCGACTCCGATACGCTGACATATCCTCTCAATGTCTGTCTGGAGTGTCTCGTATCGAATGACGTCGTCCATGCAAAATTCGCCGTCGATCAAGTAATTGTCCCGGTCCACTGGCATGGCATTCTCCAGGTAACGAATGAATCGGCGTTGCTCGGAATTCGGTCGCTCGTTCCGCAGGCGACTCAGCGCCCGCCTCAAAACGGAGTTCTGTTCGGCGTCATAATTCTGACCGAGGTGACAAAACGCCGAAATGCACTTATCGAAAGGGTTGCGAATTACGCAAAACTTGAAATAGCTATCCCAGATATCTTGCCCGATTTGATCCCTGATCAGAGCAGCCGGCATGTGGTTCCACCACGTCGTGCCCGTGGGAATTTCTGCAGCGCGGTGGCCGATGATCCCCTCCTGCGAAACGTACTCGACTCGAGCGTGTGTTTGCTGCCACGCCCCCTCGGGCATGCAAAAACGTTCGAAGAAAGACTCGACGCTTGTGCCTGCAGTCTTTGCGGTCTTGGTGTAGATGAAGCGATAGCGATGACTTATCAGCACCAAGCTCCCCCTTCTGAACTGGCAACAGGTCCCGACAGGCATGCGGACACTCGACCCGGACATCACTGCGCCCCCGGCAGGAATCGAACCTGCGACCTAGGGATTAGAAGGCCCTTGCTCTATCCAACTGAGCTACGGAGGCAACGCAGCTGATGAGTCTATCTTCGCCGCGTGCAGGTTCCGCATGAGAAGCCGTCGCCGCGTTCCTGGGCATCGTGTTCGGACGCCATCGTGCGGCGCGCGATTCGGCCCCAAGGTTAGTCAACCGCTCGGCGGGCTAACCAGCATTCGACCCCGCCAGCGGCAGCGTCGGACTAGCGTGAAGCGGCAGCAGCAGGGGGGTCTTGTCGGCGGCGACGGATACCGGTGAGGAGGTAGGCGATGAGCGGCTCCGCGGATGAATCCGGATTGCCCGTTGAGGAAGGGCAGCTTCCCGGATCGGTGGCAGAGGTGTTGGCCGCCCCGCCCGGTCCCCGGGTCGGGGCGTTCTTCGACCTCGACGGCACCCTCGTCGCCGGGTTCACCGGCGTCATCCTCACGCGGGAACGGTTCCGCACCCGTGAGATGGGCGTCGGTGAGCTAATCAGCATGGTTGCCGCAGGGCTCAACCACCAGTTCGGCCGGATCCAGTTCGAGAGCCTGATCAACAAGGCCACCGAAATGTTGCGCGGACGCCCGCTGTCCGATCTGCAGCAGGCCGGCGAGCGGCTGTTCACGGAGAAGATCGAAAAGCGCATCTACCCGGAGATGCGCGATCTGGTTCAAGCCCACCGGGACCGAGGGCACACCGTGGTGTTGAGTTCCTCGGCGCTGACCATCCAGGTCGACCCGGTGGCCCAGTTCCTGGGCATCCCCGACACGCTGAGCAACATGTTCGAGGTCGACAGCGAGGGCTTGCTCACCGGCCGGGTCGTCAAGCCCGTCATCTGGGGCCCCGGCAAGGCCAGCGCGGTGCAGAAGTTCGCCTCGCAACGCGGCGTCGACCTGGTGGACAGCTACTTCTACGCCGACGGTGACGAGGACATCGCCTTGATGGAACTTGTCGGCAACCCCCGACCCACCAATCCCGGCGACAAAATGGCCGAGGTGGCGCGAGAGCGTGGCTGGCCGATTCTGGAGTTCACCAGCCGCGGCGGCGGTGGGCTGCTCGGCCAGGTGCGCAATCTGGTCGCCGCCAGTACCGTCGTCCCAGCCGCCTACGGCGCGGTCAGTTGGGGTCTACTCACCCGCAATCGTCGCCGCGGGGTCAACTTCTTCACTTCGGCATTCCCGCAGTTGTTGCTCGCCATCAACGGCGTCAACCTCAACGTGCTGGGCAAGGAGAATCTAACCAAAAAGCGTCCGGCGGTGTTCATCTTCAACCACCGCAACAACATCGATCCGATCATCGTCGGTGCCATGGTCAAAGACAACTGGACCGGGGTGGGCAAGAAGGAACTCCAGAAGGATCCCGTGGTGGGAACTCTGGGCAAGCTGGTCGATACGGTGTTCATCGACCGGGAAGACAAACAGGCCGCTGTGGCATCCCTGAAAGAAGCGGAAAACCTTGCTAGGAAAGGGCTTTCGGTGGTGATCGCCCCCGAAGGCACCCGACTTGACACCAGGTCGGTGGGTTCCTTCAAAAAAGGTCCGTTCCGGCTGGCCATGTCTGCCGGCGTGCCGATCGTGCCGATCGTCATTCGCAACGCGGAGGTCATTTCGGCGCGGAATTCCTCGACGCTGCACCCCGGGACGGTGGACGTCGTCGTTTATCCGCCACTGTCCCTGGAGGATTGGACGCTGGACAACCTCTCGGAGAAGATCGCCGAAGTCCGCCAGCTCTACATCGACACCCTGCAGAACTGGCCGACCAGATCGGTGCCGAAGGCTGATCTCTACGAACGCCCCGCGGCCGCCCAGAAAGCACCCGCCCAGAAAGCACCCGCCCAGAAAGCACCCGCCCAGAAAGCTGCTGCCAAGAAAGCTGCTGCCCAGAAGGCGCCCGCCAAGAAAGCTGCTGCCAAGAAAGCCGCCGTCGCGAAGGCGCCGGCCAAAGCAGCGGCTAAGAAGACAACCGCGGAGAAGAATCCGGAGACCAAAGTGAGGGGACGTCGATGAGTGCCGGTGAGTACCT
>NZ_JBILVF010000193.1:0-5585 GCF_044370595.1 Mycobacterium sp.
GCCTGCACCCACACCTCGGAGCGGGTTCCTTCGATGGGGCCCTTGACTTTTGCCGGCGCCCCGGTGACGAGCACCCCGGGCGGGATCTGGGTGCCCCCGGTGACCAGCGAATGCGCCGCGACCAGACTGCGGGCGCCGATCACCGCTCCGTCGAGCACCGTGCAGTGATTGGCGATGAGGGCTTCGGCCCCGATGTGCGCGCCATGGATCGTGCACATGTGGGCGATGGTGGCGCCGGGACCCACGTCGACCGGGATCCCCGGGGGTGCGTGCAACACCGACCCGTCCTGGACGTTGGCACCTTCCCGGATGACCACGGGCGCGTAATCCGCACGAAGGACCGCGTTGAACCACACCGACGCCCCGGCCTCGACGGTGACGTCTCCGACCAGCACGGCGGTCGGGGCGACGAACGCGGTCGGATCAACCTTCGGCGACCGGCCTTCGAACGAGTACATCGGCATCGTTCAGATATACCGCAGTACGCCCGTTGCCGCCGCATTGCGTGAGAGCCGCGCAAAACTGTAACGTGTTCTAGTTAGAGACACGATAGTGGAGGCGCGAGATGAGCACCGAGATTCGCGATATCGACACCGGGACGCTGCCTGACCGGTTCGCCCGTGGCTGGCATTGCCTGGGTACGGTCACGTCGTTCCTGGACGGCCAACCGCACCCGATCCACGCGTTCGGCACCAAGCTGGTCGTGTTCGCCGACTCGGAGAACCAACTCCACGTCCTGGACGCATACTGCCGGCATATGGGCGGTGACCTGTCCCAGGGAACCATCAAGGGCGATCAGGTGGCCTGCCCCTTCCATGACTGGCGCTGGGGCGGGGACGGCAAGTGCAAACTGGTGCCCTACGCCAAACGCACCCCGAAACTCGCCCGCACCCGCTCCTGGCCCACCGACGTGCGCGCTGGACTCCTGTTCGTCTGGCACGATCACGAGGGCAATCCCCCGCTACCCGAGGTCCGCATCCCGGACATCCCGGAATGGTCCAGCGGCGAGTGGACCGACTGGAACTGGAACACCATGCTGATCGAGGGCTCCAACTGCCGGGAGATCATCGACAACGTCACCGATATGGCGCACTTCTACTACATCCACTTCGGGCTGCCCACCTACTTCAAGAATGTCTTCGAAGGCCACGTCGCTTCGCAGTATCTGCACAACGTCGGCCGTCCCGACGTCGGTGGTATGGGCACCGCCTACGGCGAATCGCACCTGGACTCCGAGGCCAGCTATTTCGGGCCGTCGTTCATGATCAACTGGCTGCACAACACCTATGGCGACTTCAAGGCCGAGTCGATCCTGATCAACTGCCACTACCCGGTGACCCAGGATTCGTTCGTCCTCATGTGGGGCGTTATCGTCGAAAAGCCCAAGGGGCTCGACGAATCCATGGTGACGAAGCTCTCCGACGGAATGACCAAGGGTGTCAGCAAGGGCTTCCTGCAGGACGTGGAGATCTGGAAGCACAAGACCCGTATCGAGAACCCGCTCCTAGTGGAGGAGGACGGCGCGGTCTATCAGATGCGCCGCTGGTATCAGCAGTTCTACGTCGACGTCGCCGATATCACCCCCGACATGACCGACCGCTTCGAACTCGAGGTCGACACGACCAAGGCCAACGAGAAATGGAATGTCGAGGTCGAGGAGAATCTGCGGCAGCAAGCAGCCGAGGCCGAGCACGGAGCGGGGCAGCCGGCTTCATGACCGAGCCGCCCGATGTCGACGAGCTGACCCGCTCGATGCTGCTGTTACACGGCCCGCACGGCGATGATCACCCCGCCCGAGACGACGGCGACGCCACAACCTGGTCCAAGGCACCGGATTTCGCCAATGATCCGGTCCGTGCGGCCGCCGTGCACGAGGCCACCCGGCGGGACCGCGAGCGCTATCTGACCGCAGGACTCGCCGAGGTCGACTGCCGGTTCTGCCACGCCTCGGTGAAGGTCAAGAAACTGGGCGCCCCCTACACGGCCGTGCAGTGGAACACCGACGCCACGGTGCGGTGCGCCTACTTCGCCGAGATCCGGGCCGGGGGCGGAAGCAGCGCCCGTATCCCGTCCTGCCCGAGGCTCGGCGACAGCATCAAGCATGCTGTAGCGGAAGGATGTCTGGAGGAATACTCCAGCGCTCCCGCGCCCGGCGACGGCTGACATCGCCGCGATCACTACAGCCCCCGGAAGCGCTCTTTGACCTGGTTCTCGGTCAGTCCGTAGTCGGCGAGCGAGTAGCTGTGCTTGGGCGCCCGCGGGCCCTGCTTGCTCTGCGCATCGGTCTTTCTGATGGCCGCCCGGGTTGGTTCGGTCATCTCTATTCCGAAGTGCGCGTAGATGTTTTCCACTGTGCTGATCGGGTCGGCGATGAGCTCGAAGTAGTCGACATCGCAGAACTGCGCCGGGTTCTTGGTGGCGCGCACAGCGTTGAAGCGCTCCAATCCGCGCGACCAGGTCTCCAGGGAGTCGGCTCCGAGGGCGGCACCGACAAAGGTGTTCGACCAACCGGCGGTGGTGTGCTGCGCCAGGGAGCACATCGACGCCATGATGGTCTCGGCCGGGCGGTGACATTGGATCACCAATGCATCGGGGTAGTTGTTGAACAGCGCATCGAGGGCGAACAGGTGGCTGGGATTCTTGAGCACCCAACGCTTCTCGGGTTCATTCAGGCCGATCAACTGCAGGTTCTTGCGATGACGCCGGTACGGCGTGGTCCAGTCCTGGCGGGCCAGCCACTGAGCGTAGGTCGGGACGTGCGCCAGCGTCTCGTAGGACACCGAGTGCACCGACTGGCGCAACAGCTGCCAGCACTCCTCCACCTCATCGGCGGTCATGTAGTGCAGTCCGGTGTAGTCGGGGTTCTCTTCGTGGGCCTTCTTGAACCGGGCATCGAGTTGGGCGAACACCGGGTTCTGCGGCCACGTTTCACGGGGTGGGCGCGGTTGCGGGAATTCGGCCAGCCAAAGCTCCAGCCCCTGGTGGCGCGGATCCCCGCACAGCAACCGATGCAGGGCGGTGGTGCCGGTTCGCGGCAGACCTGTGACGAAAATCGGTGCGGTAACGGGCACATCGACGTGCTGGGGATACTGCTTCCAGGACGCCTCGCTGAGCAGACGGGCGACCAGGGCGTTGCGCAGGAAAAACCGCGACATCTTGCTGCCCAGTTCGGTGAAGTCGGCGTCGCGCCGGTAGGAGTCCAGCAGCACCGACAGAGCCTCTAGGTGGTTGTCCTCGTCGGAACCGAAGTCATCCAGTCCGACCGCCTTGACAGCGGAGGCTTTGAGGTCCTCGACGGTTCCGACGTCTGTGCGTGGAGGGCTCACGCTTTGTACTCTCCGCAGTTCACATCCAGTGTCGCCCCGGTGATACCGCTGGAGAGGTCGCTGGCCATGAACAGGATGGCTGAGGCCACCTCGTCCTCGGTGGGCAGGCGCTTGAGGTCGGACTGAGCGGCGGTCGCGGCGTAGATCTGCTCGACGGTGGTGCCGTACTTGCCCGCCTGGTGGTTGAAATAGCTCTTGAGCGTGTCACCCCAGATGTAGCCGGGTGCAACCGAATTGACCCGGATGCCCTTATCACCGAGTTCGGTGGCCAGCGACTGTGACATGGCCAGCAGCGCCGATTTCGCCATCTTGTAGGCGCCGTACTTCGGCTGGGAGTGCCGGATCACCATCGAGTTGACGTTGACCACCGACCCTTTGGTCTGCGCCAGCGCGGGGGTGAAGCGCTGGATCATCCGCAGAGCGCCCAGCACCGTGAGTTCGATGGCGTCCCGGATGTGGTCAAACGTCGTATCCGCCAGTGGTTTCATCGACGGCACCCGAAAGGCGTTGTTGATCAGGACATCCACCTTGCCGTAGGCCGCCAGAGACTCCGAAACCAGCCGGTCCACCTGCTCGTCGTCGGTGATGTCGGTGGTCACCGCCACAGCCCGCCGGCCCAGCGCCGCCACGTCGGATGCAACGTCGTCGAGCCGTCCGGCGGTGCGGGCGGCCAGCACCAGGTCCGCCCCGGCTTCGGCGCACCGCCGGGCCAGCGTGGTTCCCAGGGCAGGGCCCACTCCACTGATCACCACAACTTTGCCGTCCAGCATCCCGGCCATCGGCTATCCCACCATCCTGTTCTGAATCTGTTTCTGCCGCTGTGCTATCCGGGCTCTCCAGTCCTCGACGGTGATCCGATTAGCGGTGTAATAGGGCAGTTGATCGGGTACCGCCTCGGCGTCCACCAACGTCACGGTCGGACCGTCCGCCTCGGTCAGCGGGCGGGACACCCGCTGCCAGCGGAACTGCAGGAATCCCTTCCGGTGCCCGGTGGTTTCGATCCAATTGGAGACCCCGGGGTTTGCCTCGGCGACGACAATACGGATCTTGCCGTCCGGATCGGCGTGGGCCTGGGTTCCGTTCAGCGAGGTCTGATGGTTGATGTAGTCCAGCGAGACGTACCACATGCTGCCCAGTTGGAACCCCAGATAGGGCGCATCGGTGACCGGCAGGCTGATCACCAGGGCCTGGTCGGGGTTCAACTCGAAGTGACCAGCCGAGGAGTACTGGGTGGCCAGTCCGCCGGGCGTGAGCCGCGGCGCCACCATGGTGTTCACCGGGATGTTCATATAGAACCACTGCGGAAACTGCAGCCAGGTCTTGACCCGCTGGACCAGCTGCTTTCCAGCTGTCGCCCAACGCTTCTCGATGAGTTCACGGCTCAGTGGCGGCGGCGCTGTCCCCGCGGTGTCCGAGCGGGCAATGGCGACGGTTCCGCGCTGGGCCGACCAGTCGTTGTACACCTCGCGGATGACGAGTTGGGCGTTGGCTTTGGGCGTGAACCGCCACTCGAAGCCGCCGTCGGACCCGATATCGAGTTTGCGGTCGTCGAAAGCTGTCTCGCTGTCGGGGACGTTCTGATCGGTGTACTCCCCACCGAGCAACTGGAAGCTGAGATCGGTTGTCGTGCCGCGCGTTCCGGTGACGACGTACTGATGTCCGGCCTGCACCCGGGTGCCGAAGTACAGGGTGTCCGGGTTGTCCAGGCCCATCTTGGTGAAGGGCCCGGTCCCGGATTGCAGGAATGGGTGGTCGCGGTCGTAGTCGAACGCGATATGGGTGCAGGCCGCGATCCCGCCCGCCAGATACTGCAGGCCCTCCAGGAGATCCGCGTCACTTTCGATGTGCGGCGCCTCGCGTACCAGTCGTTCAGCCTCCGCGATGGCGTCAATCAGGGGCTGTGCGTACATCGTGGATAGGCCTCCCGACCGTGGGCTGCCCCTGAATCTAGAACGTGTTCTAGTCGTGAGTCAACCATCGTGGCGCGGCGATGAGGGGAGTCAGTTCACGCTGGCCAGCGCGAACGGCAAAACCTCGTCCGCACCGGCCCGCCTGAGCACCCTGGCCGCCATCGTCAGGGTCCACCCGGTGTCGGTGAGATCGTCGATCAGCAGGATCGGACCCTCCACACCCCCGAGATCGGGCACCTCCCACGAATCGTTGAGCGCGGCCACCCGATAGGCGGAGTTCACCGCGGTGACCTTTGGTCGGCCGGGCCGATAGCGCAGTGTGCCCAGGTTGGTCAGCCGACCCAATTCG
>NZ_JBILVF010000063.1:0-18722 GCF_044370595.1 Mycobacterium sp.
CGGCGATACCGTGGGCTGCGAGCAGTTCCGGCAGCCGAGCAACGTCGGCGCTAGCGAGGAGCAGCGGGGCCCCGAAGCGTTCGGTGAGCAATGTGGCCGCATCCGCAGCGCTCAACCGGGCATCGCGGGGCAGTCGGGTCAGCACCGAGTAGGTTTCGACCAACGCGTGGCCGCTCAGGGCCACCGGGCGACGGTTCCACCATCGGACAACCTCACGATGGGCGCGGTGGTTGCTCAACAACAGCGGTACCGCGACGCTGGTATCGACGGCGATCACACCGGTCAACGCCGACCGGCATCCAGCAGTCCGAAGACGTCACCGTCATCAATTTGCGCATCTCCGGTCGCCACCAGCACACCTTCTTCGCGAACGAGGCGGGCCGTCCGACCGGTGGGCAGGATTTGCAGTCCCGCACCATAGGGCGAGATATCCACGGTGGATCCGGCGCGAAGGCCAAGGGCATCGCGAAGCACCTTCGGCACGACGACGCGCCCGACCGAGTCCACAGTCGCCTCCATAGGGATTATGCTACCAGGCAGTTCCCAGCAGGAGCAGCAGCAAGTACGACCACACTAACTTTGCGCATCCCTTCCGCCAGAGCAATGGCCGCGCCACCCGCGAATTCTTCGACTTCTGCTTGCCGAACACGGAAGCGGACTCAACTGGGAGAAGACCGATTCGTCCGAGTTACATGGCGCATGTCACGCTGCGCGAGCTGGATCCAACCTCAGCGGCTTAACCCGATGTTCGCCAAGATTCTCGACGTCGATCCCGCATACGATTTCTAAGCACCGGCCAGTTGGCACAAGGAGAACGTTGCGGGGCGACGGGGTTCGATCGCGCGACCAAGCCGTTATGAGGCCCGCAGTCCGGGCAAATCGCTCTTCTTCCCACGATCGCCGGCCGAGACCGAATAGATCGGCTCTACAAGAGCCTTCCCTGGACATAAACGATGACCAGGGTCGCCAAGAGGCGTATCACTGGGAAACACCGGATCTACCAGGAGTTAGTAGGGCGGGTCGGACTTGAACCGACGACCAACGGATTAGCGAACGGCGGTTCTTGAGAGCGACCGCTGTTTCCTGTTATATCAGGTGCCGCAACATCTTTCGACATATCCGTAACCCAATAAGACCTGCCGATTCCGGCCATTTCCCGGTCATATTCGATGAATAAACGATGACCGGAATCCCCCGGATTTTGGGGCTTCCCAGGTCGGATCGGAAGTCGCGGCAAAACTTCGTGGACCCTACTAGCAACCTGAAACTCTTCTTCGGGGTGGAAGTAAGTCATCGTGGATTCTCCTTATCGGAGTTGGCGGCAACGGCAGGACCGCGCCCCTTCCGATCGCGGTAGCGTGAGGTGCACGTCGAAGCCGTGATGGAAGGAGGACTCGCGGTGACCCGCACAGAGTCGCCGAACCCATTTCCCGGTCGGCCCGCATCCGAAATGCAAGTGCTGGCGAACACGATCGCCACCCGCGCCGTAACGGCGTCAACGAAGCTCGAGAATCGCGCAGTGCCCACGGGACACGTCCGTTCTAGGGGCGTGAAAACCCTGCTCGCAGAACGTCAAGCGCGTAAGCGCTAAGCACGTCGCCACTTCGGGCGGCGCAACAATCGGGCCGCGGCCGTCTCAATCGTCCTCACGCCCCGACTGCATTGGGGTTCATGCGCGTGGCGACGGCTCGGAGCTGATCGGCAACGCCGACCAGCACGGTGGCCACATCAGCCTCTGGCCCCTGGTCTTCACGGATCATGGCCAACAGTCGTTCGCGGGCCACGGTCGAAGGCGGCAGGCCACGGTCCGCGGCGATACGTTCGATCGCTTCAAACTCATCGGGGTTCAGGCGAACCTGCAGGACCCTGCTGCGAGCGCGGTTAGGCCGGCCGACCGCGACGTGGGCCGGGATGGGGCGGTCGGTCTGGTCAGTCTCGGCGGCTTCGGCTTCGGCCGCGATTGCAGCGAGCTTGTCGGCGGTCTTATCACTCATCAGGGCCTCCCTGGTAGTAGTAGCGGCGGTCGCGGCTATTCGACTTCCATGCACTCGCACCGTTCGTAACGCCGTCCATGACGTAAGTGATGACCGTCATGACTGAAGCCGCTGAAGGCGAAAAACCAATGGTGCGAACACCTTCGCCGGTACGCGAGTTGTAGTCGGGGTCGAACACGACCGCGTCGGGATCGGTCAGCGCTTCGCTGGCCTGTGTGACGGTGACGCCATGCTTGGCGAGATATTCGCCTCTTTTCGTCCAATCCACCGTCACATCGTGAAGTGTATTACATTAGAAATACGGATTCCACCTCTGCTCGGCCACACTGATCTCCCCTGTAGAAGGAGTGTCAAGAATCAGCCGAGGCCCGCAACGGTGGTGCCGGTGGGGCTGGTGGGGCCGGCTGGACTCATTGGCGCGACTGTACCGAATCTGTACGGAAGAACCGGGGAAGAGGGCAAAAATACCCTCTGAAATGGTGGGGCGGGCGGGGCTCGAACCCGCGACCAGCGGATTAGCGAAACCGAGTTCCGGCCTTCTCCTTAGGAGTCCGAATAGTGCTGTGGCCCAATTGAATCAAGCTTCAATGAGAACCTGTTGGACCCTTCTGGATCCGGTCGTATCCTGGACATATTCGATGAATAAACGATGACTCGGTAAACGGCCGTGAATCGGGTTTGCTGGCCGAAGCCGGTACAGACAACTCCCGGACTACCGGCGTTCAGTGGGTCTCCCCCGGTTCGCAGGCCAGCGTGGGATCAGCACAGATGCTTGTCGGCATGACCGGCGAGTTGGAATGCGGGTCGCGGTCGACCGTGACCGAGGACTCGTCCGGAGCTGACGGGTCGGCTTCGTCGGCGGCCGCGGGTGCCGAAAGAAGGCCCGAAGACACCGTTAGCGCCATCATGCCGGCTATGGCAAACCCTGCCGCGCCAAGCGCAATTCGCTTCAACACCATCTATTTTCCCTTCTTCAATGAGCGGCTGCTGAGGCCCTGTCTGAGATCAGGCTTCGCTGTACCGCTCGGGCGGGGTGCGCCCACAGCGCCACTACGCCTACCTGCGCCACCGCCAGCAGGGCGACCGTGGGACCGGTCGGCAGGCCGGCGTGGTAGCTGAGGAGAAGACCCGCCACACCGGCCATCAGGCCGGAGGCGACCGCGATGGCGAACATGGCATTGAGCGAACGGCCGAGCATCCTGGCAGTCACCGCCGGCGCGACGATCAACGTCACCGCCATCAGTACGCCGACGGTCACCAGGCCGGCGACGACGGTCATCGACAGCACCACCAGCAGCGCCGAATCAATAAGCCCGACGCGCATTCCCACGGTGCGTGCGTGCACCGCATCGAACGTCGTCGCCAGCAGCGCGGGCTTCATCGCGGCGAGTGTCCCGATGACGATCACGACCAGTGTCACGTCGACGATCACGTCGAACCGACTCACGGTGAGCGGATTTCCGAACAGCACGTGGGCCAGCGCCCGGGGTTCGCTCTGCAGGGAGACGCCGATGACGCCCAGTGCGAACAAGCCCTGGCCGACAACACCGATCGCGCCGTCTTCGGGCACCCGGGCCCGGACGACCAGCAGCGAGATGAACAGAGCCATTGCCAACGCCGCGATCAAGCCGCCGACCAACAGGCTGCCCCCGATGATGGCCGCACCGGCCACCCCGGCCAGCATCCCGTGACTCATCGCGTCGGTGAGGTACACCAGGCGCCGCGAGAGCGCCCATACCCCGCACGCCGGCGCGGCCATACAGACGGCGATGGTCGCCACGGCTGCGCGCACCATGAAGTCGTATGCGAAGGGCTCCGTGAGCCACCCGGACCAGTTCACACCGCAACCCGGCGCAGGAAGATGCTCTCGATCCCGTCGGCGTCGAGCACGCTGGCCGCCGGCCCGTCAGCCACCACGGCACCGCCGCTGAGGGCGACGACCCGGCTGAAGCTCCCGCGGGCGATGTCGACCTCGTGCAGGACGCAGCACACCGCCAGGTCGCCGACGGTCAGGCGTTGGACCAGAGCCAGCACGGTGTCGACGGTCTCCAGGTCCAACCCGGCCAGCGGCTCATCCATCAGCAGCACGTCCGGCTGCTGGACCAGCGCCCGAGCCAGCAGGACCCGCTGCGCCTGGCCTCCCGACAGTTCACTGACGGCGCGATCACCGAGATCGTGCAGGCCCACCGCGGCCAGTGCGGTGTCCACGGCGTCCCTGTCGCCGCGGCTGCCACGGCGCCACCACCGGTTGCGAGTGCGCCCCGCTGCCACCACCTGACCGACCGAGAACGGTAGATCCCAGCGCGCCTCGGAGCGTTGGGGAACGTAAGCAACCTCGACCGTCCTGGCGGTGTGATGGCAACTTTCGGCATGCAGGACCACCTCGCCGCGCGCTGCCGGTTCGATACCGCACAGCGCTCGCAGCAGAGACGACTTGCCGCTCCCGTTGCGCCCGACGATCGCCACCGCCTCGCCCGGCCACACCGCCAGATCGGTCGGCTGCAGGGCGCATCGGCGGCCGTAGGTGACCGAGAGGCGGCGGGTCTCCAGTACCGGTGTTGCGTGCCGGTTCATCCGGCACCGTTGATCGAACGGGCCACCACGGTGGAGTCGGACCAGCCCACCAGCAGCCGACCCAACCCGTCCCAGCACAGCGCTGCCGCCGGGGAGTCCCGGCGCATCGAGTCGATCGCCGGCTCGGGTCGGCCGGGCCGCGCACGGGCCGGGTGCCACACCGCGACGCTGCCATCGGAGGCCGCCCCGGCGACCAAGCCGCCACGAGACGCCCAGGCGACGGCGACGACGGCCTCCTCGTGACCGCACAGCACCCGCGGTGTGGATCCGCGCGGCCCGCGGCCGGTGAAGTCCCACACCGTCACGTCGCTTCCACCTCCCGAAGCCAACATCGTGGAGTCCGGGCTGAACGCCAACGCGCTGATCTTTCTGGGATAGCCCGACATTGACAGTTCGTCGCCACTGCGGCCCAGTCGCCACACGTGCAGCGTCGCATCCTGGTTGCCGGTGGCAATCCACTTGCGGTCGGGGCTCACCGACAGCGCCAGCAGCGAACCGGTGAAGGGCATCTGGTCGCGGGGGGCGGTCCTAGAGGCGTGGTGAAGGTGCACGCCTCCATAGGCGGCCGAAGCGACCCGACGGTTCACCCACGCTACCGCCGTCACGGTGCTCGCACGCTCGCCGCTGAAGATCTCTGTCCCGGCGGCATCCAGGACGACGACGCTGCGGCCGACCCCGGAGGCAAGGCGAGTCCCGTCGGGACTCCACGCAACCGAGGAGCACCACCCGCCCCGTCGCTCGGCGATCATCGTGCCCGCGCGATCCAGGATCAGCGCCCCGTCGAGGGTTCCGAGGGCGAGGTGGTCCCCGTCCGGGGACCACGCCGCCGCCAGGCACCCCGTTGACACCACCTGGCGGCACTGCAACTCGCCCTCGGCGGAGATCAGGCTCAATGAGCCCTCCGCTCCCGCCACGGCGACGCGGCCGTCCTCGGCCGCCGACAGTGCCGCGACCCCGTCGTCCACCTCGACCCGCCAATCTCGGGCGGTCACCGGCGCGGAGCTCACGTCACCGGCTCCAGGCAGGCCAGAAAGCCTGTCTCGAGTTCCGTGCGGTCGAGGTTACGGCCGATGAAAACCATTCTGTTGGTCCGTTTTTCGTCTGCGTGCCAGGGTCGGCCTTCGGTGCCGTCGAAGAGCATGTGCACGCCCTGGAAGACGTACTGATTCTCCTCCCCGGCAATGGCGAGGATGCCCTTGCTGCGGAAGATGTCGACGCCCTTGGTGGACAGCAACTCCCCCAGCCAGTCGTTGAGGTGGTCGACCACCACTTCGCCGTCCACCTTGATGCTCACCGACGTCACACTCTGGTCGTGCTGGTGATCGGTCTGCTCGAGGAACGCCGGGTCCTCGGCCAGCACCCGCTGCAGATCGAAGGCGCCCACATCCAGAATGAAGTCCAAGTCGACGTTGGCGTTCTCAGCGCGGACGATGTCGGCGGCGACATTGATCGCCCGCAGCCGGCCCTCGACGTCGGCCAGCCGTTCAGAACCGACCAGGTCGACTTTATTGAGGATCATCCGGTCTGCGAAGGCGACCTGCTCGACGGCTTCGTTCTCGACGCCCTCCGGTTTGACCTCGTCGAGGTGGTCCAGCACGTGCGCCGCATCGACGACCGTCACGATCGCGTCCAGCCGCAGCTGATCGCGGATCTCATCGTCGACGAAGAAGGTCTGAGCCACCGGAGCAGGATCGGCCAGACCCGTTGTCTCGATGAGGATCTGGTCGAATCGGTCGCGGCGGCGCATCAACGCCGACAGGATCCGGATCAGGTCGCCGCGGACGGTGCAACAGATGCACCCGTTGTTCATCTCGAAGATCTCCTCCTCGGCGTCGAGGACGAGCGCGTCGTCGATTCCCACCTCACCGAACTCGTTCTCGATCACCGCGATCCGCTTTCCGTGCTCCTCGCGCAGGATCCGGTTCACCAGCGTCGTCTTCCCTGCACCCAGGAAGCCGGTGATCACCGTCACCGGTATCCGCTGGTCAGTCGTGGTCGTCATGGTCGATTCCTCCTGGGTGATCGTTGAGTGCGATGCTGAGTTCCTCATGGCCGATCTCGGCGGCCGGCTTGGCGAACTTCCAGGCTCGCCGCGGCGGGCCAAGGTCGGCGATGACGGTTTCCACTGGGGGGCAGCCGGGTTCGCTGCAGGCCAGTTGCTGAACCAGGATCGGAGCGTCCTCGTCGAGTTGACGCACTGACCGCACGATCAGCTTCAGACGTCGGATGTGTTCGACCGGGGCTCGGGGGGACGATCCCGCGCCACCGGGAATCACGATGCCCGGCACCCCAGGCCTTTCGCGATCCGGTCGAGGTTGCCGTCCATCACACTCAGGTAGTTCTCGTCAGGGCCTATGGATCCCCGCGGGTCGAATTCCAGCGCCGACAGCAGGCTGATCTGAGCGCCGATCTCATCGGCGACCGTCTGGGAAAGATCACTCGGCAGAGCGTCTTCGAAGAAGACCGTCTTGACGTTGTCCTGCCGGGCGATCTCAGCGATGGACTGCAGCGTCTTGGGGTCCGGCTCGTCCTCCGGGGTGACCCCGGCGATCGGGACCTGTTGCAGGCCGTAGGCGTCGGCGAGATAGCCGAAGGCCGCATGACTGGTGACCAGCACTCGCGTGTCGCAGTTGGTCAATTCCGTGCGGTACCGGGCATCGAGTCCCTCAAGGCTTGTCCGTAATTGCGCCAAATTGGTCTCGACCGTCGGTGCCAGCTGCGGCAGGGCCGTTTCGATGGTGCCCGCAGCGGCGTCGGCCATCGCGATCATCTCCACCGGAGACAGCCACACGTGCGGGTCCTTACCGCCGGCCAGTGTCTCCTTGCCGATGTCACCGGCAGTCAGCAGTTCCACACCGGGGGCGGTGAGGAGATCCTCGGCCACGGCGTCGGCCCCGAGTTGGTCGACCGCCCGCTGCACATCGGGCTGGAAGTCCGCACCCAGGTAGAGAACAACGTCAGCCTTGTCGATTTCCTTGCGGTCCTTGGCGTCCAGGGCCAAGTCGTGGGGCTCGGTGCCTTCCGGTGTCAGCGAGATCACCGACGCCTGGTCGCCGACCAGCTCCTGGGCCAGCCACTGCACCGGATAGAAGTTCGTCACGATCAGCGGCTGCTCGGCACCGGCGGCCGACTGCTCACCCTCAGCGACCGGCGGACGCTCCGAGCGGGTGCCGCAACCAGAGGATGCCAGGACTACAGGAACCAAGGCCGCCAGCACTGCCATCGCCAGGCGCATCACGTCTCTCCTTATTGAAAACGATTTTCATTAAGCAATGTACCGTGCCGATGGCCTTGGTGCCAACACGCCGAGGCGACTTCCCCTGAACCGCAGACCGTTGCCGCTGGCCCCGGGCCATGCCGGTCACCGCAACAAGTGGGTGCGCGCGAACTGCAGCGAATCGGCCAGTAACGCTCGTCGCTCGTTGGCACTGCGCGCTCCAGAGGTGCTGACCTCAAGGATCACCTGCCCGCCAAAGTTGCTGTCCGCCAACATGTTGCAGATCTCCACGGCGGGCTGGGTTCCGCGACCGGGCACCAGGTGCTCGTCAGTGGCGGCACCGGTGCCGTCGCACAGGTGCAGATGCGTCAGGCCAGCCCCCATCCTTCGGGCCATGTCCAACGCATCGGTGCCGGCGGTTGCGGTGTGCGACAGGTCCAGCGTGTAGTGCCTATGGCCACCGTCAAGCGGGTCGTAGGACGGGGCGAACGCCGAGACCGCCACTCCCGGTTGCCCGCCACGTCGGCGCATCCGTTCGATCGAAGGAGTCCCTGAACCGAAGAACCGGTCGGCGCGGAACGGGAACATGTTCTCCACCGCCACCAGCACGTCGCCTCTTTGCTCCAACCGCGCCACCTGATCGGAGAACCCCTCGGCGTAGCGGCGCTGCCAGCGAAACGGCGGATGCACAACCACCGTGGCGGCGCCGAGACGTTCGGCGGCGACCACGCTCATCTCGAGTTTGGCGATCGGATCGGATCCCCAGACGCGCTGTGAGATCAGCAGGCAGGGGGCATGCACCGAGAGCACCGGGACCCCGTACCGGCGCGAAAGTTCGGCGACCGCAACCACGTTCTGGCTCAGCGGTTCTGCCCACACCATCAGCTCGACGCCGTCATAGCCCAGGTCCGCGGCGTAGGCGAAGGCCGCCTCGGCACGTAGCGGGTAGACCGAAGCCGTCGACAGACCGACTTTGATAGCGGGGCGCATCCCGGCCCGGGTTAACCGCGGGACATCAGTACCGGTGGACCAGCCGCGCCGAGCTGCCGGCGCTCAGCGCGGGGACCGCTTGCCATAGCGCTGCTCGAAGCGGGCCACCCGTCCCGCGGTGTCGAGAACCTTCTGCCGACCGGTATAGAAAGGATGGCTGGCGCTGGAGATCTCGACGTCGATCACCGGGTAGGTCTTACCATCCGACCACTCGATCGTCTGGTCTGAGGTGGCCGTCGAGCGGGTCAGGAAGGCGAAGTCCGCGCTTCTGTCGCGAAAGACCACATATCCATAGTCGGGATGGATTCCCGGTTTCATATCTCCTCCAAGGGTTAGCGCCTGACGTGATTGCGACGAGTGGACCTCCGTCGCGCGGTTGAGGTGGTTCTAGCCGACCCGGCGAGAGCGTTTGCGCCGAGATGGTGGCCGGAATGCGTTGTAGGTCAATCCAACCGGCATGAGGGCCTGGCCCGGACCGCCGGCCTCCAACCAGCCGATCAATTCGTCCATGGCGGACTTGGTGTGCATCCTCGCCAGCCAAACCAGGCCTTGGCCCTGTTGGCGGCGCCGAGCATGCGGATGGACGACGATGACGTCCCTGCGGTCACAGGGACCCAGGCAATCACTCGTGCGCAGTTGTACGGAGTGAAGCCGTTGGCGCAGATACTCCAAGCGGGCGGCGGCCTGTTTCGGGTCATCGGTGCCGCAGCAGCACCCTCTGCAGATAGTCAGTGCGCAATCCGGCTTCACGGTTCCTCTCTGTCGGTCGAAGGGAACTACACCCTCAATCCTTATTGATAATCGTTGTCATTAAGGATAGCAGCCTCCGCCGAGCGACTTGTCATAAACATATGCGCATGTAATTATTAGATTACGAACATGAAAGGAAGCGATCCCATGACCGCCCACCCGACACATTCCGATCACGACCATGACCACGGGCCGTCCTGTGGCCACGTTGCCGTCGAACATGACGGCCACGTCGACTACCTCCACGACGGCCATGCGCACCATCTGCACGGCGATCACTACGACGAACACACGATAAGCGCGCACGTCACCGCCGAGGTTCACGACCACACCCATGGGGACGGTTGCGGCCATAAGGCCATCGCGCACGAGGATCACATCGACTATCTCCACGGCGCGCACCGGCACGCGCTGCACGGGGATCACTACGACGAGCACTGACCGTCAGCGTGACTGATCCCGGTCGCTCATGACCGAACGTGGGTCGGACCTGCAAGGTGGGGCCGAGGCGGACAGCCTCGACCTCAGGTACCGGCGGGTGACCGAGATGTTTGCCGCCCTCGCATCACCGGTACGGGCGGCCATCATCGACCTGCTCTCGGTGAAGGGCCACACCGTCAGCGCCATTGTCGAGGCACTCGGCATCTCCCAACCGCTGGCCTCGCAGCACCTACGCACCCTGCGAATGGCCGGCTTGGTGGAGGTGGAACGCGACGGGCGCACCTCGGTCTACCGACTCGCCGACGAACACGTGGCGCACATCTTCCTCGACGCTCTGCAGCACAGCCGCGAAACGCCTGGGTGAATTCACGGAACTCAACAAACGGGTGGCTGTTGTCCGAGCCGGAAAACCCCCGGGCGCCGGCGCAAAGTTGAGAACCGGCCGATTGGCCGCAGTTGTCCCCCGCCGACGCCACCATCATGGGAGCCGGGGACCTACTTTTTGCGGTCGGCTCTGGCAACGTCCATCACGACCACGAACTCCAGCAGCGAAGCGCCGGTAGACACCGGGTTGGCCCGCTCGCCGGCGTGGGCGGCGATCGCCGGCCCGGACGCCCAGGCCTCGAACGCCTCCTCGGACTCCCACTGGGTGACTACGAAGTAGCGGTCCTCGCCCTTCACCGGACGCAGCAACTGGAAACCGAGAAACCCCGGCTGGTTGTCGACTGCGTGGGCACGGTGGGCGAACCGCTTCTCCAGTTCCGGTCCAGCGCCCGGCGGCACCTCGATTGCGTTGATCTTCACTACGGCCATGGGGTCAGGTTTCATCGTTCCTCGTCTCGGTGGTGGTTGGGTCGCGCGGTGAGTTGATCGCGAATGTCGGGCAACTCGTCGCAGGGGTCGGCGTGCCAGTCGCCGAACGGGTCTGGGTACTGCGACCATTCGCGCGGTAGGGCCAGTTCGTGATCGGTGAGGAGTGCGCCCCGCAGGGCGCTGTCGATCTCATCGGGTTGCGCACCGCAGATCAGCACTGCCATGGATATGTGGCGGTCGCCGAATCGGTCGTCCCACCCCATCGCCGCAAGTGCACGCCGCTCGGGGTCGGTGCGGGCCAGCTCGTTGGGTTCCATTGCCGCCAGCCATGTTCCGGCGTTCTCGACGAGCACGCCGCCACCGGCTGACTCGATCCACATGACCTCGTCGAGCCGGTTGGCGACGAAGGCCCGGCCTCGGGTCCGCACGACACCGTCGAGCAGCATGTCGACAGCGGCGTGCAGGCGCTGAGGGTGAAAGGGCCGCCGTGCGGTGAACTCCATGAGCGTGACCTCGCCGGCGGGATCCAGTGGTGGTTGGCCGGCCAGCAGGGGATCGTGCGGGTCGCGTCGCCTGCCGCGGCGCGTGTGCGGGTCGAGGTGTGCCAGAGCCTGCTCGACCCGGTCGACGCCGACGGTGATGCGGGCCAGTGGCGCCAGCCGCCGCAGAACCGACAGCGTGGTGGTATCAGGCTGGTTGAGCACCAGCAGGTCGGCGAATTCCGCCTGGCCCACGACGACCTGGGCGACGGTCCGGCCATCGTCGAGTTCGTCGGAACCGACCGCCTGGTGCAACCAATCGTCGGAGTCAACTGTTGCGACCACTGCGTCGATGCGGACGTCACGTCCGGCCGGGCCGTCGATGTAGCCGTGTCCGACGTGAACCGGCACCTCGTTGATCGCCACGCAGACGGGTTCGGGTTCCGACCACGGTGCCAGCAGCACGACGATGCGCGTCACGTCGTCGCGACGGTGCAGCCTTCGCAGCAATACCAGCAGGTCGTTGCGGGTCGTGCAACAGACGCAGCCATTGGTCAACTCCAACGGCCAGTCACTGGTCGACAACTCACCGTCGCGCATCATGCTGACCCAGCGCCGCACCACCTGCCCGTCGTATTCGTGCCCGACGACCAGCGTGCCGGGGGTGCCCATCAGGGTGCCCGCCACTCGGTCGCTGTCACCCTGGCCGGTGACAAGGACTACCGGTGTACGCATTTGCCACCTTCGTATTGAAAACGATTTTCATCTAGCCGTCCGTCACGGTACCTTGCCGGTGAAGGCTTGTTGAAAACGATTGTCATTTATCTCAACGTGAAGGGGGCTCCGTGTCCGCGCACTGTCAGGTGACCGGGCGTTCACCGAGTTTCGGCAACTCGGTGTCGCACTCGCATCGTCGTACCCGCCGGCGCTGGAACCCCAACATCCAGCGCAAGACCTACTTCTTGCCGTCACAGGGGCGCAACATCACGCTGCGGGTCAGCACCAAGGGCATCAAGGTGATCGACCGCGACGGAATCGAAGCCGTCGTTGCCCGGCTGCGGGCCGCAGGGCAGAGGATCTGATGGCGAGCACCGAGATTCGTCCGGTGGTGAAGCTTCGCTCCACCGCCGGCACCGGTTACACGTATGTCACTCGCAAGAACCGGCGCAACGATCCCGACCGGTTGGTGCTCAAGAAGTATGACCCGATCATCCGCCGGCATGTCGATTTCCGCGAGGAGCGCTGAGATGGCCAAGAAATCCAAGATCGTCAAGAACGAACAGCGCCGCGCCATGGTGGCGCGTTACGCCGAACGCCGCGCCGAACTGAAGGACACTATCCGACGCCCATCGAGCACTGTCGGCGAGCGCGTCGCCGCCCAGTCGGCGCTGCAACGGCTGCCGCGGGATTCCAGCGCTGTGCGGCTCCGCAATCGTGACGCCGTCGACGGTCGGCCCCGCGGTCATCTGCGCAAGTTCGGCCTGTCCCGCGTCCGGGTCCGGGAAATGGCACACCGCGGCGAGTTGCCCGGTATTCGCAAGGCGAGTTGGTAACCGGCGATGGCAGGCAGAAGCAAGCCGTCCCGGCGACCACCCGCAGCCGATCCGCCGCGCAAGAAGGCCAACCCCCTCACCAAGCTCGGCATCACGACGGTCGACTACAAAGACACCGCACTGCTGCGGACGTTCATCTCCGAGCGAGGCAAGATCAGATCCAGGCGCGTCACCGGGCTAACCGTTCAGCAACAGCGCCAGGTGGCAATGGCGATCAAGAACGCCCGCGAAGTGGCACTACTGCCGTTCGCAGGTCCTTAGCTTAGCCAGGTGGACACGCCCGGCGTCGCCCTAACCAGGTGAGCCTGGTCGACGGCGGGGTGGTCATCGATCAGATATCAACCGGAGTTGCCGGGCCACTGAAACACTTTCGGCCCGGCGCGGCGGACTTTTCCACGGCCACCGTCAGGCTTCCAACATCTCGATGACCCAGGACCCCTACATGAAGCGCGGTGGGGTTCACCAGCCGGCCAGATTCCGTTCTCCTGGCTGGCCTTCTTCGACGGCGGCCACGCCTTTCTTTTCCAGCAGCGTCAGAAGTTCGCCGCGACGGTCGACGCCTTTCTGAAGTAGATCTACACTCGGCACATGCGGCTCGCTGCGGCAGCCCTGGTCGGGTTGCTGATGGCCGGTTGTGCCACGCCGGCCTCGGAGGCTCCCGCGCCGCCTCCCACTGAGGCCCAACTCGCCGAATCACTGCAGACCGGCTTGCAGACGCGCCTCGACGCCCATCGCGCCGACCACGGCTACCCCGGAGCGATGGTCGGCGTGTGGACTCCCGGCGGCGCCTGGATCGGCGTGACCGGACTCGCCGGCCGCGGCTCGAGCCGTCCGCCCGCACGCGCGGACCACACCCGGATCGGCAGTGTGACAAAGACGTTCACCGTGATGGCGTTGCTGCAACTGGTCGACCGTGGGCAGGTCTCTCTGGCCGACACCATCGGCACCTACATCCCCGGGCTGCCCAACGGCGTCACCGCTACGCTGCGCGACCTGGCCCGGATGACCAGCGGCATCCCAAGTTACAACGACAACCTCGACTTCATCCGGGCCTGGGCGGCTGACCCCGCGGGAACGGTCGTCACGCCCGAACAGCTGGTCGACTACGCCAAGACCCAGCCCGCACTGTTCCCGGCGGGAAGCAAGTTTCACTACAGCAACACCAACACGGTGCTGCTGGGGATGGTGATCGAGAAGGTCACCGGCCGTCCGGTCGCCGAGGTGTTACGCACGAATATCTTTGAGCCGCTTAAACTGTCGGGCACGTCCTTCGCGGGGCAGTCCCCGGGTCTGCCGCAACCGCACCTGGAGGGAATCACCGACCAGCCCGGGGCCGAGGTCGCGGCGCTGGGAATCCCGGTGCCGCCGGGCGGGCCGCTCCGCGACTCCACTTTCTGGAACCCGTCCTGGGAGTTCACCGCGGGGGCGATGATCTCCACCCTCGACGACCTGCGCACCTGGACTCGGGCGCTGGCCGACGGCGGCGGCCTGGTTTCACAGGACATTCAGCGCGAGCGCAAGGCCTCGGTGGGCACCGTGCTGGGCCGGCTCGACCCCGACGACCCGGATGCGACCTACGGGCTGGGCTTCTTCTCGGTCCGCGGTTGGCTGGGTCACGACGGGTCGGTTCCCGGGTACACCACCTATGCCGCCTACCACCCGCAGAAGCAGACCTCGGTGGTGGTCCTCGTCAACTCCGACATCCGCACGCCGGATCAGCCCGGAGGCCCCGCCGTCGCCTTGGCCGAGGAGATCCAGGCCGCTCTGGACGGCTGAGGGTGGCTCGAGAACGTCCGGGTGTGTGATCCGCAGGTAGGCGAAATAGACCCCATGCTTGCTTGCGAACTCACCGACACCGAGGTTGTCGATTGCCTGAAAATCGGCCCCCAGGACATGCTCTCCCGCCTGGACATGCCCGTGGGGTCCGACGGTGCCAACAAGTTCGCGCCCAGCGCTAATTCAGTTCGTTGACCCACGGTAGATAACGATCTCTCTGTCCACGTCCTTAATCAGCGTCGGCCAATCCCGGTAGTCCATGGTCAGTCCGTCTTGGTATCGCCGTGCCCCGGATCGGACCGTCTCAACGATGTTCATCGCGACCTGATAGAACTCGTCGTAGCGCGGGTCGTCCATCTCGATGTCCAGTTCGCCGCTATTCTCGCTTTCATACGAGGCGAAGTAACGACAGACGTAACTCTCTCCGTCGGGGAACTCGACAAGATAACGGGTGCCGGGGTGGTTGTCGTCGTATTCCTCAAGGACTCCGAATTGAAATTCCTCCTCAGGATGGAAGTAAGTCATTGCGACTTCTCCTTGTCGGGTGTGGTGGGAACGACGTGAGCACCGGTCTTCGAGTAGTGAATAGTGCCGCGAGTGGTGGGCCTGGCATGACCAGTCTTCGAGTTCCTGTGCATACCGATGACAACTCCGAAGTCGACAACCTCTCGATTGGGCGGATACCACGTTCCGGTGCCGGCATTCAGCTCGACAAGGTGCTGCAACTCCATGATTGACAACGTGATCGTTGACTTCGACGCATCGTGATTAGGCTGTCCGGGCATGTGTTTGGCTTGTTTCCCGAAGTGCAGGACCGTGGTCAATCCCCTGACATTGCGAAATTCGTGATCAGCCCTCGCAATCAGACGGCTTCGTGGCTTACTCATGCCGCCTTCCTAAACGAGGATCGAAGGAAACTGTCCGGCGCATAGATATGAGTGGGAATGCCCAGTGCCAAGGGGTATTTGAGGACGCCGTATGCATCACTCCCGTACACCACCAGGTTGGTCGGCATACATGCGTCGCAAATAATCCGGATCTCTTCAATCACGCGTGGCCGGTTCTCGCGCGACTTTGTGCAGCCGTATAACCCGATGGCAAGTGTTGAACGTGTGGGCACTCCTGCTAGGGCATAAGGAACCGAGTTGCGGCCGCTGACCCGGACGTTGGGAATCACATTGTGACCGTCTGCCTGCATACGAGCGCCCAGCAACTGGTTACGGAAGATGTTGTGAATCTGTTGAGCTCTAGGCAGGTTCCGGTAAGTCGAGTAGTCAGGGCTGATTACCCCGGCGAATCCACGGAATTTCTTGAAGTACTGCTCGGGCGAGGCCCAGAAGCGCTCTGTCTTGTAGTCGTCTTCATAGGCGTGGACCCATGCTTGGGGATCTGGTTGACCCATCTTGGAGGCCTCGGTGAAAGCGATCAAGCGTTCAGGCACCAGTGAGCAGGCGTCGATCTTCGGAATGTCATGCGGACCAACCAAAGTCAGTCCATCAAGTAGCCGCCCGTTGAATACGTCCCGGCGGTCACGCGCCTTCTTCGTAGGGCGTTCGGCTACACGGGTAGGCAGCGCTACCCTCGTGGGATCACTTTCAACGCCGATCTCGAAGAGCACCGATTGTTCGAGGGGTCGCAGGGTCCTCTTGAAACTCGTCATGAGGAGCACACCGTAGGGACATCGACCACGACGGAAACGAATGGGCCGGGCAGGCGTCCCGCATCTGCCGCATTAGCCCGGAGGGATAACATCAAGCCGTCCCTTCCGTGCTTTGCCGCGCAGATCGGACTCCATCGACGGTTGCAGCCGTCGAGATTCGCTGGGTGGGCGCTTGCAGGCGCCCACCCAGCGCTCATTTTTTGCCTGATTGATCACCGGCTGCCTTTCGCTTCAAACCGTTCCTACCGGGGCTAGCGTCGGTGCCCAGTGGGACGTCCACTGCCCACTCCAGTATGGAGCCTAGATCGACACGCCTTAAGACGACACGCCGAAGTAAACACAATATATGGTGTTTGAAAGCGCCTTATAACACATCATCTAGTGCAAATCAGGCACATGGATGCTCTGCGAAGCCACTCGCCTATCTACTCGAATGACCGGCTTCAGCGGCATCCTGCAAGGCATGCACCAGAGCACCGACACTTCGATCGGACCGTTATCGGGCCCGAAGGCCGGGCAGATCGCTCTTGTTCCCGCGATCGCCGGTCGAGACCGAGCAGATCGGCTCTACGAGAGCCTTTACGTGGACATAAACGATGAATAAACGATGACCCGGGGCGCCGAGAGGCGTAGCACTGGGAAGAAACCGGATCTACCAGGAACTAGTAGGGCGGGTCGGACTTGAACCGACGACCAACGGATTGACGAACCTGGGTTCCGTTCATATCCTCAAGAATTCGAATAGTACTGTGCCCCAATGGAATCAGGCAGTAGTGAGAACTTGCTAAAACCGCCTGGCTCCCATCGCTTCTTGGACATTTTCGATGAATAAACGATGACTCCCTAAACGACCGAAAATCGGGTTTGCTGGCCGAAACCGGACCGCGAAACGGACCCCACGCCGTCTCACTTCGTCCAAAAGAGAAGGGCGGGAAGCACACCACCGTGCTCGCCCCGCCCTTCTGATGGATCGCACTACGCTGCCTGCCCGCCAGAGTCCATGATGCGCGCGACCTCCAATTCCAGGACGTCACTGAAACGGTGGCGGACGTGCGGGCGCAACTTGCCATATTTCGGCCAGTCCCGTTCAACACCCACTCCGAAAGCGTCGTCGGAAACAGATTTCTCGGTAAACAAGCACCCCTGCTCAGCCGGAATTTGATCCGTACCTCCCAGGCCAAGACAACAGCCATGCTGCAGCTTTCGTCTTCAACCTTGCCTCGGACAGTACAAGTCGTTGAGCGGTAGTACTTCGCGCCGGCTCAAGTGAGCGACCCCCAGCTCGTCTTCCCATTCCTCAAGGTTGTCATCAACGCTCACGGATTCAAGAGATCCCGAGAAGGAAACCAGCAGAGCTTCAGTGTGATGACTAGCTTTGCAAACGCTGACTACGCCACCCGTGAGCTCGATGACGATGCCAATGTCGGTGGTGTATTGCCAGACTGTTTCGTCGTCTTTCAGTTGCGATATCGCGTCTCGAACAACGTAGACCGCAACGACCTTGTCACCCTTGTTTCGGAAGAAGGCTCGACCGCTTCTGATTTCATCGTCAAGACGTTCGGCCCCACGCTCAACGCTCAATTGCGGATACTCTTCGGAGTAGCCCTCGAAGTCCGACACAGTTAATTCGCTGCGCACCGTGTATTCGCGCCCCTCGATAGCAATCACGACCGCGCCAAATGCGAAAAGCGAATTGCCACGCTCCGGCAGCCTGTCACCGGTGACGAGACGCCACGTTCCGCCTAGCAACTCAGATAGGTGCTGCAAAGAGGCTATGTTCAGTTCCGACTCTGCAACGCGCATTGTCATGAGTGGCTGCCTTTCGGGATGAAGTGGATCTTCTGGTTTGGCGCGATACCGCGACCTTTGGTCATGATCCTGATTGAGACCGCCGGACTGTTCTCGGTGCTCGTTATGGGACGAATAACGACGTGCGAACCGTCATCGAAGAACGCACCCTCGCCTTTGCCATTAGGCAGTGACCTCACCCGGCCGCCCTTCGAGAGAGCCTTCCAGAACTCCCTGGCCGTCTCATTCGGGTTCTCAGATCTGATGATTCGCGAGTTGTCGCCCTTCTCACCGAATCTGCCGCCCGGGGTTAGTCGATACTTTTTGGCGAGTCGGTCGACATTGCGAGCGAGGCGCTCAAATGAACTGGGGGAGGACGAATACCCGCCACCGGATTGCGATCCCATGTCAGCGCGCCTCCTTGCGTGCGCGCGTACGTTCAACTTCCATGTGGACGATCGCGGTGCGCCGTGCGAGCCCGCGAAGGTGCGAGTGATCCATTGTCCCGTAGAGAAATACGGTTGAGGGTTCCAGACGTTCGATCATCGCCTGCATTCCGTGCACGAATCCATGCCGCAGCCTTCCGTCCCGCCAACAACCGTGATTGGACACCGCTACGGCCGAACCTGGCTTGACTCCGAGAAAGCAATACTCGTAATCACGGCTATCGCACCAGCGCACGTGCGG
>NZ_JBILVF010000194.1:0-5527 GCF_044370595.1 Mycobacterium sp.
CATGCATTTCGCGTCGCGGGCGCTGCCCGAATGGCCAAGGAGCCTGTGGCTGGTCGCTGAGCGCAAGACTTGCCACTCATCGAGAGCGAGGACCAGCCATGGGAATCCGGGGTGTCGCAATCTTCTCAGACGATCTTGCCGCCGACATCCGCAGCGAGTTTCGCGAGCTGCTCGGCGATGGGCTCACGCCGGCCGAGGCGACCGTCCGTCTCCAGGCCGAATACGCATCGTCGCTCGATGATCCCGACGAGATGCCCGTCTTCTGGTTGGCCTTGGCGTTGACCCAATGGAAGCTCGGCCGCGTGGAGGAGAGCGTGCGGCGGCAGGCGGTACGGATCATCGACGATGGGGCCGATCTCGCACGGTGGGACGACGCAACCCGACCAAGGCGCGCGGCGGTTCTCGCCAAGGCGCGCGCGGAGCTGATGTCCGAGCCTCCGCGGGCCAAGCGGGTTCCTCGAACCGTCCGCGAGGCGAATGCGTGGCAAGTCGGCGAGACGATCGGATTTCAGCTGTTGTCCGGCCGCTGGACGCTGCTGCGGGTGATCGGCCACCACGCGGATCGAGGCGGTCGCTTTGCGATCTGCGAACTGCTCGGCTGGGTTGGAGCGGAACTGCCATCTGGCGAACTCGCGCTAAGCGATCGGATCGCGAAGCTTGAGACCGTGCGGTCGAAGTCATCGGGAGGCGTCTCGCAGTTCCTCTTCCAAGAGCCAAGGGGGGCGAAGGAGAAGGCGCGGATCGTGCGTCTCGGTGCCTCGACGCCGCCGCAGCAGGAACCAGGGGGCTTCACCGTGCTGGCATGGCCGATCGTTGATCGGTCTTTCGAAGAGATCTTCGGCCTTCGTTGATCGGGCGCTGTCAGGCAGGTGCCCACGCCGGTTGTGCGCGCCGTTCGCGTTACCGATCTACGTGGCGACCGTCGCCGGTGAACCCAGACGGACCGGAAGGTTGGCCCACCGAACTCGGGGTCGCCTGATACGTCGGGGTGGAGCACCTTGAGGGCGTCCGGGCGAGGGAGGCGCGGATGCCGGGCCAAGTACACCTCGCCCATCCCGCCGGCACCGGTGAGTAAGTACCGCCCTGAGCTGGCGCCCCGCGATGGCGTTCTCGCCCGCGGCCTGGCCAAAGACCGCAACGGTCGTTACCCCACCGGCGCCGCCCCAGAACCGGCACAGTGCCCACCGACCCGGCGACGGTCGGCGTCACCATGACCACCGACCGTGATTTCGTCGCCAACGCCGACGGTTCGTTGATTCGGTTCGGCGAGAACCTGACGATCGCCGGCCGCTATCCGCAGTACACGCTGACCGGGCGCTTCGGCGGCGTCGAGGTCGAGCTGCACCTGACCAACACCGACAAGGTCACCTGGTTCGTCCACAGCCCGGTCTACAAGCACCTGAGCCTGCTCACCGAGTATCGCGGCCGGTTCCAGACCACATCCGGCGGCACGGATGTCGAAGGGCTGTGCGCCTTCGAATACGGGGCCTGCCCAAGCCCTTATCAGGTGCGTTCCACGCCGTTGCCACCGTCGTTGAAGGCCCCGCTGGATCGATTTTTCTACCAGATCGTCAATCTCGGTCCCGACGACCAGGTGCTGCTGAGCCAGCACTGCGTCGGCGGGCGGCCGTTCATCAGTACGGCTCTGCACCGCAGCCGCCACAGCTACGGCCGCAGTCTGGGCCGCACCGAGTTTCGAGTCGAGCAGTACCAGCCCGGGCCGGCGAAAAGATCAACGGTCGCGGTTACCAGGAGTACATCGACCGACGCGGCTAGCTATAGCTAGCCCACCATCGAGGGGCGATGGGTCGCTCAGTGGGCGAAGTGCCGGGCACCGGTGAGATACAGCGTGATTCCGGCGGCCTCAGCGGCGGCGGTCACCTCGTCGTCGCGCACCGAACCACCCGGATGCACAACGGCTTTCACCCCGGCCGCGGTGAGCACCTCTAGGCCGTCGGGGAACGGGAAAAACGCATCCGAGGCAGCCACTGCCCCGCGGACCCGATCGCCGCCGCGTTCGACGGCCAAGCGGGCGGCGTCGACCCGGTTCACCTGTCCCATACCGACACCGACCGTCACTCCGTCGGCGGCGACGACGATCGCGTTGGATTTGACCGCCCGGCAGGTGCGCCAGGCGAATGACAGATCGGCCAGGGTGGCCGCATCGGCCGCAGGTCCGGCGGCCAAGGTCCAGTTGGACGGATCGTCGCCGGGGGCGCCCAGTTCGTCGCGTTCCTGTATCAGCAGGCCACCCGCGATCTGGCGGATCTCCACTCCGCCGAGCGCCGGTTCGGACGCGACGAGCACGCGAATGTTCTTCTTGCGAGCCAGAATCCGCACCGCACCCTCTTCGTAGGCGGGCGCCACGATGACCTCGGTGAAAATCTCCGAAACCTGCTCGGCCATCTCGCAGGTGACCTCGGTGTTGGCCGCGATGACCCCGCCGAAGGCGCTCAGCGGGTCACAGGCGTGGGCTTTACGGTGCGCATCAGCCACCGACTCCGTGGAGACGGCGATCCCGCACGGGTTGGCGTGCTTGATGATTGCCACGCAGATCTGCTGGTGGTCGAACGCTGCGCGCCAAGCCGCGTCGGCGTCGGTGAAGTTGTTGTAGCTCATCTCTTTTCCATGCAGCTGCTCAGCCTGTGCCAAACCCGGCCAGCCGACATCGTCGCTGTAAAGGGCCGCCTGCTGATGCGGGTTCTCGCCGTAGCGCAGCACCGAGGTGCGCCGCCAGTTGCGTCCGAACCACACCGGCAGGCCAGCCGGTGCGTCCTGCTCCGGCGCCAGCGTCGACCCCATCCAGCCGGCCACCGCGATGTCGTACTCGGCGGTGTGCCGGAACGCCAGGGCCGCGAGTTTCTTGCGCTCGGCCAGGGTGAAACCACCGGCCCGGGCCGCGGCCAGCACCCCTTCGTAGCCAAGGGGCTCGACCACGACCGCGACACTGGCATGGTTTTTGGCCGCGGCACGCACCATCGAGGGTCCGCCGATGTCGATCTGCTCGACGCACTCGTCGGGCTCGGCGCCGGAGTCCACCGTCTCACTGAACGGGTAGAGGTTGACCACCACCAGATCAAACGGCTCGATCTTGAGCTTCTCGAGGGCCGCGAGGTGTTCGGGGTTACGGGTGTCGGCCAACAGGCCGGCGTGGATGTGCGGGTGAAGTGTTTTGACCCGGCCGTCGAGCACCTCCGGGAAACCGGTGACGAACTCGACGGGAGTCACCGGAATACCCTTGCTGGCAATGGTTTTCGCAGTGGAACCGGTGGAGACGATGTCGACTCCGAGTTCGTGCAGTCCCTGCGCCAGCGGAATCAGACCGCTCTTGTCGTAGACGCTGATCAGAGCGCGTCGGATGGGCTTACTACCGATCAGGGTCTGCGCCGTCATAGTTCCACCATTCCCAGGGTCGCCTTTCTGCCGCTCCAGGTCACGCCGCGCCGCGCCAGTGCGGCCAGCACATCTACCAACAGTCGCCGCTCGACGACTTTGATCCGTTCATGAAGGGTCTCCTCGGAGTCGCCGTCGCATACCTCGACGGCCTCCTGGGCGAGGATCGGCCCGGTATCCACCCCGGCGTCCACCAGATGGACCGTGCACCCGGTGATCCGGACCCCGTAGTCCAACGCGTCGGGGACGGCGTGGGCGCCTGGAAATGACGGCAGCAACGCCGGGTGGGTGTTGACCACCCGGCCCTGGTATCGGGCGAGGAATTGAGGGCCCAGGATTTTCATGAACCCCGCTGAGACGACCAGATCCGGGTCGTGGCGCGCGGTGGCAGCAGCCATCGCGGAATCCCACGCGGACCGGTCGGGGTAATCACCCAATCGCACGGTGAATGCCGGCAGGCCGGCCTCGGCGGCGATCGCCGCGGCGCGGCAGTCGCGATCGACACCGACGGCAACCACCCGAGCGGGATAGTCGTCCACCGCGGCGTCCAGCAGAGCCTGCAGCAAGGACCCGGTTCCGGAGGCCAGCACCAGCAGTCGGGCCGGCGCGCTGGGCGGCACGCGGATCACCTCAGGCGCCGTCACGCTGGGCGCCGGCCTCGATATCGGCATCGACGAACATCAGATCTTCGAGATCCTCGGCGTCCGGCGCCGGGGCCACCGGCGGCGGGGGTTCGGGTTCAGGCGCGGACTCAGGCCCGGACTCAGGCGCGGAGGGCTCATCGAGTGTGCGCTCAGGGCGGGAATTCGCAGGATTTTCCGCCACCACCGCACGCTCGACACCGGCTCTCGGGATGACAGGCACGCGGCTGACGCCGCCCGCCATCACCACCGTCAGGCCACCGACCACGAAGAACCAGAAGAACACCCCCGGCGCGAACGTCACTTGGTCGACACCGACATGACCGAAATTGCCCAGCGATCCGCCGGCCGCGAACGCAAGGAGTGCCAGTGTGACTGCGGCAATCGCCGAGGCGACGGCGAGTTTGGCCATCGCCCAGGGCAGTGGCAGCGGCCGTAGGGCACACTGCTGGCCGATCGCCACACCGGAGGCCGCGCCGATGATCAGCAGCGCTACCCAAACCGGGCCGAGCGGGGGCGTCGGGACTGCGGCGAGGATGGGCAGCGCCGGGATATCACCGCCGAACACCGTGAATGCGCTGAACGTCGCGAACCCGATGTGCGCGCTGGAGCCGACCGCCACCGCGACCGCCCCCAGGACCACATTGGGCAGATAGAGCACCGAGAGCAGGGTGAGGCTGAGGTAGCCGAACCACGAATCAGTAATTCCGTACAGGTCGTGCATGGTTCCCCAGTGCACGATCAGCGACCCGGCCACTACCGCGCAGGACAGGGCCAACAACGCCCCGGCGCCGTACATGGCCGGCCTGACCGCGTCGAGAGCCCAGCCCGGCAGATCAACGGCCGCCATCACCCGCGGTCGGACCGCCGGCCAGGCGCCGATGACCGCACCCAGACCGTGCACCACGGCCACCGACACGAATGCCCGCAGCGCATTAGGAGTCTGCAGTTCGGTGAGCACCGAGGCGGCGTCGTGGACCACGGCCAGCGCGACCGCAGCGACGAAAAGCGGGCCGCCGACCGCCGACGCGATGATCCACCGGATGACGAACCACGATCCCCGGGCCGGAATGACCTGCGCGGAGGACCGCGCTGTCGCCCACACCATCGCGGTCATGGGCACCAGTGGCAGCGCACCGAGTTGCTGCCCGCCTATCGAAATCGGCACCCCGTGGGCGGCCAGCCAAAGACTGGCCACCGCACCAAACGCGCCGGTGAGGTCGCTGTTGGCGACGACCAATTGGACGAGCGTGACCGCGGCAATAACCACGATCGCCAGCAGGGACGGACCGAAGCCGACCCGCACCAAGTCGCGGGGCGCCGCAGCACCGGGCGCTGCCGGGGCCGTGCCCGAAGTCCGTATCACCTGCGGCGTCGCGCGCACTTACGACGCGGCGTCAGGTCTGGCTGGAACCCGCCGCGGAACCCGATGACGGATCCGACGAAGGATTCGGGCCCGACGCCGGCTGCTGGCCGGACTGCTGAACCGGAGC